>NZ_JAMYMJ010000033.1:0-63943 GCF_040318435.1 Mesorhizobium sp. M1143 | reverse complement strand
GCGATGATCGGCGCCGGCGGCGACGACGTGTTCGGAACGGTGCTGCTGGCCAATCTCGATCGCGCCGGCGTCGATCGCCGCTTCGTGCGCGTGGCGGCAGGCGCAGGCTCCGGCATGAGCGTGGCGATCTTCGACAGCGATGGCGACTACGGTGCGGTCATCGTCTCCGGCAGCAATCTCACCCTGGGCGGTGATGACATCGCGGCTGCGGGCGAGGTGGTGGTACAGACGGCAGTGCTGTTGCTGCAGAACGAAGTGCCCGATGCCGCCAACATCGCTGCCGCGCGCGCGGTGAAGGCATCCGGCGGCAGCGTCGTGCTCAACGCCGCACCGGCGCGAACACTGTCGGCCGAATTGACCGCGCTGATAGACATCGTCATCGTCAACGCCATCGAAGCGGAATTTTTGGCCGGCGTTCCGGTTGTCGATACGCTCGCCGGCGCAACCGAAGCCGCGCGGCGGCTGATCGATGCCTACCCCTCGGCGATCGTCACCGCCGGCGGCGAAGGTGTCGCCTATTGCGACCGGACCGGCGCGGCCTTCGCACTGGCGGCCGTCCCGGTCAAGGTCGTCAGCACCCATGGCGCCGGCGACGAATTCGTCGGCGCCTTCGCGGCAGGCCTCGCGCGTGGCCATCCGATGGAAGCGGCGATCGCCACGGCCAATGCCGCCGCCGCCTCGCTGGTGGCGACACCGGAGGGAAAGCGCAGCTCGCGTTGAAAACTCAGGCCGCATATTGCCGCCTCCAAACCCGTGCCCCCGTCGATGAGCGAAACGGCAAACCGGGCGCGGCGAGAACCTGCTTGGCTTTGCCCTGATGGAGGCGCGGGACCAAGCTGCGTGGTCGAAAGTAGGGAGCTTCAGTCCGCTTCGCCGGCCGAACTTTTGCCGCACTGCGCCAGCACCTTACCGATCGCAGCGCTCGAGCCCGTCAGCGGAAAGCTGTTCTCGCCATATTTGTCGGCCGTAACCGTGACGTCGCCCTTGCCGCGCAACAAGCCGAGCAGTGGATCGTCTTTGCTCAGCTCAGCCGTGAAGTAATTATACATGGCCTCGAGGTCGAGCTTTTTGGTCACGCTTTTGTCACCGCCCTTGAAGGTGAAGGAAGCGCTGATGCCGGGCTCCAGCTGCTGGCCGGCCGCGCCCAGATCGTAGCTCAGCAACGGCTTGTCGAAACAGACCAGCATCAGATGCGCATCGGCCTTCGGTCCGCCGCACACCGAAGCCGTCAGCACGCTGCCGCCTTCGTCTTCTTCCATCTTGGCGCTCCAGTTGCAGGACGCGGCAAAAGCCGGCTGCGCGGCTTGCAGCGCGGCCAGAACGGAACTTGCCATGATGAACTTCGCCAATGCACTTTGCATGATGCCCTCCGAGCTACATTCAACGAGATCAAACAGGACAAAAGGCCTCGCGACAGCGGCATGCCGTCTTAGCCCCGGCCCGCCCCATTGATCAAGCCTTTGAGACCGGCCTCGACGTCCAGGGCGGCTCCGGCGCGAAGCGCTTGCCGATCCAGTCGGCGAAGGCGCGTGTCTTGGCGGCTTGTCCCTTGGCCGAGGGCATGACGACATAGACCGCGCCTTCGTCGGCCAGCGTCCAGTCCGCCAGCACCGGCACCAGCCGTCCGTCGGCGAGTTCGCGTCCGACCAGCCAGTCGGTGCTCATCATCAGGCCAAAGCCTTGCACCGCGGCTTCGACCAGCACTTCGGCATCGTCGCAAACCATCGGCCCCGAGACGTCGACGTTGACGCGACGTCCCGAACTGTCGGTCATCTCCCAGGTTGGAAAGGTCTGGAAGCCGGAGAAGCCGAGGCAGGCGTGTTCTGTGAGCGCTTCCGGCGCTTCCGGCGTGCCCCTGCGGGCGAGGTAGGAGGGAGCAGCGCACAGCAACCGCCGCCGTGTCGCGATCTTGCGCGCCACCAGGCGCGAGTCCTCCAGCGCGCCGAGACGGACGGCGACATCGAAGTTCTCTGCAACGAGATTGACGAACCGGTTGGAGAACTCGGCCTCGATGCGGACATCCGGGAACGTCGCTAGAAATTGCGGCAGCAGCGGCCCGATCCACATACGGCCAAAGGTTCCCGGCAGCGCCAGCCGCAGCAAGCCCCGCGGAGCCCCGCTGGCATGCGCGGAAGCAGCAGCCTCAGCTTCGTCTACCGAGGCCAGGATGGCGCGGACACGCACCAGGAACTCCGCTCCCGCCTCCGTCAACGATACGCTTCGGGTGGTCCGGTGCAGCAGCCGCACGCCGAGCCGCTGCTCCAGCGATTGCAGGCGGCGTGACAGGATCGTCGGGTCGCGCCCGACGCGCAACGCTGCCTTGGTGAAGGAGCGCGCTTCGGTGATGGCCGCAAAGGCGGCCATTTCGGCAAGGCTGGCGGGGTCGTGTGATTGCTGCATGAAACACAGGACTCATATGTAAAGATTCCGGATTATCTGCTTGTAGCGCAGCAGATAGCTTCACTCAATCCTGACGATCGACCCCTTCAACCGGAATGCGTGAGCCATGAAAGCCATCGAACTGACCGCCGCCAAGCTGGACGCCTTTCGCGCCACCACCATTGCCACGCCTGAACCGCAGCGCGGCGAAGTGCTGATCCGCCAGCGCGCCGCGAGCCTGAATTTCGTCGATGTGGCGGTGGCCAGCGGCAATTATCGTGTGCCCGGCTTTCCGCTCATTCCCGTCGCCGACGGCGCCGGCGAGATCGTCGCGCTGGGGGAGGGCGTTACGGATTTCGCCGTCGGCGATCGCGTCGTTGCCCATGCCAAGCCGCGCTGGATCGGCGGTCCGCCCCGGCCTAACGACATGACGCAGATGCGCGGAATTTCGCTGCCGGGGTCGCTCGCCGAATATGTCGCGCTGCCGGCCAACTCGCTCGTGCCGGTACCGGCTCGTCTCTCTTTCGAGGCGGCGTCGACCCTGCCGATCGCCGCGACCACCGCTTGGAACGCCGTCCGCGCCGCCGATGTCGGGCCGGGCTCGGTCGTCGTGCTGCTCGGCACCGGCGGCGTCTCCATCTTCACCCTTCAACTGGCGAAAGCCGCCGGCGCAACCGTCATCATCACTTCTTCGTCGGACGAGAAGCTGGAGCGGGCGAAGGCACTCGGCGCCGATCATCTCATCAACTACCGCGCGATGCCCGACTGGGACGGCAAGGTGCTGGAACTGACCGGCGGCCTCGGCGCCGACCTCGTCGTCGAGACCGCCGGCACCGCCACCTTCGCCCGCGCCGTCAACGCCACCGCGCCTGGCGGCACGCTGTTCACCATCGGTTTCGTCACCGGCGCCGAGGCCACGGTCGACCTGCTGCCGATCATCATCAAGGCGCTGAAGGTGGTCGGCAACAACACCGGGTCGGTATCTGACCTTCGCGCCGCCGTCCGCGCCATCGCCGCCGCCCGGATCGACCCGGTCGTCGACAAGGTGTTCAGCCAGGAGCAGGCGGCCGAAGCCTACGCGCACATGGCGGCAGGCGGGCAGCATTTCGGTAAGCTTGTGTTCAAGCTCGACTGGTAGCCGAGGCGGTCGAGCTGCCAATCTCCCCCCTCGAGGGGGAGATGCCCGGCAGGGCAGAAGGGGTCGGTCCGACTGGGCTCGACCTACTGCGGCGGAAGGAGGTTGGCGCTCTACGAGAGGCGACCCCCTCTGTCGCCTTCGGCGACATCTCCCCCTCAAGGGGGGAGATTACGCACGCCGCTTCCTAGATCAACTTCTCCAGCGTGATCGGCAAGTCCCGCACTCTTTTTCCCGTCGCATGGAACACCGCATTGGCGATCGCCGGCGCTACGCCGACGATGGCCAGTTCGCCGACACCCTTGCCGCCGAGCACAGAGGAGTGCAGGTCGGGAATGCCGACCGAGATGACCTCGATATCGGGGATGTCGGCATTGGTCGGCACCAGATAGTCGCCGAGATTGTTGTTGACGATGCGGCCATGCCTGCGGTCGACAATGCCTTCTTCGAGCAGCGCCTGGCCGATGCCCATGATGATGCCGCCCTTCCACTGGCTTTCGGCCAGCTTGGGGTTGTAGAGCCGGCCCGAATCCAGCGCCGATACCACGCGCGACACGCGCACCGTGCCGAAATCCTCGTCGACGCGCACCTCGATGAAATGCGCGCACCAGGAGTGGCGCGAATAGTCGCCCTCGGTGTGCGGCAGTGCCGCCGCGATGGTGGTGTAGTTCTTGTAGCGATCGGCGGCCGTCGAGTTCGCCGGCATGGTGTCGCCTGTGGCCTCGATGCGGTCGCGGCCGACGCTGGCCAGCAGGTCGGCGATCGAGACATCGGGACCATCGCCGCGCGGCGACCTGATGCGGCCATTGGCGACGACCAGCGTGTTCGCCTGCAGCGCGTGGAAGGGCGAGCGCGAATCGCTGATCGCCAGACCGACCAGCTGGTCCAGCGCCGATGTCGCCGCCTTGTAGACCGCGCCCGTCATCACGCCGGCCAGCCGCGACCCACCGGCTACGCCGGCGCGGGGATACCGGGAATCACCGAGCTTCACCACGACCTGGTCGGCCGCCACGCCGACCGTTTCGGCCGCCGTCTGCGCCAGGATCGTGTAGGTGCCCTGGCCCATGTCGATCGAGGAGCTTTCGACCTCGACCGAGCCGTTGGCAAGGATACGCACGATGGCCTCGCCGTAAGCGCGCCGTACCGGATAGGTGCCGGCGGCGACGCCCCAGCCGATCAGCTGGTTGCCATCGGGCATCGAACGCGGTTTGGGCGTGCGCTGGGCCCAGCCGAAGCGTTCGGCGCCAGCCGCGAAAGCCTCGCGCAACTGCCGCGTCGACCAAGCCTTTTTTGCGTGCGGATCCTGCTCGGCGTAATTCCTCAGCCGGATCTCCAGCGGATCGATGCCGACCTCGTAGGCGAGCTCGTCAATGGCGCTTTCGATGCCGAAGGCGCTAGGGTTTTCGCCCGGCGCGCGCATGGCGCCAGGCACCACCGAATTCACCCGCACGACATTCTGCTTCGAGGAGAAGTTGGGCGTCGCATACATGATCGAGGTGACCACGCCCAACGGCTCGACCCACATGCCGTCGATCGACGTTTCATTGACGCCGCGATGCACGATCGACTGGATTTTTCCGTCACGGTCGGCGCCGATCGTCACCGTCTGGCGGGTCGCGGCGCGGCCGCCATAGCCGGTAAAAGTCTGCGGCCGAGTCATGACCACCCTCACGGGCCGTCCCAGCATCTTGGCTGCGGCAGCCGCTACCGCGCCGTGGCCGAGCGCCAGCGCCTTGGAGCCGAAGCCGCCACCGATATAGGGCGAGACCAGCCGTACATTTTCGAACGGCACGCCGAACCATTCGGCATAGGTGCGGGCCATACCGTCGAGCCACTGGCTCGGTTCCCACACGGTCAGCCGGTCGCCCTCCCAGCGGGCGATGAGGCCATGCGGCTCCATCGGCGCCTGGTATTCGCGCGGCGTGTTATAGGCGCCGCAGACGCGCACCGGGGCAGCGGCGAAAGCGGCCTGCGCATCGCCCCATTCCTTGGTCATGGCGGCGATCGGAATGCCGTCGCCCGCCTTGGCGTCGCTGAGGTCGACGATGGCCGGCGTCTCGTCATAGCTGACCTTGACCAGGGCTGCGGCCGCAACGGCCTGCTCGAAGGTCTCCGCGATGACCGCGGCGACATGCTGGCCCGAAAAGGTGATATCGCGCGCCAGCGGGCAGTAGGGCTTGTCCGGCGGCGGTGTGCCGAACCAGTCCGATGCAGTCTTCAGCGGCATGATGGTGTCCGGCGTCAGCACCTTGAGCACACCAGGTGCCGCCTCGGCGGCTGACGTGTCGATCGAGCGCACCTTGCCTGACGCGATCGTGCTTTCGACCAGAACGCCGTAGGTTAGCCCGTCGAGCTGCTGCTCGACGGCGTATTTTGCCGCACCGGTAATCTTGGCCGGGCCGTCGACGCGCGACAGCCGCCCGCCAACCTGATCGGCAGTGCCGTCCGAAGCATCGCCGTGCCGTGTCCTGGGGTCGTGAATGGTCATGCCATGGCTCCCGTCTTGAGGATGGCGCGGGCGACGACGCGCGGCGCCAGTTCGATCTTGTAGTGGTTGGCGCCGTGGTCGATGGCCCCTTCCACGGCGAGCAAGCTGGCCGCCCGCACCCTGTCTTCGCTGAGCACCTTGCCCTTCAGCGCCGCTTCGACGGCGTGCGCCCGCCACGGCTTCGTCGCGACGCCGCCCAGCGCGACGCGCAGGTCGCGAATGGTGCGGCCATCGGCTTCGAAGTCGATGCCGACTGCGGCGCTTGCAGCGGCGAACTCATAGGACTGCCGGTCGCGAACCTTGAGATAGGTCGACCGCCGGGCGGCGGCTGAAGCCGGGATGCTGATGGCCGTGATCATCTCGCCCGGTTGGATGGCATGTTCCCTGTCGGGCGTGGCGCCGGGCAGGGGAAAGAAGTCGTCGACGGCAACCTGGCGTTCGCCAAGATGAACCACGGCGTCGAAGGCGACCAGCGCGGTGGCGAGATCGCCGGGATACATGGCGATGCAGGCGTCGCTGGTGCCGAGCACGGCATGGCCGCGGGTGACGCCACCGATCGCCGAGCAGCCGCTGCCGGGCGAGCGCTTGTTGCAGGCGGAAAAATTCGCGGGATCGCGGAAATAGGGGCAGCGCGTGCGCTGCATCAGATTGCCGCCGATGGTCGCCATGTTGCGCAGCTGCGCGGAAGCCGCCTGCCACAGCGCTTCGGAGACCGCGGGAAAGCGGCTCTTGATCTCGGCATTGTCGGCGACGAGGCTCATCTTGGCCAGCGCGCCGATCATGGCACTGTCAGCGTCGACCTTGATGGCGTCGAGCCCTTTGAGATGGGTTATGTCGACCAGGCTCTCGGGTTCGGCCACGCCGCATTTGGCGAGATCGACCAGCGTCGTGCCGCCGGCAAGCAGCATGGCGCCGGGCACGGCGGCTGCCTGGCGTGCGGCGTCGAGTGTATCGGCGCGAATGTACGAAAAATCCCTCATGACGCGACCTCCAGTGCCGCCTGGCGCACGGCGGCGACGATGTGCGGATAAGCGCCGCAGCGGCAGAGATTGCCTGCCATGTATTCGCGGATTTCGTCATCCGAGCCGGCATGGCCCTCGCGGATGCAGGCCACCGCCGACATGATCTGTCCGGGCGTGCAGTAACCGCACTGGAAAGCATCCTGGTCGAGGAAAGCAGCCTGAACCGCGTTAAGCGTGCCGTCGTCGCCGGCCAATCCTTCGATGGTGGTGATCTCGCGGCCTTCGGCTTGTGCTGCAAGCGTCAGGCAGGCCAGCACGCGCTGTCCCTCGACATGCACCGTGCAGGCGCCGCACTGGCCCTGGTCGCAACCCTTCTTGGTGCCGGTCAGGTCGAGGCGATCACGCAAGGCGTCAAGCAGCGTGACGCGCGGCTCGACCTGCAGTTCGTGACTGTGTCCGTTGATGGTGAGACGGATTGGGATAGTGGTGGATTTGGTTTGGTCGGTCATGAGGCGTCTGGCTCCAGTTGCTTGACGCTAGGGGATTGAAATGGGCTCGAGTGGGAGAGGACAAGGGAAGAGGCGACGGCGCGCCTAATCTCCCCCCTTGTGGGGGAGATGCCCGGCAGGGCAGAGGGGGCGCGAAGGAATGCGACGTTCCCGATTTACATGCGTCGAAATAGACCTTTTCCAAGCGGGTGTTGGTCAGGCCTTGATAGGCTGGCGGGAGAGCGCCCCCCTCTGTCCTGCCGGACATCTCCCCCACGAGGGGGAAGATTGGCAGCTCTGCCGCCCCGACTCTCCAGCCGGCAGGGGATGCTTCAGTCTTCACAATCTCAACACGTGACATACCGGCTCTCCTGATTATATGATAAGACTGCTCCACTGAAACGGAGGCGCCTCCGTTTATCTAGTTGGGGGCTTACCCCTTTGGGTTCAAGCCCCCATATATCGACAGTGGAGAAAAAATTGACCGAGCAGTCGCAAGCAATTGCCGACGAGAAGCGCGAAGCCGCAGCGCCAAGGCCGCTGCGCGCCGATGCGCAGCGCAACCGCGACCGGCTGGTCGAGGTCGCGGCAGCGGCCTTTGCCGAGCACGGCGTCGATGCCTCGCTGGAGGAGATCGCGCGCCAGGCGGGCGTCGGTATCGGCACGCTCTACCGGCATTTTCCAACCCGCGAGCATCTGGTCGAAGTGGTCTATCGGCGTGAAGTCGAGGCGCTCTGCGCGGCTGCCGATGACCTCGCCAGCCACCATTCGGCCGATGTGGCGCTGGAGCAATGGATGCAGCGCTTCGTCGACTACATCGCCACCAAGCGCGGCCTGGCGGCCAGCCTGCGCATCCTGTTCAACACGAATTCCGCCGTGTTCTCCGACATGTCGGGCCGGGTGTCGCTGGCCTTGCGGCAACTGGTCGAGGCGGCAGTGGCGGAAGGCTCGATCCGCAGCGACGTCGACGCCTCCGATGTGCTGCACGCACTCGGCGGCATCTACTCGGCCCCCGACACCAAGGACTGGCGCGACCGCTCGCGCCGGCTGGTCAAGCTGCTGATGGACGGGCTGCGGTTCGGGGCAGGGAAGAGGTGACCTAGCGGCTCAAGCCGAACCATCGACCGCATAGAACGGAAACGCGCCGGGCAGCCCGCTTGCCGCCATTTCGCCACGCTCCTCGAACCGCAGGCCGGAGCCGACCACGAGATCGCGCACCGTCCTTGATGCGATGATTTCGCCCGGCCGCGCATGGTCAAGCAGACGCGATGACAGTTCGATCGCCGCGCCTGAAAATTGATGGCCCCGCTGCTCGCACTCGCCGATATGCACCGCCGAGCGGACCTCGACACCGGATTGCCGCAAGCGATCGCGGATGGCGATCGCGCACTGGATCGACCGCGTTGGCCGCTGGAACACCGCGAGCACCTTGCCGTCCGATCGGCTGATCTCTCTGCCTTCGGCCGCGAGGAGTTCGCCACGGAGCGCTTCGGCGTGCCGCTCGGCCGGGTCGATGCCGAAAGGCGAGCCCGTCATATCGAGGGACAGCACCGACACAAGCAGCCGTTCGCCTGGGGCCGCCGGCAAGGCGCCGGTGACGAAAGCCTGGATCTCGTCGACGATCCGATCGGAATTCTCGCCCCAGATGACGTGGTCGCGGCCGGCGAACTCAATGTATCGGGCGCCCTCGATGTGCGTCGCCAGGTAACGTCCTTCTTCCCGCTTCACCCAGCCGTCGCCAGTCGTCTGCATGATCAGTGTCGGAACATGGACAGCAGGCAGAATGTCGCGAACATCGATTTCGGCTCCCCAGCGCCACAGGGCGATCGCGTCGGCGGGCGAGGCAGAATTCCTGAGATAGGCGGCGAACCATTCTGTCTCGAACGTGTCGCTCATCAGACTGGGCGCCGCGTTGCTCATATCCGCCGCCGCTCCCCATTCTTTCTCGACGATCGCCAGATCCTCTTCCACCTGCTCGCTTGTCTTCGCCCACGGATAGTCTTGTGACCACCTGCCGCGGGCGTAGGCCCCATTGAGCACGAGTGCCGCTGTGCGCTCGGGATAGGTCGCCGCGAACAGCATGCACATCGGGCCGCCCTCGGAGCTGCCGAAAAGCACCGTGCGCTTCGAGCCAACCGCATCCAGCACTGCCCGCACATCTTCCATCCGCTCTTCCAGGGTCGGCAGACCGACATTGCGGTCCGAGAGCCCGGTGCCGCGCTTGTCCATGCGGATTAGGCGCGAGAAAGTGCCGAGCCGCCGGTGCACATGCGAAAGCCGCGGCGAGCCCCAGGCGTGGTCGAGGTTGGAGACCCATCCCGGCACATGGATCAGGTCGACCGGACCGTCGCCGGTCACCTGATACGCGATGTTGATCCCGGCCGATTTGACATAGTGGGTCGGGGGGGCTGTGAGTTCGTGGCTGAAGCCGGTAGCGTCATCCGCATCAGTCGTGGGTGGCCGTGCCGGCGCCATTGTGCGGCGTGTGCGCAGCGTCTCGAACAATTGCCGCGTCTCCGGCTCCGGCTGCAGCTTGAGATCGCGTAGAAGCGCGGTGCGGCAGTGCTCATATGGCTTCAGCGCGAGATTGGTCCTGCCTTGCGCCGCATAGGCGCGCATCAGGGCACGGTGGACATCCTCCCTCAACGGGTCCATGGCCAGCAGGCGCGCCGCCGCGCGCACGCATGCGGCAGGATCGTTCGTCGCTGCATAATGCGCGACGAGCCTGTCGAGCGCCGCGACGGCCAGTGCCCGCAGCCGCTCGCGTTCGATCCTCAGCCAGTCCTCGAATGGCTCCTCCTTCAGGCCGAAGCCGTCGAGCAGGTCGCCGCGGTAGACATTGAGCGCCAGTTCGAGGTCTTCGGGTGCCGGGCTGGCGACTAGCGCCTCGAACCGCGCGACGTCGAAATCAAGGCCGTCGAGATGCAGAGCGACGCTGTTGCCATCGGTGAGGAAGCGGCCGCCGCCGCACGTCTGCATGGCCTTCCTGACAGACGATACCGCTTGCCGCAGGCTCATTCGCGCCTGCGCCTCGCTGTTGATGCCCCAGAGCAGGGTCGCCAGCTTCTCGCGCGACTGCGAATGCCCCGACTGCAGCGCGAGATAGGCGACCATCGCACGCGCCTTGCGGCTGATGGCTGGAACCGTGGCCCCGACGCCGGCAAAGTCGAAACCACCCAGCAGGTGAAGATAAGGTCCGGTCATCGGATCCGCCACGGTCACAGCGCGACGACGATCCGCTCAAGCTCACTCCATTTCAACACTTATTCCGCCGCCGAGGCGCTTTTCACGATTCCATCACGCAGGTTCCCACGCGTTGCTCACGGCGCTTGAGGAGATTGTTCGCACTGGATCTCTTTTCGCAGGAGGATACCGTGCATCACCCTGGCCCGACCGAGTGGCCCATCTGGCATGACGACCCCGGGCGCGACCGGCAGGAGCTTGGCGCACCATCGCGTCACGATATTGCGCTGGCCCGCTATCTCGAAACACAACAGGCCCATCGGGCATTGGCGGCTCGCAGACTCGATCCGGCGGCGGTCGTGGCCTCTGCACTGGCAGCGTTCGTCCGCTGCCTTTTCCGTGCAGCGCTGCGCCGAATTGTCCGCTGGCCAACCGATGCCGCGACAGGGATGGACGATTTCGGCTTGACGTTGTCCAAGGCTCATGCGGATCTTAGCAAGACCCTTTGGGGCCGCTGAGTGCAGCGCCCTTGGTCGACGATCTCATCCCCAACCGCCGCCGCCGCCGCCAGCCCCACCGCCGCCTCCGCTGCCGCCGAGAGAAGGAATCACGGGCGGTTTTTGCGGGATCTCCTCGGCCGGCTTGATCACTTTGCCGGTGGTCGCCTTCTTGTATCTGACCACCTTTGGCTGAGGTGCTACGCGAACCACCTTGCGATGTTTCACCGGCGGTGCCGGCTCAAACATCGGCGACACCGAGGTGCAGCCCATGAGCCCGGCCAGAACGCCGGATAGAATTATCCCGATGAATGCCTGCCCGATGAATGTCTGCTTGAATGCCTTGCCCACCATGGCCTCCTTATTGTTCAGAACAAATCCCGACGCGGATTGGCTTCTTCCCAGACCACCCGGGCCGCATTGACCAGTTGCATGTCCAGCGAACCGGACGTGGGGATCTTCGACTTGAGCTCCTGACGCAGCGCGTCCAAAGCTGCCGTTTTCGGCTTGGTGCCGAACTGCGCCAGGCCCTTTTTGGCGTCCGGCAACTCCTTGCGCAGATCAAGCGCGACGGCGAATGCCAGGAAGCGCACCGCGACAGCCTGATCGGCCTTGTCGCCTTTCGCCATTTCGAGCGCCGCGCGATCATAGGCGCTCGACGGATCGCCGCGCGTGGTCGCCAGTTCGAACAGCCTTTGCGCTTCCGCCGGGTCCTGGCGCACACCGGCGCCATCCCTGTACATGCGGGCGAGGCTGCCGGGCGCGTAGGGCTGGCCAAGATCGGTGGCCTGCTGGAACAGGGCCTGCGCCGTCTTCGGATCCTTTTCGATGCCCTGGCCGGCGAGGTAATTGCGGCCGAGCAGGTTCATCGAATACATGTCTTGGCGCTGCACCCCCGCTTGCAGGAAGGCGACGGCGCGGGCCGGATCGGCAGGCACGCCGTTGCGGCCCTCGGTGAAGATGGCGGCAAGATCGTTCATGGCATAGGTGTGCCCCATGGCCGCCGCCTTGAGCAGCAGGTCGAGGCCCTTGGCCGTATCGCGGTTGACGCCATAGCCATTGAACAGCGCGCGTCCCCACGAGGTCATGCCGTAAGGATCGCCCTTGTCTGCGGCAGCCTTGTAGAGAGCGTTGGCCTGGGTGCGGTCGATGGCCGTCCCGGTTCCGGTTGCGTTGAGATAGCCGAGTTCGAAGACGGCGCGCACATGGCCTTTCTTGGCGGCATGCTCGATGGCTGCCCTGGCCTCGCCGACCCTGCCGGCCGCAAGCAGCGCGCGGCCGAGCTCGTAGTGGAAGCGGGCTACGTCTGGATAGGTTTTCACCGCCGCCTCGCAGGCTGCCACCGCACCGGCGCCGATCTCGTTCGGCAGCAGGCCGGGCACCACCCCTTGCAGGTCGAGAGGCTCGCCGGCGGCGGTATCGCAGGCATCGACCGTCGGCGACAGCTTCATTGTCGCGGGCTTAGCCGAGCTGCTGTCGGCCCGGATTTCGAAGCCGACCTCGACCGGCGCGCCGGCGCCGATCTGCGGCTCGTAACGGAGATGGTCGACTTCACCGGCCAGAAGGCTGGATTGCGGCGACAAGGTTCGATCAGGCAATGACAGCGTTCCCGTTGCCGGATACCCCGAGACCTTCAGGCTGACCGCCGGATCGTCGGTGGGGAAATCCAGATTGAGCGCGACCGGGCCGACGCCGACGGGAATATCAAGCTTGCGGTTCTCGATTGCTTCGGCGGCGCCGGTGATGTGGATGCCGCGCTCCAGCACCTGCTGTTTCTGCTCGGCCTCGAGCGAAGCCATGATCTGCTGGCCGGCAGCGCCTTCGCCGCTCTTGACGCGGAATACGAGTATGCCCTGGCTCCCGCCGCCCCAAATGTCATGCGTGGCGTAGGCCAGCATATCCACCTCGTCCTGCGTGGCGGCTCCTTTGGGGACATCCATCTGCAGGCGCGGCAGGTCCTTGCCGGCAATCGGTTCGCCCACCGCGACGTCTTTGCCGTCCAGCACCAGACGGCCCATTGCCGGCGGCCGTTCGATGCTGATGCTGATGGCGCCGCCATCGACATCGACCGGCTCCGGCAGGCCGAGAGCGACAGGCCCGACCCCCGACAGCACCACCTTCTCCAGCACTGGCGGCAGCGAAGGCCGATTGTTGCGGCGCACCAGCACCACGTCGTCGATCAGCGAGGAATTTTCCCATGGCACCTGCATGCCGTTGGTGGCCTGCACGACATCGCGGCGCACCGCCGACATGACCGTTCGGATCTCCTGGTTCGGCGCCAGCGCGCGCCGCGAAAACGCCGATGAAAACGGGCTCAGGTCGCCGCTGCCGTCATAGGCGACCGCACCTGGTTCGGTGGCGAAGGCAATCAGCGTGTTGAGCGAGCTTCGCACCTGCGCCAGCCCATTATTGCCGGCGGTGACAAGCTGGTCGCGCAGCCAGTAATTGTTGCGCGGGAAGGGGTTGTTGCGGCAGGCATCGAGGATGATCACCTGGATCTTCGACTTCGAGCGCAGCTGCTCCAGCACGTCGTTGAGCTTGATGGCCTGGACCTCGATGTCGGCCGCCTTCTTCAACGAGGCGTCGACGGGTATCAGGAAATTCTCGCCGCCGATCTGAAAGCCGTGCCCGGAATAGTAGACGACGGCGAGATCGGCGCCGTCGGCGGCGGCAAGATAGTCCCGGAACTGGCCTTCGAACTGCTGCTTGGTGAGGTTCTCGGCGACGAAAACCTCGAAGCCGGCCAGCCGGAACGTGGCCGATACGTCCTGGGCATCCTTGGCCGGGTTCTTCAGCGCCGGGATGTCGCGATAATCGGAATTGCCGATGATGAGCGCGACCCTTCGATCGGCGCAGGCCTCAAAGCTTGTGAGGCCGGCAAGGATGAAGGCCGCGATGAATCCGCAAAGTCGGAGCATGACAAAACTCCTGGTCGCGGCCTGACGCCGACGAGAACACCGCTTGCGGCATCAAGGTCCGTTGAGAGTATGCAACCTGCCACAGCATAAAGTGAAAGGCCCGTCACCGCCAGACCATGGCAGGCGATTTCTTTCGGCGTCGACCGACCGCAGAGTGCAAGTAGCACGCGCTTCACGAGCAGGTATGTGACAAGTCTCACAGTTCGCTGTTTTGGGGGAATGCCTGGTGCCGGCGGCTGCGCGCCTATTCCTTGAAGAGCAATTCCTTGTCGTTCGAATATTTCACCAGCAGCGGAATGCTGGCGCCGCCGATAACGGGGCCGAGATGGCCAAACGTCCCCTCGATGACAGAGAACGGCTCGGGACGATCGACAAGGATACGTGCCAGTTTTCTGCGCATGGCCTTGGCGATCTCCTTGCGCACGCCATTGGGTATGGCGCCATCGATCACCACATTGTCGATGTCGAGCAAGGCAACGGCACTGCGGGCGGCATAGGCAAGCCCGTCCGAAACCTCATCGATCCACGCGGTGACCGGCTCTCCAAGGTCGCCCCAATCGTCGGGCGACGACCAGATGCGGCCGGCGTCCTTCTCCCCATTGTCCTGGTCGTTGAGCTTGCCGGCCAGCGAATGCAGCGAAGCGACGCGCAGCAGAGGCGTCATCCGGTCGCCCCTGCGCCCCGGCGCGGGCACCGGCATGTCGCCTAGCGCCCCGGCCAGCTTGTTGCGGCCGGGGAACAAGTGATGATCGAGCACCAGGCCGCCGCCGATGAAGTGCCCGACATAGGCATAGAGAAAGTCGGCGCGCGATCCGCCGGCGCCAAACATCAGTTCGGCCGCGGCCGACACCGTGGCGTCGTTGTAGAGGAACACCGGCCAGTCGAACGCCCGGTCCAGTTCGGCGCGAATGTCGATTTCCCTCCAGGCATCCAGCCTGCTCGCCGGCACCGCGCCCTCTTCGCTCAGGTTCCACTGATGGAATGGCGAGGCGATGCCAAGACCCGCGATGCGGTCTTGCTCTATCGATCTGTGCTTGCGGCACATGCGCGCGATGGCGCCCTTGGCGAATTTCATCACCTCGACGGGCGTCGGATAGTCGAACAGTGTGCGTTCGAACGACATCACGTCGCCGACGAAATTGACCAGGGCGACATCGGCGCTGCGATGGTCGACCTTGAGGCCGAAGGCGTACGCGGCTTTCGGGTTCAACGCATAGGGAACCGAGGGTTGCCCCAGCCGTCCGCGCAAAGGCTCCAGGCGCAGCAGCAGCTTGTTGTCGGCGGCGCGGTTGACGATGGTGGTGATGGTTTGCGCGGCCAGCCCGGTCAGCCGCGTCAAATCGGTCTTAGCCAGCTGCCCGTGCCGGCGGATGAGCGAGACGATCAGGCGTTCGTTGTAGATGCGGCTCTCGGCCTGCGTGGTTCCGCCGCTGCGGCCCTCGGCGATCTTTTCGAGACTGAAGAAGCTGGTTCCGGTCACGCTTTCCCCTGCGCAAGGAGTTTGGCCGCAAGGCGAGCCGATCAAAGCGCTGACGTAGCAATGCGGGCCTGGCAAGGCAACATTTAAATCCACCCGATGGAAAAATGTAGTTGACGCCGGCCGGCCCGCTGTCGTTCAAAGTATGCAGGCCTGGAGGAGCAATGCCGTGACGCAGACCCGGACCATCATGTGCTTTGGCGATTCCAATACCTATGGCGCCATTCCCACCCTGGCCCGGGTCGGACGGCACCGCTTCACGCCCGACCGGCGCTGGCCGGGCATCATGCGCCGCCAGCTCGGCAGCGGATGGGATGTGATCGAAGAAGGGCAGGGCGGGCGCACCACCGTGCACGACGATCCGATCGAAGG
This sequence comes from Mesorhizobium sp. M1143, assembly GCF_040318435.1. Lineage (NCBI taxonomy): Bacteria > Pseudomonadati > Pseudomonadota > Alphaproteobacteria > Hyphomicrobiales > Phyllobacteriaceae > Mesorhizobium > Mesorhizobium sp. M1143. The sequence continues at coordinate 48,044 of NZ_JAMYMJ010000033.1, read as the reverse complement.
TCTCCACAAGAACGGGCTCAAATCGCTCCCGGTGTGCCTGGAAACGCATATGCCGCTCGACCTCGTCATCCTTATGCTCGGCACCAACGATCTCAAGCATAGGTTCTCGGTAACGCCGAATGATGTCGCTGATTCTATTGAGATCTTGGCCAGAATTGTGCTGCGCAGCGAAGCTGGCCCCGCAGGCGTGGCGCCCGCGGTCCTGATTGTTGCGCCGCCGCCGATGCTGGAGGTCGACTGGTTCGGCCAGATGTTCCTGGGCGGCGCTTCAAAGTCGATGCACTTTGCCGGCTTGTTCCGTGATGCCGCCCGGCGCGCCGGCGCCGCGTTCTTCAACGCCGGCGATGTCGTCGAGTCGAGCGCGGTAGACGGCATTCACCTCGACAGCGACGCGCATCGCGTGCTCGGCACGGAATTGGCCAAAGTCGTCCAGTCGCTGATCGGCAAGGCGTGATCGCGTGGGCGAGTCACCCGACTATCTCTGATTAATTAATTCCACTGGAAAAAGTTTTGACTTGCGAGCGGGAAGGTGGGTATCTGGGGAGACTGGGAAGAGTAGCGACCGCGAGGCTTGCGATGCGCGGCAACAATCAACGACAGGGAGGAAGTGAAATGCGATCTGACAGGAACATGATGCTGGCGACGCTGCTCGGCGTTGCCGGTGTGCTCGCGGGCGGTACCATTCTGGCAGGCGCGCAGGACGGCCCGGCCGGGCTCACCAAGCCGGCGGTATTTGCGCCGTTCGATCCGAAGGCGCCGGCCTGCAGCCCACCGCCCGGCCTGAACAAGGTGCTGGCCTTCGCGCAGGATAACGAGCGTGAATTCATGCAGGGCGTCGACCGCGGCCTGGCCGCCGCCGCCAAGGATCGCGGGCTGGGATATCGCCGCGCGCTTGCCAACAATGACGCCGCCAAGGGGGTCGAGCAGGTGCAATTGTTTCTCGCCTCCAAGATCGGCGGTCTGGTGGCGGCGCCTGTGGACCCGGCCTCCATGAGCCGCAGCCTGCAGGAGCTTATCTGGTCGGGCGCCTATGTCGGCACCATCGTGCCGCCGCCAGCCACGTCGCTGCTCAATGCGCCGCAATACGAGACCGGCAAGGTGCTGGCCGAAGCGGCCGCAGCCTACATAAAGGACAAGCTCGGCGGCAAGGCCAATGTCGTCATCCTGTCCCATGACAGCATGGAATTCCTGGCGCCGCGCTTTGCCGCCATGCGCGACATCTTCAAGGCCATGCCTGATGTCACCATCGTCGCCGACATCTCACCCAATCCCGTCAACAAGGAAGGCGGCTTTGCCACGATGAGCACCATTCTCCAGGCCCATCCCGACGTCGATGTCGTGCTCGGCGCCGACACGGTCGTGCTCGGCGCGCTGGCTGCCCTGGAAGCGGCGGGCAAGGCGCGGCCGGACCAGTTCCTTGGCGGCATCGACGGCGAACCGGAGGCAGTCGCCGCGATCAAGAAAGGCGGCGGTCCCTACAAGGCAAGCATCAGCCTGGCGTCGCCAGTCTTCGCTTATGCCATGGGCCAGCACGCGGCCGACTGGCTGGAGGGCAAGAGCATCCCGCAGGCGATGGATATCCTGCCCGTGGCGCTGACCAGCGACTACATGGCCCAGTACGAGGCCGATGTCGCCGACCCGGCCGCGGTCTACAAGGACCCGAAGCGCCGCGATATCTATCTCAGGATGTACGGCAACATCTGCTACGATACGCGCGACCAGTATGTGAATTTCCCCTGGTCATCCGAGGCAAAGTAGCGCCTGTTTTTCCCGCGCGATACGGGCGGTTCAGCCTGACCTGAAACCGCCCGCTTCAGTGAGAGGCAAGCATGAGCACAGACAGCCTTCGAACGGGGACGACACCGCTGCAAACGGGCCGGTTTTCATCCTTGCTGCCGGGCGTCAAGGCGCCGGGCGAAGCGTCTGGCCGCATCGGGCTGGCGCTGGTCGCGCTGGGCTTGATCATCGCCTTCTCGCTGTTGAACAAATCGTTCTTCAGCCTCGACAATTTCGTCGTCATCGGCGTCAACTCGACCTCGATCCTGATCGCCGTGCTCGGCACCTCCGCGCTGCTGATCGCCGGCTATGTCGACCTCTCCATCGGCAGCATGGTCGCCTTGATCGGCATCATCACTGCCAAGGTTGCGGTGGCGACGCAGAGCGCGCCGCTGGCAATCTGCGTCGGCCTGGGTCTCGGCCTTTTGCTCGGTCTGCTCAACGGTCTGCTGGTGCGCAGGCTGAGCATCTCGCCGTTGATCGTCACGCTGGCGATGCTGGCGCTCTATGGCGGCCTTGCCTTCGTCGTCTCCAGCACCGCGGTCTATGGTTTTCCCGAGGCTCTGCTCGAATTGGGGCGGGGCAAGATCTTCGGCATCCAGTACACCGTGATCATCGCCGCATCTGTCTTTGTCATCGGAGCCTTTATCTTGACCAGCACGGTCACCGGCTTGAGGCTCTACGCCATAGGCGGCGACCCGCGCGCAGCCGAACTCTGCGGCATTCCGGTGGGGCGCACGGTGGTTGGCCTCTACGCCGCCAATGGCTTGCTGATCGGCCTGGTCTCGGTTCTGATCGCCGGTCGTCTCGGCAGCATCACGCCGACCATCGGCGTTCGCTTCGAGCTCGACGTGCTCACCGCCGCGATCCTTGGCGGCGTCGCTTTTTCCGGCGGCTCCGGCCGGCCGCTCGGCATCGCCATCGGCGTTGCCACCATCGGCATCCTCAATGCAGGACTGATCTTCGTCGGCCTGCAATCATGGTGGCAATCCATTTCGGTGGGAAGCATGCTGTTGCTGGCGTTGGTGGCCGACCAGGCTGCGATCGGTTTTCGCGGCCGGCGCGCTCGGGCCGCCGCGACCAACTTCACGGTGGCGGACAATGGTGCCGTCGCCTCGGCCGGCCCTGCCGTGACGGAGGGCAATGGAGAGGCCCCGCAAGGTCCGGCATTCTCGATTGCCGGCGCCCGCAAATCCTACGGCGCGCTGACGGCATTGGAAGAGGCGAGTTTCACGGTCGGCAAAGGCGAGATCGTCTGTCTGCTCGGCGACAATGGCGCCGGCAAGTCGACGCTGGTGAAGATTATTTCGGGCGCCATCCAGCCCGATGCCGGCGCGATGACCCTCGAGGGCCAGCCGATTTCCTTCAGGAGCCCGCAGGATGCACGCGGCGCCGGCCTGGAGACCGTCTATCAGGATTTGGCGCTCTGCCCGAACCTCAGCGTCGCCCACAATATGATCCTCGGGCGTGAGGAAACGCGGCGTTGGCTCGGTGTCTTCCCGGTTCGCGACGACCGAAAGGCCGCCGAGCAGTGTCGTGCCCGGCTTGCCGCGCTGGGCGTCACGCTTCGCGACGAAAACGTTCTGGTGCGCTCGCTGTCGGGCGGCCAGCGGCAGTCCATCGCCATTGCCCGCGCGCTTGCCGATCACGTCAAGCTGATCTGCCTCGACGAGCCTACCGCCGCGCTCGGCGTCAAGCAGACCGCGCAGGTAGTCAAGCTGATCCGTTCGATCGCCGCCAGCGGCACCGGCGTCATCCTGGTCACGCACGACCTGTCGACGGTCAGGGCGCTGGCCGACAGGATCGTCGTGCTCAGCCTCGGCAGGGTGGCTTACGACGGCTCGGCCAAACAGCTGACCGCCGATCAGCTCTGGGGCCTGATGGCAAGCGGGACGCTGGCGCCGGCCGCTGGGTAGGAATGCCGATCGCAGGATCTAAAGCTCGAGGCAGACCTTGCCGAAATGCCTTTGCGCTTCGTAGTGCCTGAAGGCGGCGGCGATATCCTGCAGTGGAAAGCTGCTGTCGATGACAGGCTTCAGGCGGTTGACCTCTATCGCACGGATCATGTCCTGCTGGTCGGCTTTGCTGCCGATGGAAATTCCGCTGATGCGGATCTGGTTTGAAAACAGCGCCGGGATTGAAACTTCTGCTGCAAAGCCGGTCAGGACGCCGATGAGTGCGATATGCCCGCCTGTCCGGCAGGCCGCTATCGACTGCGCCAGCGTCGCCGGTCCGCCGACCTCGATCACATGATCGACGCCGCGTCCGTCCGTCAGTTCCCTGGCCCTGCCGCCCCACTGCGGCACCGCCTTGTAGTTGATGACGCTGTCGGCCCCGAGTCGTCTGAGCTTCTCCAGCTTCCCTTCATCGGACGAGGTGGCGATGACCCTTGCGCCGGCGGCCTTGGCAAATTGCAGCGCAAACAATGACACGCTGCCGGTGCCAAGGATCAGCACCGTGTCGCCGGGCTTTACCTTGCCGCATGTCACCAGCCCGCGCCAGGCGGTGACGCCCGTGCAGGTCAGCGTTGCCGCCTCGAGATGCGTATAGCCCGCCGGCGCCCTGGTGAATGCGTGCGCCGGCATGCACACATACTCGCTGGCGAAGCCGTCGAAACTGTCTCCGGGAATGTCGCGGCTTGTATCGGATCTCATGTCGCCGGCCAGCCACCAGGGGTAGAAAACACTGACGACGCTGTCGCCCGGCTTGAACGTGTCGACGCCGTCACCGATCGCGATCACCTCGCCGGCGCCATCCGACAGCGGCACGCGGCCTTCGGCGAGCGGCACCTTGCCTTGTACGGCGAAATCGTCGCGCATGTTCAGCGCGCAGGCGCGAATCCTGACCAGCATTTCTCCCGGCCCAGGCCGGGGCTGATCCACCTCGACCAGGTCGAGCTTGTCCAACCCGCCCGGCGCTCTCAGCCTGACCAGCTTCATAGTCTCTCTCCGACGTAAAGAGCGTTAGCATGGCGGCGGCGGTCCAGCCTATCGCCGGACCGGCCGGCCGGAAATCACGCGCAGCCAAGGCGCCAGATGGACGGCGCTCATCAAGAGATACATCAGCGGCATGCCGGTGAGCGGGGAGGCATCGGCCCCCAGGCACGACATGACGCCGTCGCCAGCGTGAATGCAGGTAAGCAGCGCCATCACGGCGAAAACAGGGGCCGCGGCGAGGCACAGCCAGTCGGCGGTGCGGAGAGAAACTGCATCGGAGCGTTTAGGGACCTCACTGTCGGTCCCTGTGCCGATATCGCTCATGGTCGTAATCCCTTGATGATCAATGCCCGGGTTTCCTGTCCCGTGAGGGACAGGAAACCAAGCTGGATGGGCGCCGCTCCAGGTCCTTACTTGCCGTCCTTGTTGCGGAACGCGGCTTCGCCGGCCGCCGACACTTCCTCCCACGTCTTGTCGGGTGCGGCGTCGTAATTGTCGTGCCAGTTCCACCAGCTGTAGAGCTCGGTCTGCGGATAGCCTTCGGGCGAATCCTCCCAGATTTCCTGGCGGCCGAGCGGCGTTGCGTCGAGGTAGCTCCAGACCGTGCCCATCTGCTCGTCGCCGCGGTTGTTGATGAAGTAGGTGCGATACACTTTCTTGCCGTCCTGGATGAACACGTTGTGGCCGTGCCATTCGTCGACGCCGAAATCCTTGTCGAAACTGTCGGTGATTGTGTACCAGGGCATCTCCCAACCCATCCGCTGCTTCAAGCTGGCAATGTCGGCCTGCGGCGCGCGGGAGGCATAGGCAAGCGTGGTGTTGCGGGCGTTGAGATGGGCGAGATGGCCGACCTGGTCGGCGCCGAGCGAACAGCCGCGGCAGGCATGTTCGGGCCAGCCGTGGACGCCGGGTTCGTAGAAGGCGCGGTAGACGATCAACTGGCGCCGACCCTCGAACAAATCGAGCAGGCTCGCTTTGCCGTTGGGACCTTCAAACACATAGGCCTTGTCTACTTCCATCCATGGCATGCGCCGGCGCTCGGCCGACAGCGCGTCCCTGGCGCGCATCGTTGCCTTTTCCTTCACCAGCATCTTTTCGCGCTCGGCTTCCCATTCTTGCCTTGAAACGACCGGTGGGGTCTTCATTGCCACGTGCTTGGTCATTGCTTGTTTCCTTTGCCAGTTGTTGAGCCGTTGTGGCTTGTCGTTGCCTGTTGATCGTGAGGCAGGCTAGGGCCGCGAGGCGGCGAGGGCGGAGTTACAAATGTGACGGCATTTGCAGGCGGGCCACCGCAGCAGGGGTGGCGAGGCCGCACGGTGGGCTCGAAGTCCTCGGAAGCAGGCATGGTCGGTTTTTCCTTATTGAGAAGCTTAACGCGACTGTCTGAGATGCTCAGGCTAGCGAATGCGAATATTGCCGTCAACGCAGGCCTGGGCGTCTTCAACCAGTCCAGATGGCTAGGTCGCCGTCCGCGGCTTGCTGCTTGGCGGTGGTGACTTAAGTTAGGGCCGATAAGGGGAGCGGTGGGAGTTACAAATGTGACGGGATTTGCATGGACTCGCTGATCACCGCGGCAGGGCTGGCGCTGGCGGCGGGCAATCCGCTGGCGGCACTCGACCGCGTCGCCTTGCGCGAGGATGCCCCGGCGCTGGCGTTGCGCGGCATTGCCATGGCGCAGCTCGGCGATTTCGATCGCGCCAAAGTACTGTTGCGTAGGGCCGGCCGTGCCTTCGGTCCAAAGGAGGCGGTGGCGCGCGCCAGGTGCGTTGTCGCCGAAGCCGAGATCGCACTTGTTTCGCGTGATCTCGGCTGGCCGTCCAAGGCGCTCGACGCGGCGCGGTCGACATTGGAAAAGCATGGCGACCGGCTGAACGCGGCGCATGCCGGGCATCTCAAAGTGCGCCGCCTGCTGCTGATCGGCCGCCTCGACGAGGCTGAAGACGTGCTGGCTGGGCTCGATCCGTCGCCGCTTCCGCCGGCCTCACGCGCCGCGCATGAACTCGCGGTTGCCGGCATCGCCATGCGGCGCCTGAAGACGAAGGCCGCGCGCGCAGCCCTTGAGTGGGCGCGCCATGCCGCCCGCCGGGCCGGCATTCCGGGTCTCATGGCGGAGGTCGACAGCGCCTTCCTGGCGCTGGAGACGCCGGCGGCGCGGCTGATCGCAGGCGGCGAGGAGCATCCGCTGTTGCTCGAAGAAGTCGAGGCGCTGCAGGCGTCGCGCGCGCTGGTCGTCGATACGTTCCGCTATATCGTGCACAAGCAGGAAACAACGATCTCGCTGGCAACGCGGCCGGTGCTGTTTGCGCTGGCGCGCGCGCTTGCCGAAGCCTGGCCGGCGGATGTGCCGAGGGCGACGCTGATTGCCCGCGCCTTTGGCGGCCGGCATGCCGATGAATCGCATCGCGCCAGGCTGCGGGTCGAGATCGGCCGGCTGCGCGCCGAATTGCGGCCGCTGGCGGGCATCGGCGCGACCAGCCAGGGCTTTGCGCTAAAGCCGCGCGAAGCAGGCTCCGTGGCGGTGCTGGCGCGGCCGATCGAGGAGCGGCACGCCGCGGTGCTGGCCTTCCTGGCCGATGGTGAATCCTGGGCCAGCTCGGCGTTGGCGCTGGCGCTGGGCGCCGGACAGCGCAGCGTACAGCGGGCGCTCGAGCAGTTGGCCGAGACCGGCAAAGTGCAGTCCTTCGGCCACGGCCGGGCGCGGCGCTGGATGACGCCACCGGTCGCTGGTTTCACGACCACCTTGTTACTCCCGTCGCCGCTGCCGAACGGCTAGGAAAGGTGACCATGATCGAGGACCAGGACATGAAACATTCAGCAGCGGAAATCCTGCGCGAATACGGGCCCTTTCCTGATGTCGACACCGTGCACGGCGTGAGCTTCGACGGACAGAATGTCTGGTTTGCGACGGGCGAGCGGCTGACCGCCTTCGATCCGGCAAGCGGCGAGACGCTGCGCTCGATCGATGTCGCGGCACATGCCGGCACCGCCTATGACGGCCGGCATCTGTTCCAGCTCGCCGGGGACCGCATCCAGAAGATCGACCCCGATACCGGCAAGGTGCTCTCCACCATCCCGGCGCCCGGCGGCGGCCGCGATTCCGGCATGACCTGGGCCGAGGGCACGCTCTGGGTGGGGCAGAACCGGGAGCGCAAGATCCACCAGATCGATCCCGAGACCGGGAAAATCCTGCGCACCATCGACTCAAACCGCTTCGTCACCGGAGTGACCTGGGTCGATGGCGAGCTCTGGCACGGCACCTGGGAAGGCGACCAGAGCGATGTCCGGCGCGTCGATCCGCAAACTGGCAAGGTGCTGGAACGGCTCGACATGCCGGCGGGGGTGGGCGTTTCCGGGCTCGAATCCGACGGCGGCGACCGCTTCTTTTGCGGCAGCGGCCCTGGCGGCATGGTGCGATCGGTGCGTCGGCCGAAGTAAGGCCGTCAAGTATTGGGCCGGCAGCGTATTTCCTACGGTCATCCCGCCGAGATCATATCCCGGAGCCGTCGAGCAGCGGGACGTCTTCGCCTTGCCACGGACTTGGCATTGAAGCCCGGCTCAGATTGGCCGTCGGCAGCGGCATCCAGCATTTCAACTCCGGTTCGGGGTATTCGATCACCCGTCCTGGCGACGAATCGGAAGAGCGCCAGCCCTCCGTGCCGAACTGGTCGGCGCGCGACCAGTAAGCGAGGTCGACCTCGGCCGGCCCCTGTTCCGATGGCCTGACCGTGACCAGGATGCGGCTGCCGTCCTTGGGGGCGCTCGCCATGTGCCGCCAGCGATCGGGTTCGTCCATTCTCATGTCCTCCTGCACGTTGCAGGGATAGTCGCCGCGCGCTTGGCAGCGGTCAACCCGAACTTTGCCCAAGCACGAGATCTGTTTAGCACTCCAGCGCCGTCGGCCGAAACAAGATCTGGTTCATGTCGACCTCGTCGGGCTGGCTCACGGCGAACGCCCCCATGGCGAAAGAATCCGGATGCCGGGCCGCAACAGGAAAATCGAAACCGGCATGTGAACGGGCTCACATGCCGCCACTGCAAGGAACGCTATGGGACGTCCGGCCATGACAGGGGTTTCGGATGACACTTGCTGATCTGTCTTTTTATCTTTTCACTATTTTCAATGGCTTGCGGGTGGTGTCCTACCTGCCGCAGATCGTGCGGGTGGCCCGGGACAGGCACGGGGCGTCGGCGATTTCCTACGCGACCTGGCTGTTGTGGACAGGCGCCAACGCCACGACGGGACTCTACGCCCACATCAATCTGAACGATCCCGCTCTGGCGGCGATCAACTGGCTGAACGCCGTATGCTGCGTGCTGGTCATCGCGCTCACCGCCTACAAGCGCCATCGCGCACGGCTTCCGGTTGAGGAAGCCGCAAGCCGGTCGGAAGCGACCGCTCTGATGGTCGACAATGTCTGCTGAAGATCACCGCGGCAGATTGCGCTTTTCGAGGCCGCTCTCAGACATGCACGGTGCCATGCGAAAGCTCGCCCTCGTCGCTTGAGATGAGGAAAGCGGCTGCGAGTAGGCCGACATAGAACAGCCCGACCATGCACACGACATAGATGCCTGGAACCGGGCCGAGCTGCGCCACGCGCGCGGCGTCGAGAAATGACGCGCCCAAGCCTATCGGCGACCCTTCGCGCTGCAGACTGGGCGTCGTGATCTTCAGCACCCACGCCAGCATCAGGATCGTGTACATGAAAATGTAGTTGCGGCGCAGCCGGCGCACCAACGCCGCGCGTTGCGAGATCAGGAAGCGCGGCGAACGCAGGCCTTCGCCGACGATGGCCAGCCAGTTGGAGGCGTAGTCGGGCTGCGGCGAGAAAATCTGCGCGAAATAATAGCGCTCGAACTGGCGCACCCTGGCCCGGTAGACGTCGAAGAAACGATAGCGCCGCGCCTCGATCCATAGCAGCAGCGTGGTCAGCAGCATGGCAAAGAGCAGCACCCCATGATGGGCGCTGGGCGTCGAGAGTGAGACTGAGAGCATGGCGGCGACGACAGTAATCGCCCAGTTGCTGGTACGGTCCAGCCGGTCGCGCCAGCCGGCCATGCGGGCGATTTCGGCGCGGTGGAAATGCGACATGGTGGCCACGAATTCCGATGAGGTGAGCTTCAGCGCGAACGCATCAGAGGCCCGCGGCGCTGCAGCCGCTTCGTCGGTTTTCACGGTCTTGACCTGGGACATCCCTTGCCACGCGCCTCCCAACGCCATGGCCGGCCGAAACGACGCCGGTCATCCCCATCCGCGCAACGCGCAATCGGTTGAAAATGTTCCGTCGCCGGCCCGGGTCTCGGCGGTTTATCCGCAGTCAGATAGGCCCGTTATAAGATTCAGGTAAGGAGGAACCTGCGGCGCGCCAAGGGAGCGTGGCGTGCAACCGATCTCGCCCGCAAACGTTATACCGGGCACGATGAGGGGGTGCATGTCCTTCGTGGTCAACCGGCGCCGGTCGGTCGCGCTTGCCGCGGCAGCCTTCGCATTCATGCCGGCCGCATCGTTGGCAGCCGAAAAGACCGGCATGTCCAGCGAGGGCATTTTCGTTCTCGAAATCCTCCTTCTGCTTCTCGTCGGCCGCGGCATCGGCGAATTGCTGGAGCGTCTCCGCCAGCCGGCGGTGATGGGTCAGCTCATCGGCGGCATCCTGCTCGGGCCATCGCTGCTCGGCTGGCTATTGCCGGAAGCAGAACGCGTGATCTTTTCAGGCGACGCCACCCAAAAGAGCATGATCAGCGCCATCGCACAGCTCGGCGTGTTGATGCTTCTGTTGCTCACCGGGATGGAGACGGATCTGCGGCTGGTGCGCAGGGTCGGCCGTGCGTGCTTTTCCATCTCCGCCGCGGGCGTCGCCGTGCCTTTCGCGCTCGGCTTCACCGCCGCACAGCTCATGCCGGCCTCGCTGCTGGCCGACGGAACCGAGCGCATTGTCGCCGGTCTCTTCCTCGGCACGGCGCTGTCGATCTCCTCGGTCAAGATCGTCGCCATGGTGGTGCGCGAGATGAACTTCATGCGCCGCGATCTCGGTCAGACCATCGTCTCGTCGGCCATCATCGAGGACACGATCGGCTGGGTGATCATCGCCATCACCATCGGCATCGCCACCAAGGGGCGCTTCGAGCTCGGCAGCCTTGCCTTCACCATTGTCGGCGTTGCCGCCTTCATGGGGTTTTCCTTCACGATTGGCCGCCGCATCGTCTTCGACGCCATCCGCTGGACCAACGATACGTTCCGCAGCGAATACGCCGTCGTCACCGTCATTCTCGCCATCATGGGCGCAATGGCGCTGATCACCGATCTGATCGGCGTCCACACCGTGCTTGGCGCCTTCGTCGCCGGCATACTGGTTGGGGAATCGCCGATCCTGTCGCGTCATATCGAAGGGCAATTGCGCGGCGTCATCATGGCGCTGTTCATGCCGGTTTTCTTCGGCGTCGCCGGCCTTTCGGCGGATCTCACCGTGCTTGTCGACCACGAGCTTGCGCTACTCACGGCCGCTTTGGTGCTGATCGCCAGCTTCGGCAAATTCGCCGGCGCCTTCATCGGCGCCGAGCTTGCCGGCATGAGCCGCAAGGAAGGCATCGCCGTCGGTTGCGGCATGAACGCGCGCGGCTCGACCGAAGTCATCGTCGCCTCGATTGGCCTGTCGATCGGCGTTCTGTCGCACGATCTTTTCACCATGATCGTGACCATGGCCGTCATCACCACGCTCGCCATGCCGCCGACCTTGCGTTGGGCACTCGGCCGCTTGCCGATGGGCGAGAACGAGAAGAAGCGTCTGGAGCGCGAGGAGATCGACCAACGCGGCTTCATCGCCAATCTGGAACGACTGCTGGTGGTGACCGATGAGGGCGTTGTCGGCCGCTTTGCTGCTTACCTCGCAGGAGTCGTGGGCGCCGGCAGGCCGACGACGGTGCTGCATGCCCGAGGCGAGGGGGAGGAGGCCGAGCCCGGCACGGATGCGAAGCTCGAGCCGATCGAAAAGGGTGCCGAGGACAGCCGCGAGGCCGCCAGGAGTTCGGACGAGGAGCTGGCCCGCGCGGCGCCTGTCACGCGGCGCCACGAGGCCGAGCTTTCGGCCGAAACGGTTGCCAAGGAGGCGCGCAAAGGCTATGGGCTGCTGCTGATCGGGCTCGGCCGCGCGGTCACGTCGAAAGGTGGGTTTGCCCGCCGCATCAACGAGATCGCCGGCGCCTTCGAGGGCCCGCTATGCCTGGTGCTGAAGGCGCCCGGCGCCGGCCGCCAGATGCCAAGGCTAGGACCTGAAGGCGGGAAGATTCTGGTTCCGGTCAACGGCACCGCGATCGCCCGCCGGGGTGCCGAAATGGCGCTGGCGATTGCAGCGGTCACGGGTGCGCGGGTCAAGATACTTTATGTCGCGCGCGTCGGCCGCGACGAACCGCGCGACACTGTCTCGCATCGCCGCAGGGAGGCGGTGCTGAAGGATACCGTCGCACTAGCCGACCGCTATGGCGTCGAGATCGAGACGGCCATCCGCAGCCGGGCCGCCGCCGCCGATGCCATTGCCCGCCAGGCCGGCAGGGGGGCGGCGCTGATCGTCATGGGCGTGGCGCGGCGCCCTGGCGAGGAACTCTTCTTCGGCGAGACGACCACCGGCGTGCTGCAGCGCTGCCAATGCCCGGTGGTGCTGATCTCGGACGCCAGGCTCAGCCGCGACGACGAGGGCAGAGAAGAGCTGCGCTCGGGAACGGGGACAGGGTGATGAGTATTTCCCCTCGAGGGGAAATTTCGCTCATGCCGCCTGCAGCCTCTCTCGGCCGGGCTGCGGCGGGAAGGCGATGGCGATGCCGGCAGCACCGAGGCCGATCAGCGCCGAGCCGATGAACAGCCAGGAATAGCTGGCATAGGCGTCGAAGATCATGCCGCCGGCGAGCGGGCCGAACGACATGCCGAGGCTGGACAACAGGGTCGCGGCGCCAAGTATCGTGCCGATGATGCGTGGCCCGAAATAGTCGCGCGCCAGAACCGCATAGAGCGGCATGACGCCGCCATATGTGGCGCCGAAGATGATCGCCAGGAGATAGAACTGCTCGAGATTGCCGACGGCGAGATAGGCGGCGATCACCACCGCCTGGATGGCGAGGCCCACGATCAGCACCGGCTTGGCGCCCAGCCTGTCGCCGAGCACGCCGTAGAGCACGCGCCCGCCAAGGCCGGCAAGGCCCTCGACGCTGTAGATCGACACGGCTGCCATCGGCGCCACGCCGCACGACATGGCATAGCTCACCATGTGGAAGATCGGCCCCGAATGCGCCGCGCAACAGGCGAAGAACGTCATGCCCAGCACCAGGAATTGCGGCGAGCGCAACGCCTGGCCGACTGACATGCCGGGGGCCGCGGCAGGTGCGGGCGCGCTGCCATCCGCTGCCGCGACCGCCGCCGACGGCTGGCGCACCAGGAAGACGGCCGGCAGCAACAGCACCCAAGCCATGATCCCGATGTCGAACATGGCGGTACGCCAGTCATAGGCCGTGATCAGCCAGCGCGCGAAGGGCGAAATGGTCATCGGCGCCACGCCCATGCCGGCCGAGACCAGCGACACGGCCAGGCTGCGATGGGTCTCGAACCAGGCGGTGGTCAGCGCGATCATCGGCGCGAAGAAGGCGCTGGCCGCCATCCCGACGATGACGCCATAGCTCAGCTGGAAGACCAGCAGCGATTGGGCTCGGCTCGCCACCACCAGCGACAGGCCGAGCAGCACCGCGCCGGCAAAAACCACCGGGCGGGCGCCGACACGGTCATAGATGGCGCCCCAGGCAAAACCGCCGGCCCCCATCACCAAGAAATTCAGCGTCATGGCGCTGGAAATGCCGGTTCGCGACCAGTTGGTTTCGAGCGCCAGCGGCTCGAGAAAGATCGCCAGCGAAAACATCGCGCCGAGCGCCACACAGGTCATCAGCGCGCCGCACGCGACGATCACCCAACGGTAGGAACTGTTCATGCTCTTCTCCCGAGATCGGTTTCGATGCAGCGCCACTCGCTCCAGCTCCGTTGCGCCGCTTGCGTCCGAAGGACTTGGCGGGATTTCGAATCCGACAATCCGGTTGCATTTTTTATCCGGTCTGCGTGGAAGTCCATCCGGATATGACAAAAGCAGGGGTGTAAGGCTGCCAAGCGCGCCGACAAGATAGACTGCCGAATTGACGAGCCGCTCCGCGGCACTAGCTTTGTGGTCTCGCGACGGGAGATATCGCTCATGGAACTGCATCGCGGCCGCCTCATCGACCACGTCCAGCTGGTGGTCAGGGACCTCGCGGCGAGCCGGCGCTTCTATGAAGCCGTCTTCAAGATGCTCGGCATTCCGATCGGCGGCGAGGCCGAGGACTATTTCTGGGCCGACGAGCTGTTCATCTCAAGCCTCGACAGCCGGGCGGCGAGGGGACAACTGACCGGGCGCCATCATCTGGCCCTCCAGGCCAGGGACAAGGCCATGGTCGATGCGTTCTACAAGGCCGGCCTCGATGCCGGCGGCGCCGACAATGGCGCGCCGGGTGAGCGGCCCTACCACCCCGGCTACTACGCCGCCTTCCTGCTCGACCCCGACGGCAACAACATCGAGGCGGTGTTTCACGGGCCGGCAAAGCGAAGTGCCGCTTCGGTCGAGATCAATTTCTAGCGCAGGTTCACGAGGAGCGGGTTGCGGTGATCCGTCCGGAGTTCTCGTAAAAACAAAGAGTTGAAGCGGTCCACGGATTCAATCGCTGAACTACTTCACATTGCCGGCGCGTAGCGGTTCACCACCATTCCGCAGGCATAGGCTTTAGAGCCGAGCAGGCGCAATTTCAGGAAGCCGCCACAGTCGAAAATCCGCTCGCCGTCGCCCAGCGCGGCCGGATTGATGAACAGCTGGAACTCATCGACCAGTCCCGCTGCAATCAGCGCCGAGGCAAAGCCGGCGCCGCCGAATACCGCCATGTCGCCTTCACCTTCAGCTTTCAGCGCCTTGACCTCGCGCGGCAGGTCGCCGCTGGCAAGCGTCGTGCGCTCCCACCGCGATGCCGCGAGCTTGTCGCTCAGCACCACCTTGCGCGCCTCGACGATGCGCTGCGCAAAGGCGTAGAAGGGATCGCGCGGATAGTTTTTAGCCGCATTGCCCCAATGGGTTAGATAGCCTTCTTCGGCCATCTTGCGGCTGAGCAGAATGGTATCGATGCCGGCGAACACCGCGTTGAAATCCTGCTTCAAGTCGTCGTCCCACGGGCAGTTGGCGCCCCATTCCCAGAGCTGCCAGTGCTCATCGCCGGCCGCGCCGACAAAACCGTCGACCGACATCTGCATCTGCAGGATCAGTTTTCTCATCGTCGTTCTCCTGATTGAGCTCTGGTGTCACCAGCGCCAGGTCAGGCGGCGTTGGTGATTGCTTTACTTTCGGAACCATTGACACGAGAGAAAAATGATGTCAATAGTAAAGTGATTTAGAAATGGAAGCATTGAGAATGTCGACCAGGGAAAGATCCGGCTGCCCCATCAGCCTGTCGCTCGAATTGCTCGGTGACCGCTGGACGCTGCTGATCATCCGCGACATGATTTTCGCGGGAAAAAGGCACTTCCGGGAGTTTCTGCTATCAGGCGAAGGCATCTCGTCGCGCACGCTGGCCGAGCGGCTGCAGACCTTGCAGGATGAGGGCATTGTCACCAGAAGCGACGACCCCACGCACAAGCTCAAGGCGATCTATAAGCTGACCGAGGCGGGCATCGACCTGTTGCCGGTGCTGGCGACGCTCGGCGCCTGGGGCAGCAAATACCGCAACGCCGATGACAAGCTGGCAAGGATCGCCGATGAACTGGCGACGGGCGGCGAGGCAGGCCTGGAGCAGATAAAGAAGAAGCTGCGCGCCGAGCATATCGGCTAGGGAGCAACGCCAGCCCTCCCTTCGGGCCGATGGCGGGCTACATCGACACGACGTCGCGCAGCCTCACCCTTCCCATCCCGCAAATCGCTGTGGCCGGAGCCATGTCTGCTTCGGATTGCCATCGCCCGAACCACGGCCTCTTCCAGCCAGCGCGCGATGGCGGGGGCGGCATGCATGCCGATTGGCCCATGCCGCCATGCACGTAGAGCTCTTCGACCGCGGTGCGGCCGGCGACAGGCAGCCCGTCCGACAGCATGGGCGATTGCCGGGATAGACATTCGTCACCGGGGGTGAGCCGAGACCGGACAGGATGCGCAGCGTGCGCGCCGCGATGCGAAGGCGTCTCGGCGCTAGCGCGCCGATCCACCTTCTCCAACAAGGGGAGAAGGTGAGGCGCGCCTTGTCCCGCCTGCGCTTCTACGCGTAGCCTAAGGAGCTAGCGGGAGGAGAATCGCTTGGACACCACTGTCGTTATTGTCGGCGCCGGGCCCGCCGGCCTTGCGGTCGGTGCCTGCCTGAAGCGGGCAGGAGTGGATTTCATCCTGCTCGAAAAATCGCAGGAGATCGCGCCCGCCTGGCGGCGGCACTATCGGCGGCTGCATCTGCATACGGTCAAGTCGTTCTCGTCGCTGCCGTTCCTGCCCTTTCCCAAAAATTATCCGCGCTACGTGCCGCGCGAAATGGTGGTCCGCTATCTCGACGACTACGCGGAAAAATTCGATCTGCGCCCGCGCTTCGGCGTGACGGTGAAAGCCATTCGCCTCGGGGACGGCGGTTTTCTGGTCGAGACAGGATCGGACAACCTCAAGGCGCGCCATGTCGTCATCGCCAGCGGTAACAATGCCGAGCCGATCGTCCCCCGGCTCCCTGCTATCGAGGCTTTCAAGGGCGAGGTGCTGCACAGCGCCGACTATACGCAAGCGGCGCCCTTTGCCGGCCGCTCGGTGCTGATCGTCGGCATGGGCAACACCGGCGCCGAGATCGCGCTCGACTTGGCGGAAAGTGGCGCGCGTCCGACCATTTCGGTGCGCAAGGGCGTCCACATCGTGCCGCGCCAGCTGTTCGGCGTGCCGATCCAGATGGTCGGCATCGCCAGCCGGCCGATGCCGCAGGCGCTGAACGACTGGATGTTCCCGATCATCCTCGATTTCGCGCTGGGCAAGCTCGAGAAATACGGCATCGTCAGGCCGAAGCAGGGCATCCTGCAGCAGATCGACGAAGTCGGCCGCATCCCGGTCATCGACGTCGGCACGGTCGACGCCATCACCAAAGGCGCCATCAAGATCGCACCCGACATAGCGGGCTTCACCGAGCGCGGCGCTGCGTTCACCGACGGCAGGCAGGAAAATTTCGACGCCGTCATCCTCGCCACCGGCTATCGCCCGGGCTACGAAAAGTTTCTGCCCGTGGAATTGCAGCCGGAGCGCAGTGGCGTCAACGCCCGCGCCTCGCAACTCGGCCTCTACCTCGTCGGCTTCTACAATCCGGTCACCGGTCTGCTCAGGGAAATTGGACGCGAGGCGAAGGCAGTGGCGGCCGACATTGCTCGGCGAGGCTGAAAGGGGCGGCGTCGGCCAAGCTGCGGATCTCCCGCCTTGCGGGGAGATCGGCTATCCATCACAGCCGCGCCGCATCGCCCTCATCCAGCAGCCATTGCCGCACGGCTTGCGTCGGTTCTGGGTGCCGTTGCTTGCGCGGCATCACGACATAGAAATCGTGCGTCCCCCGCATCTCCGCGTTGATCGGCTGCACCAGCCGGCCGGCGGCAATGTCGGCGGATACGAGAAACCGGCTGGCCAGCGCGATGCCCTGGCCGGCAATGGCGGCGTCGATCGCGAGGCCTGTCTGGTTGAAGCGCATGCGTTTGGCCTCGGTGGCCATCCTCAGGCCGAGTACTCTCTCCATGAATTCCGGCCACAGATTGTGCGCGTCGTGCAGCAGGACGTGATGCTGGATATCGGCCGCCGCGATCTCGTTCGCGCCGGTCGGCAGCAGGGCAGGGCTGCAGATGGCGATGATCTGCTGTGGAAACAAAAGATCCACCATCAGGCCGGCGCCGGAGGGCAGGCGGCCTTGCCTGACCGCAATGTCGACGCCATCGGCCTGAAAACTCGACAGGCTTTCGCTGGCCAAGATTCGCAAATCGACCAGCGGGTTGTGCGCGACGAACTCCGGCAGTTTGGGGATCAGCCATTTGGTGGCAAAGCTCGGCGTGACGCTGATCGTCAGCCGCGCCGGTTCGGGCCGCAGCAGCAAGGTGGCCTCCGAGATCAGCTCGAAGGCGCGGCGGATGTTGGGCATATAGGCGCGGCCCTCGTCGGTCAGCGCCAGGCCGCGCGGCAGCCGGTCGAAGAGTTTTGTGCCGAGATCGGCCTCCAGCCCGCGTATATGCTGCGCCACCGCCCCTTGCGTCACGTTCAGCTCTTCGGCGGCGATGCGGAAGTTGAGATGACGCGCGGCGGCTTCGAAGGCACGCAGCGCATTCAATGGTGGCAGGCTCAGGAAGGCTTCAGGCATGCAGGAGTTTTTCTACAGCTTGATTTCAGGCTTTCTGGTTCGAACCAGATGGCAACACCGTTTATAGCATTGCTCGAAGGTCGGAAACATGGGCTTCAGAGTCCCGCCAACCCGTGCGAAGGAAAATCGAGATGAGTGTAGAAAAAGTAGCAGTCGTCGTCGCCGGTGGCAGCGGTATGGGCGCGGCGGCGGCCAAGCGGCTGGCAGCGGACGGGTTCAAGGTCGCGATCCTGTCGTCCTCCGGTAAGGGCGAGGCTCTGGCCAAGGAGCTTGGCGGCCTCGGCGTCACCGGCTCCAACCAGTCGAATGACGATCTGCAGCGGCTCGCCGATCTGACGCTCGAGCGCTTCGGCCGCATCGACGTGCTGGTCAACAGCGGCGGCCACGGGCCACGCGCGCCGATCCTCGAAATCACCGACGAGCAGTGGCACACCGGTCTCGACGTCTATCTGATGAACGTCATCCGGCCGGTGCGCATCGTGGCGCCGCAGATGGTCAAGCAGAGGGCTGGCGCCATCATCAACATCTCGACCGCCTGGGTGGTCGAGCCGAGCCCGATGTTCCCGACATCCGCCGTGTTCCGCGCCGGGCTTGCCGCCTACACCAAGATCTTCGCCAACACCTACGCCGCCGACAATGTGCGCATGAACAATGTGCTGCCCGGCTGGATCGACAGCCTGCCGGCCACCGAGGAGCGCCGCGACAGCGTGCCGATGCAGCGCTACGGCACGTCGGAGGAGATCGCCGCGACCATCGCCTTCCTCGCTTCCGAAGGTGCGGGCTACATCACCGGCCAGAACATCCGCGTCGACGGCGGCATCATCGGCGCGATCTGACCGCGCCGGTCGCCTCGCGTGAGCCGGCGCGTCACTCCTTCACCGCGCCGGTCATCGACGAGACATAGTGCTCGACGAAGAACGAATAGAGCACTACCACCGGCAGCGAGCCGATCAGCGCTCCCGCCATCAGCGCCCCCCATTCGTAGACGTCGGAGCGCACCAACTCGGTCAGCACACCCACCGGCACGGTCTTGTTTTCCGAGGACTGGATGAATGTCAGCGCATAGATGAACTCGTTCCATGACAGGGTGAAGGCGAATATGCCGGCGGAGATCAGGCCGGGCACCGACAGCGGCAGCACGATCTTGGTGAGGATCTGCCACCGGCTCGCTCCGTCTATCAGCGCGCATTCTTCCAGTTCGAACGGGATGGAGCGGAAGTAACCCATCAACAGCCACGTGCAGAACGGCACCAGGAAGGTCGGATAGGTAAGGATGAGCGCGAAGGGCGTGTCGTAGAGCCCGAGGTTGAACACCATCACCGACAGCGGAATGAACAGGATCGAGGGCGGCACCAGATAGGCGAGGAAGATGCCGAGGCCGACCTGCCGCGCCCCGGAGAAGCGCAACCGCTCGATCGCATAGGCGGCGAACACCGACGCCAGCAGCGACAGGAACGTGGCGGCGGTCGAGATGATGATCGTGTTGAGCAGCCAGCCCGGATAGGAGGTCTCGAACAGGAGATAGCGGATGTGCTCCAATGTCGGATGCACCACCCAGAACGGATTGAACTGCGCATAGTCGGTCATCTCGAGATTGGGCTTAACCGCCGTGATCGTCATCCAGTAAAACGGAAACAACAGCACGAAGACGAACACCAGCAGCGGCAGATAGACCGTCACCACGCGGCGCGGCAGGCTCTGCAGGTAGCCCATGCCGCCTTCGTCGATATCCCCACGTTTCGCCTTCCTTGCCGCGGCCGTCTTGACCATGTCAGTCTCCGCCGCCTTGTTGCCATTTGCGGCGTTGCAGGCCGAAATAGCTGAACAGGATCGCCGCCAGCAGGAACGGGATCATGGCCACCGCGATGGCCGCGCCCTCGCCAAGCTGGCCGCCGGAAATGCCGCGCTGGAAAGACAATGTCGCCATCAGATGCGTGGCATTCACCGGTCCGCCCCGGGTCAGCACGTAGATCAGCTGGAAATCGGTGAAAGTGAACAGCACCGAGAAGGTCATGGTGATGGCGATGATCGGCGTCAGCAGCGGCAGAGTCACATAACGAAACAACTGCCAGCGACTGGCGCCGTCGAGCGTGGCCGCCTCGTAGAGCGACTGCGGAATGGTCTGCAGGCCGGCGAGCAGCGTGATGGCGACGAAAGGAATGCCGCGCCAGACGTTGGCGGCGATAACCGAAGCGCGCGCATTCTCCGGATCGCCGAGGAAATTGATGCGGTGGTCGATCAGGCCCATTTGCTGCAGCGCCCAGGACAGGATGGAGAACTGCGAATCGTAGATCCACCAGAAGGCGATGGCTGACAGTACGGTGGGCACCACCCAAGGCAGCAGGACTATCGCGCGGAAGAACGATTTGAACGGCAGGTTTTCATTGAGAATGAGCGCCAGCCACAGGCCGAGCACGAACTTCAGGATCGAGGCGCTGACCGTGTAGAGCAAGGTGTTGAAGACGGACAGCCAGAAGACGGCGTCACTCCACAGATACTGATAGTTCTCGGTGCCAATGAAGATGCCGGGGCGGCCGATACGGGCATCGGTGAAGCCGAGCCAGACGCCCAGCCCGAGCGGATAGGTCAGGAAGACCAGCAGCAGCGCCGCCGCCGGCAGCATGAAGCCGAAGCCCAGCGCGTTGCGGCTTTCGGAGATCCGCGAAAGCATCGACGGACGCGGCTGGGCGGCAACGGACGGCACGGCCATGGAGGGCTCCTCATCGGGGAATCAGGTCACGGCGTCAACGGCCGCCATGGGATTGTGCGACGGGCCGGGCAGCGCACTAGACGCTGCCCGGCGGTGCCGTGATCAAACGCGGTAGTAGCGGTTGGCGCGCTTCTCCGCCTCCTCCATCGCCTCCTGCGGCGTCGCCTGGCCGGTCACCGCCTTGGCGAACATGTCGACCAGGACATAGTCGGCCATGGTCGCCGCCGAGGCATAGCCGAGCGGCCCGGCATAGCCGTTGGGGCGCAGCGTCGCCGAGGCCTTGGCATAGGCGGCATTGTTCGGGTCGGCCGTCCACACTGGATTGTTGTCGAAGGCCTTCAGCGTCTGGCAGCAATAGCCCGCCGAGGAGGTGATCCAGTCGGTCATCTGCGGATCCTCGAACATGAACTGCAGATAGGCCTTGGCCGCATTGGGGTAGGGCGTGTAGTTGAAGATGACGGCGGTGGTCACCTGGAACAGTTCGACCGATTTCCCGACGGGACCGATCGGCAGGTTGGTGGTGCGGATGTCCTTGGCGATCTCAGCCAGCTTCGGATCGTTGTCCTTGTTGATCTTGGCCGTATTGTAGGCGGAAATGCCGTTGGCGATGACGCCGAGTTCGCCGGCCAGGAAGGCGCGGTTGTTATTGACGTCGAGCCAGCTTTCGGTCCCGGGAATGAAGGTCTTGTAGAGTTCCTGCGCGTATCCGATCGCCTTTAACGTCTCGGGGCTGTTGATCGCCACCTTGCCGCTCTCGTCGACCATCTGGCCGCCATGGCTCCACAGCAGCCAGTGCGCGTAATTGTTGCCGTCGCCGACGCCGTGGCCGTGCGTGAAGCCGGCCGGATGTCCCTTCGCCTGCAACGCCTTGCAAAGCTCGAGGAAGCCTGCCGTGTCCTTCGGAAATTCGGAGAAGCCGGCCTCCTTCACCCAGCTTTCGCGATAGACGATGGCATTGCCGATCGTGGCCAGCGGCAGGCCGACGAACTTGCCGTCCCGCGTCGCATATTGCTTTGGTCCGTCGTGCCAGCCGCCATATTTCGAGCCCAGATACTCGCCGAGCTCGGTCACGTCGTGCAGCTTGTCTGGATATTGATGCGGGTCGTCGAACCAGACGAACATGAGGTCCGGGCCGGAACCGACATTGGCGGCGACCGCTGCCTTGGGGCGAATGTCCTCCCAGCTTTCCTTGTCGACACGAACCTCGACACCTGTCGCCTCGGTGAAGCGCTTGGTGTTGGCCAGCCATTGATCCTCATCGCCCTTGACGAAGGGCGACCAGCGCAGCAGCCGCAGCTTTGCGCCTTCCTCGGGCTTGTATTTCAAGCCCTCCTGGGCAAAAGCCGGCGAGCCGACGAACCGGCTTCCCAGAGCTCCCGCCGCGGCACCTGCGGTCGTGCGGATTACATCGCGTCTCGTGAATTTCATGGTCGTCTCCTCCGGTTTATCTTCCTTGCTATGCGGTCCTTACCATCCGTTACGCGTTTCAAATCGTGTTCCGGTCTTGCCGTCAAAGAGATGAATCAGGCCAGGCGCGGCAGAGAGCCGTATGGATTCGCCCGGTGTGAAGGCATGGCGTTCGCGGAAATTGGCGACGATCTCGTCGCCGCCGGCGGTGCGGCCGATGATCTGCACTTCCGACCCGGTCGACTCGACCACCGCGACGGTGACTGGAATGCCTTTGTCTGACGATAGCCGCAAATGCTCGGGCCGTATTCCCAGCACCACCGGATGACCGTTGCCAACGGCCGGCGCGCCGGCCAGCGGCACGGAAATTCCCCCGGCGCCGCGAAAGGACGGAGACCCGTCGGTGACGATCTCGCCCTTGATCAGGTTCATGGCGGGCGAGCCGATGAAACTGGCGACGAAGAGATTGTTTGGCCTGTCGTAGAGCTCCAGCGGCGGTCCGATCTGTTCGACGATGCCGTCATGCATGACGACGATCTTGTCGGCCATGGTCATGGCCTCGATCTGGTCGTGGGTGACATAGACTGTGGTCGTCTTGAGCCGCTGGTGCAGTTCCTTGATCTCGGCGCGCATCTGCACCCTGAGCTTGGCGTCGAGATTGGAGAGCGGTTCGTCGAACAGGAAAACCTGTGGATCGCGCACGATCGCCCGGCCCATGGCGACGCGCTGGCGCTGGCCGCCGGAAAGCTGGCGCGGATATCGCGTCAGCAATGGCACCAGCCCGAGGATTTCGGCGGCGCGCTGGATGCTGGTAGCGCAATCGGCCTTCGAAACACCTTTGAGCATGAGCGAGAACGCCATGTTCTCGGCGACCGTCATGTGCGGGTAGAGCGCGTAGTTCTGGAACACCATGGCAACGTCGCGCTCTTTCGGCGCAACGTTGTTGACGACCCGATCCCCGATCGCGATCTCGCCCCGAGAAATCTTTTCCAGGCCGGCGATCATCCTGAGAAGGGTCGATTTTCCGCAACCCGACGGGCCGACCAGCGTGACGAATTCGCCGTCGTCGATATCCACACTGACGCCATGCAGGACCTCGACGGTCCCGAACGATTTGTAAACATCGCCGATCGCGACAGACGCCATCGATCTCCTCCCGAATGCTTCTTGCGACGCCCCGAAGGAAACCGCTCCTCTCCGCCTCGCGACCGTCTCCCATTCCCCCAACAGGTCGCGTGACGATCAGACGGTAGCGCTACCAAGCCTGCCTGTAAAGCGGCCATGCGGCCGGTGCTCTTGTCGTTCGGAACACCGGCGCAATGACCGGTTCGCCGGCAAACTACCCCCCATTCACAAAAGCCAGCACCAGCTTCTGCAGGTTTCCGCCGGGGCCGAATTCGACCCGGTCGAAGTCGCGGCTCGCCTGCCGCTGAGCCAGCGAGATCTGGGCGAGTTGCCTCGTCAGCTCGGTTCTGATCTTGCTGCAGGCGGGGTCATCAGTAACGGTCAGGCCGACGCTCACCGCCTCGATCTTGCGCACCATCTCGGCGATGGCTGCGCCATGCACTCTCTCGTGGGCGGCGAGCCCGGCGATGAACACCGTCCAGTTCTTCTGGACGGAAGCCGGCAACGGTTCGGCCGGCTTCGGCAAGGTGTAGGTGATGATCAGTTTCGGGCGCGCCGATTTGAGCACGCAGGCGTCGCCTTTCGGCCTGTAGTCTCTGGTCCAGGTCAGCTTGAAATTGGTGTGCGCAATGACCCGACCCTTGCCGAGCAAGGGGCCGGCTTCGCCGATCGCGGCATAGAGTTCCGGGCCGGTCTGTCCTGCGATGGCGTAGTTCTCGACCTTTTCGACCGGCTTCCAGTCGGCGCGTGCCGGCGACGCCAGCAGAGTGGCCGCGAACAGGAGAAAGAACATGACTGGTTTCATGGAAACGTCAGAGACACTGGGCTGAGGCAAAGATCAACCCGGCGCAAATGCACTCAGGTCCCACGGCAGGCCGCGTCATAATCGGCCAGCACCTGATCGACAGCTTCGAGAAGAATAGCCTCGGGATTGCCCGCCGGCCCGAGTTCGGCCGGCAGCGCCGGCAGGAATTGCCGAATCAGCGTTTCGGGAATGGCAACGCCGTCCAGCGCCTTGCGCAGGCGCTCGACGGCCGCGACAGCGGTGGGGTTGCTCCAATAATAGCGGATGCGGTCGCTGTAGCTGTAATGCCGCTGCACATAGAGCTCTGCTTCGTTGCCGTGATAGTGGCTGTGCCAATGGCCGGGTGCTGCCAGCATCGCGCTTTCCATGGTCCGGGCGAGCGACCGGTCGCCATAGTCCCTGGCCATTTCGGAGGCGATCAGGTCGAGCCCGTAAAGCGCCTCGCGCAAGGCGAAGGTCAGGCCGGGGCCGACCTTGAGGATAGGAAAGCCGTTTGCGACCAGCGCGGTCAAAGCCGCACGGGTCTGGTAGTCGGTCGAATGCGCCTCGTAGACGAGCGACGGCTGCTCATCGAGCAAGCCGGTCAGGCCCTTGGATTTTTCGGGCGCGTAGGCGACGACATTCTGGCTGCCGAATTCCACGCCCGGCTGCACCACCACGGCCATGACGCGGCCGAACGCCTCGGTCAGGCCTTCGCGGGCAAAGATCTCCCGGTGAACCTCGATCGTGCGCCGCGCCGCCGCCGCCTCGGTCGGCTTCAACTCGCTGATCGCATGGTCGACTCCGCCGGGGGCGGGGACTTCGGTGCCGATGATGTAGACCGGCAAGGTGCTGCCTGCGGCGTGCGCGGCCGTTTCGGCCGCCTTTGCCAGCCGCGCCGCCCGGGTGGCGATGGTCTCGTCGTCCAGGGCCGCCGGCTCGCCGGCGCAGCCCATCGATGCGTCGAGATGGATCTTGGTGAAGCCGGCCGCGATATAGGCGCCGACCATGGCCTCGGCCTTGTCCATCGCGTGCGCCGCCGGCTCGGCGCGCCACGGGTTCGGTCCCAGATGATCGCCGCCGAAGATGATGCGCGAGGCTTCCAGCCCCTCGCGGCAGGCGATCTCCAGCACGAAGGCGACGAACAGCGCCGGGGTCATTCCGGTATAGCCGCCGAACTGGTTGACCTGATTGCAGGTTGCCTCGATCAGCAGGTTTTTCTCCCTGTCGGCAACGGCGCGCCGTATCGCTGTCTGGATCACCAGCGGATGAGCCGAACAGATGGACGTGATGCCGTAGGGTGCTCCGTTCCGGCGGGCCGCCGCGAGACCGGCAAGGGGATTGGCCATCATCTCGCTGTTCCCTTGATGAATTGATCGAGTCCGTCGAAGCTGGTGACGCCCTCCATCGGGCCGCGCCGGGTGACGTTGCGGGCGCCGGCGGCATTGGCATAAAGCAGCGCCTTGCCGGGCTCCATCCCCTGGCGGCGGCAGGTCAGGTAGGTGGCGCCGAAACAATCGCCGGCGCCCGTGGGGTCGACTTCCTCGACCTGAAAACCGGCGCAGTCGATCCTGGCGCCGTCGGCGCCGAACCAGGAAGAGCCGTCAGCACCGCGCTTCAGCACGATCTCGCCGACGCCCCTGGCAAACAGCGCCGCCACCGCCCGGTGCTCGTCATCGACGCCCGCCGTAGCGAGCAATTCGTCGCCGGACGGCAGCAGCAGGTCGGCATCGTCGATGAGTGCGGAAAACAGTGCGCCGTCGGAGCCGTCGATCAGCTCCTTGCGCACATTCGGGTCGAATGAGGTCGAGCCGCCGCGGGCACGAACCGCCTGCACTGCGTAGCTGACGATCTCCTTCAGCCCTGCCACCGACAGCGTCGATCCCATGATATGCAGATGGCCGGCCCTGTCCGCCAGCAGGCGCGCAGCAGTGGTCAGGTGGATCTGCCCGGCGGCGGATTCGGCGATGTTGTAGACGAAGTCCCTGATACCATCGGGCCGGTAGCGCACGAAGGCGCATCCCGTCGGGAAGCGGTCGCTGATATCGACGGCTGAGACGTCGACGCCGTCGCGCTCCAGCCTGTCCAAGTTGAGCGTGCCGAAATCGTCGCGGCCGACGCAGCCGATAATGCCGGCGCCGCCTCCCAGCCGGGCGACCTGATCGATGAAGATCGCCGGCGCGCCGCTGGGGAATGGCCCGACAAGCGATTGCGGCTCGAGGAAGCCGAAACCCCGTTCCGTCGCCATGATCTCGACCAGGATTTCGCCGGCGACAATCGTTGGCCCCACGGCCTCGGCGGCGATCTCGCTTCGGCGCGAAAGGCTCATGCTTGCGATTCCTCTCACACGCAAACTGATTGCTTGCCCGCGCAGTTATCCGACGCAAGTGTTTATCGGGTAAATCGCACATACAGCGAAGTCAATAAAACTCTACATGCGTATAGTTTATCTGTTTCCGCGCGTACACATTGCAGGATTCGGGTGGCTGGTATCGTGGCACCGTGCAAATCAGGCGTCGACCGCAGCGAAAGGACAGCCATGCTCACGCTTCATGATTATTTGCCGTCGCAAAACGGTTGGAAGGCGAGGGTCGTGCTCGGCCTGCTCAACATTCCCTATGAAAGCCGCCTGGTGTCGATTTTCGAGGGCGAGAGCCACACCGACGCCTTCCTGAAGCTCAACCCGGCCGGCGCCGTTCCTGTGCTCGAACTCGAGGATGGCCGTGCGATCGCCGAATCGAATGCGATCCTCATTTATCTCGCCGAAGGCACGCCCTTGCTGCCGGCGGATCGCTATGTCAGCGCGAAAGTTCTGCAATGGCTGTTCTTCGAACAGTACCATGTCGAGCCGGTCATCGGCTCCCTGCGCTTCTGGACGCTGGCCGGAAGGCTGGAGCGCAACCAGGCGACGCTTCCGGCCAAGCGCGAAGCCGGCGCCCGCACGCTGGCAGCGCTGGAGCGCAGCCTGAACGACACGCCGTTCCTTGTCGGCGACATGCTCACCATCGCCGACATTGCTGTCTATGCCTACGGCCACCGTGCCGAAGATTGCGGCTTTGCGCTGGCGGCTTATCCGGCGGTTCGTGCCTGGACGGGCCGGGTACGCGACGCCATCGGTCCCGGCTATCCCGTGCATCTCTACAGCATCGATCGGCATTCGGCTGCTTGACGGCAAAAGGCGCGCGTTCACCTTGCTTAGTCGAAAAGAAGACCCAGATTCTGCTTTGTCGGCGGCTTTCGCTCGCAATCCGTTGACTGGATGGCCGGATCCCGGCATCAACTCGACGACCTGCCGGCACTTAGCATGGAGGTGACCATGACACGCGACGACATCATTTCGGTGTTGGGGCCGGTAGACGAGGCGGTCATAGCCGACATCGCGCTGACCGGCGCCACCCTTCAAGAACTGCGCGAGGCGTTCGCCTGGCTCGGTGCCGACGAGGCGCTGGTCAACGAGGGCCGCCCCTTGCCGGGAACGAAGGTGGCGCGGCTGATCGAACTCCTCGATATGCCGGACGACGAGGACGGTCCACAGGCGGTGGCGGCGCAGGGGTTAGGGCAGTAGGGCCCTGACTACTGCGGTTTCCCATTCACTTCACGCCCTCGACAGCAGCCGGCGCATGATCAGCGAGGCATGGCCGGCGACGCCGTGCGCGGCCGGGCGGTGTTCGACCACCTCGAAACCGTGCTTGCGATAGAAGGCGATCGCCTGGTCGTTGCCCTCGATCACTTCCAGCGCAATGCTGGGGATGCCGGCATGCGCGACAAGCACCGCGTGCAGCAGGTCGGTGGCGAGCCCGCTGCCGAACTCTGACTTGTCGATGTGCAGCCGGTCGAGCAGGACATCGCCACGATCGTCCATCGCCGCCATCGCGTAGCCGGCGATCGAACCGTCCGGCCGTTCGGCCACGAACGACATCTTGTTGTCGTCCAGAAGTTCGGCTGCCAGCCGCTCGGGCGCATGCTTGTCGTCCGAGAGGCGTGCCGTGGTCTCGGGTCCCAGGATCGGCGAATAGGTGCGCCGCCAGGAGTCTCCCAGCAGCCGCGATACCGACGCTACATCGTTCTCTGTCATCGCCCTGATCTGAACCATGGCCGATCCCTCACCGCCTCACCCGCGACTTCAGCCAACGATCGAAGGCCACGGCCAGGATCAGGATCAGGCCGATGACGATGCTTTGTGTGTAGGAAGAGACATTGTTGAACTGTAGCCCGTTCTGCAGCACGCCGATCAGTGCTGCGCCCACCACCGTGCCGCCGACCGAGCCGATGCCGCCGAATAGCGAGGTGCCGCCGATGACCACGGCCGAAATCACCGTAAGCTCGTAGCCGATGCCGGCCACGGCTTCGGAGGAGTTGAGCCGTGCTGACAAAACGAAGGCGGCCAGCCCGGCGAAGAAGCCGACGATGACATAGACCGAGATCAGAATGCGGTCGACGCGCAGGCCCGAAAGGCGCGCGGCCTCGGCATTGCCGCCGACGGCATAGACGGCGCGGCCATAGCGCGTATAGCGCAGCACGATGTGGCACAGGATGGCCGCCACCGCGAAGATGATCGCCGGCACCGGCACCGGTCCGATGAGCCCGGTGCCGAACCAGCGCATCGAGGCGTCGAAGCCGGAGATCGGTCCGCCATTGGAGATGGTCAGCGTCAGGCCGCGAAACACGGTGAGCCCACCCAGCGTGACGACGAAGGGCGGCACTTTCAGCCGGGTGATGGCAAAGCCCTGGACGCCGCCGGCCAGCGCCCCGACGATGACGGCGGCAAGCAAGGCGGCGAACCAGCCATATCCTTGCGTGCCCGTGGTCGACAGCGACAGCGTGTTGGCGGTGCCGCCCTTGGCCACCACCGCCGCCACCATGCCGCAGAAGGCGAGCAGCGAGCCGACCGACAGGTCGATGCCGGCAGTGAGGATGACGAAAGTCATGCCAAGCGCGATCAGCCCGGTGATCGAGATCTGCCTCAAAATGTTGAACAGGTTGATTGGATCGATGAAGCTCGGCTTCAGCACGGTGAAGATGACGATCAACACCGCCAGGAACATCAGCGGCCCAAAACTCATCAGAAGCCGCGCGATGTTGATGCCGCTGCGCTGGGTCTGTTCGGTGGTGCTGGTCATTGCATCGCGTCCTGCTTGCGGTCGAGCGCCATCAGTTCCATCAGTTTTTCCTCGGTCGCTTCGATGCCCGGCATTTCGCCGGTGATACGGCCGCGCCGCATGGTGACGATGCGATCCGACACCGCCAGCACTTCCGGCAGCTCCGACGAGATCATCATGATGGCGATGCCGCGTGCGGCAAGCTGCACCAGGATCTGGTGCACTTCGGCCTTGGCGCCGACATCGACGCCGCGCGTTGGCTCGTCGACGATCAGTACTTTCGGGTCGCGCGCCAGCCAGCGGGCCAGGATCACCTTTTGCTGATTGCCGCCGGACAGGCCCTCGATGGCCTGCTCGGGCGAGGCCATGCGGATCGACAGTGCCTTGCGATACCCGGCCAGCGCCTCGCGCTCGCGCCGTTCGGCCATGAAGCCGGCCCCATTGCTGTAGCGGCCGAGCGAGGCGATGGAGAAATTGTTGAGAATGCCAAGTGCTGCAAAAATCGCCTGGTGCTTGCGGTCTTCCGGCACCAGCCCGATGCCGAGTTTGATGGCGTCGGCGGGCGAAGCCGGGGCGATCGGCTTGCCGTCGAGCGCAATCGTGCCGGCCGCGATGCGGTCGGCGCCGAAAATGGCGCGGGCAAGCTCGGTGCGGCCGGAACCGACGAGGCCGGCAACGCCGAGGATTTCACCGGCCTTCAGATCGAGGTTGACGCCTTCGAGCACGATGGCATGCGGCGCCAGCGGGTCGCGCACCGTCCGCAGCCCGCGCACCGAGAGCCTGACCTCGCCGGCGACATCGCGCTGCGTCGGCCGCGCGTAGAGTTCGGAGGCGGCGCGGCCGACCATCTTCTCGATGATCTTCGGAATCTGGATCGGCCGGCCGTCGCGGTCGAGATGACCGGCCAGCCTGCCGTCCCGCAGCACGGTCATGCGGTCGCAAATGGCGGACGCTTCCTCCAGCCGGTGGGTGACGAACATGATGGCGACACCGTCCTTGCGCAGCCTGTCCATGATCGACATCAGTTTCTGCACCTCGGTCTCGGTCAGCGCCGAGGTCGGCTCGTCCATGATGATCAGGCGGCTTTCCAGCGACAGAGCGCGGGCGATTTCGACCAGCTGCTGTTCGGCTACCGACAGCGAGGACACCGGCGTCGCCGGATCGATGTCTAGACCGACGCGGGCGATGATCGCGCGCGAGGCGTCCTCCATCCTGCGCCAGCTGACCAGCCCGAGCGGACCGAGCAGCGCGCGGCCGATGAAGATGTTTTCCGCCACCGTCAGCGTCGGGATCAGGCTGAGTTCCTGGTAGATGGTGACGATGCCGTGCCGCTTGGCGTCCTGTGGGCTGGACGGTGCGTAGTCGGCCCCGTCGAAGACGATGCGACCGCTCGACGGCGGCATCACGCCGGACAGGATTTTCAACAGCGTCGACTTGCCGGCGCCGTTCTCGCCGAGCAGGCCAAGGATCTCACTGGGCCGCACCTCGAGCGAAACGTCGATGAGCGCGGTGACGCCGGAAAAATGCTTGGTCACGCCTTCGACGGAAAGGAGCGGGGGCGATGATGCGGTGGGTTCAACGGCGGACAAGCATTGCTCCCGGATTGCGATAGGCAGCGGGACAGCGCCCCCCTCTGTCCTGCCGGACATCTCCCCCACACGGGGGGAGATCAGCAGTTTTGCCGGCAGCACTATTTCTATAACGTTGGCGATTGGCGAAAGCAGACGTGACGGCCAATCTCCCCCCAAGTGGGGGCGGTGTCCGGCAGGACAGAGGGGGGCGCGACAGAGCGCGACCTCCACCCGTCATGGGCCCTACTCTCACTTCGTCTCGTTCAACCTCTCCGCCTTGTCGAGATTGTCCTTGCCGATGACGATCGGCGTCAACAGCACCAGCTTCTCCTTCGGCTGGGTCTTGTCCCTGGCGAAGGCGACCGCTATCTGCACCGCCTTGCGCGACTGTTCGCCGGGGAACTGCTCGACCGTGCCGGCGAGCTTGCCGTCGCGCACGGCGACCAGCGCTTCCGGCAGCGCGTCGAAGCCGTAGATCTTGACGTCGGTGAAGTTGCGCGCGGCACAGGCTTCGAGCGCGCCGAGCGCCATGTCGTCATTGGCGCAGATGATGGCGTCCGGCTTGCCGTTGGCGGCAAGCCCGGCCTCGGTCACCGACAGCGCTTCGGCGCGGGCGAAGTTGGCGGTCTGCTCGAAGATGATCTGGTACTTGTCCTTGAGCGGATCGAGCACATTGTGGACGCCTTTGTTGCGGTCGATCGCGGGCCCGGCACCCGGCTGGCCCTGCAAATGGAACAGCTTGGCGCCGTTCGGGAACGCCGCCACCATGGCCTGCGCCTCGGCTTCGCCACCCTTGACATTGTCAGCGCCGACATGGGCGAGAATGCCCTCGACGCCGTCGACGCGGCGGTCGATCGTCACCACCGGAACGCCGGCCTTGACCGCTTCCTCGATCGCCGGCGCCAGCGCGTTGACGTCAAGCGGCGAAATCACGATGGCGTTGACCTTCTGCACAAGTGCGGCCTCGATGTCGGCGGTCTGCTTCGGCGCCGAGTTCTGGCCGTCGCTCTCGGTCAGATTGACGCCTTGCGCCTGCGCCTCCGCCTTGATCTCGTTCAGCATGTGCACAAAGAACGGAAAGCCGAGATTGGGCACCGAGCCCAATATGGTCAATTTGTCGGCGGCAAAGGCCATGGGCGCGGCCAGCGCCATGGCGCCGGTCGCCACGGTCGACAACAGGAATTCGCGTCTGTTCATCAGATATCCTCCACATGAACGCAGGAGCCCGAAACCGGGAGCGGCTCGGGACGGTCCTTGCGTCAATTCAAAAATGGAGTGTCCTGTGAACGCCCCGAGGGGACGCGAGGCGCTCCAGCCGGTCCGCCGCAACGTTCTCCTCCGCACGGCGCCGACCGGAGGATGCTAGCCAAGGAAAATCGATTACGCAAGGTGAGGCGAGGGGCTGAAACTGCTAATCTCCCCCCTTGTGGGGGAGATGTCCGGCAGGACAGAGGGGGGCGCTGTCCTGCCGACATTGGCCAATTTCACTTACATCTTTGAGCTAACCTCTACGCAGAATACTTGATGCGGGCGATCCTTCGCGCCCCCCTCTGCCTTGCCAGGCATCTCCCCCACGAGGGGGGAGATTGGCAGCTTAGACGCCTCTACCGATCGATCGTCGTCATCACCCGCTCATTGTAGCGCGGCCCTGAGACCTTGCCGGGCGCAAGGGCTGCGTCGAGCGCAGCAGTCTCGGCCGGGTCGAGCTGGATCGCGGCCGCAGCAACATTTTCTTCGAGATACTTGCGCCGCTTTGTCCCCGGGATCGGCACGATGTCAATGCCGAAACCGTCGCCCTTGCCGAGCACCCAGGCCAGCGCGATCTGTGCGGGCTTTGCCCCTTTGGCCGCGGCCACCTCCTGCACCGCAGCCGCAGCCGCGACATTAGCGTCGTAGTTGGCGCCCTGGTAGCGGGGGTCGCCGCGGCGGAAATCGCCTTCCGGATAATCCTCGGCGCGCTTGACGTCGCCGGCGAGGAAACCGCGGCCGAGCGGCGCGAACGGCACCAGGCCGATGCCGAGCTTTTTGAGCAGCGGGATGATCTCCGGCTCCAGATTGCGCTCCCAAAGCGAATACTCGCTCTGCAGCGCCGAGACAGGGTGCACGGCATGCGCACGGCCGATATTCGCCGCGCCCGCTTCCGACAGGCCGAAGAAGCGCACTTTGCCATCGGCAACCAGCCGGCCGACCGTGCCGGCGACGTCTTCCATCGGCACCGCCGGATCGACGCGATGCTGGTAGTAAAGGTCGATATGGTCGGTGCCGAGCCGCTTCAGCGAGCCCTCCAGCGCCTCGCGGATATGGTCGGGCCGGCTGTCACGCTCCGTGCCGACCTGTCTGCCGTTTTCGATGCGGAAGCCGAATTTGGTGGCAAGGGTCACCTCATCGCGCCGGCCCTTCAGCGCCCGCCCGAGCAGTTCTTCATTGGCATAGGCGCCGTAGACTTCCGCCGTGTCGAGGAAGGTACAGCCGAGTTCGATGGCTCGGTGCAGGGTGGCGATCGATTCCGCCTCGTCGGCAGGGCCGTAGGACTGGCTCATGCCCATGCAGCCGAGGCCGATCACCGAGACCTGCAGCCCCTGGCTGCCGAGTTTGCGGGTGCTGAGGGTCATTGCCGTTCTCCTTGGGGCTGAGGAAAACTATAGCGGCCGCTCCTCCAGTTTCCATAGCTGTTCGGCGGAAGAACAGCGCTTCCCTTGACAAAACCCAGCCGCAAGCGCCTTTGCTGGCGGCCATTGGGGGCCATGGGGATACCAATGAAGAAGATCTACGAGAAGCCGACGCGGAACCGGCGTCAGCAGCTCTCGCGCGTCACCGCGCTCATAATTCCTTCGGACCACTAACCGAATATTGTCGTCGTCATTGCAAAGCCCACTGCCGAGGCGCAGCGGTTTTTTGCTGCCGCCGGATCGTAGCGCTGCCAGAAGCAGGCGGTCAAAATTGACAGAGCAGCCGATCTCCAGCATCCTTATGCCGCCGCCATGTCTTGCGGTCGTGTGTATGAGTGAGCCATGGCCAGTTCCGTCACCAGCCAGAATTCCAAGCGCGCCGCGGTGCGCAAGGCGCTCGACCGCCACAAGGTCTACGTCACCGCGCAAAGCTTTTCCGGCGGCGTCTACTCGGCCCGCGTGCTGGTCGACGGCGAGGCCTACTGGGTCGACGAGTTCCGGCTGAGCCAGCTCCAGCAAGGGCTGTCCCCGGCCGAGCTAGACCTGACGCCGGCCACCGACGATTGAGTGTGAACGCCGTTCCTTCGCACCGCGCTGGGAAATTTGAAATGTTGGCGGGACAGCACTGTGCAGGAACGCTGCGCAGGGAAGGTTCGTCCGCCGCCGCCGCTCCCGCCTGACCCATGCCAACCCCGCCAACACTCAAGGCCTATCGCGCCAAGCGCGAATTTACGAAGACGCCGGAACCGGCGGGCGGGGTCATTTCAGGCGACGGCAACCGCTTCGTCGTCCACAAGCATCACGCCACCGCCGACCATTACGATTTGCGCCTGCAGGTCGGCGGCGTGCTGAAAAGCTGGGCGGTGCCGCGCGGGCCCTCGCTCAACCCGGCCGACAAGCGGCTCGCAGTCGAGACCGAGGACCATCCGCTCGAATATATCGACTTCGAGGGCGTCATTCCCGAAGGCGAATATGGCGGCGGGCCGATGATCGTCTGGGACACCGGCACCTGGGCACCGATGGACGATGTCGACAAGAGCCTGCGCACCGGCGCCTTCAAGTTCCGGCTGGCCGGCGCCAAGTTGAATGGCGGCTGGATGCTGACCCGTCTGAAGCCCAAGCCCGGCGAAGACAGCGAGAAGAAAAACTGGCTGCTGTTCAAGGAGCGCGATCTCGCCGCCGATGCCGGCCTCGACATCCTGGAAGCGCGGCCGGAAAGCGTGAAGTCCGGCAAGCGGATCGAGGAGCTGGTGGCGCCGCCGAAGAAGCCGGCCCGCCTGCCGCCCAAACCCGGCGCGCTGAAACCCGGCGCGCTGCCCGGCGCTGTCAGGGGCGATCCGCCGTCGCGCATCGAGCCGCAGCTCGCCACGCAGGTGCCGAAGCCACCGGGTGGGCCAGTGGAAGACACAGGTGAACTCTGGTTGCACGAAATAAAATTCGACGGCTACCGTACCATGGCGCATATCGCCGATGGCGAGGTCAGGCTGATCACCCGCGGCGGCATCGACTGGACGAGGCGTTACGGCGACCTGCCGCAGGCATTCGCCCGGCTGCCCCTCAGCCAGGCGATCATCGACGGCGAGATCATGGTGCTGGACGAGAAGGGCATCTCGCGTTTCGCGCTGCTGCAGGATGCGCTGTCGGCGGGTGCGGGCAGCAAGCTCCATTTCTATGCCTTCGACCTGCTGCATCTCGACGGCTGGGACCTCCGCAAGGCACCGCTCGCAAACCGCAAGGCCCTGCTCGCCGAACTGCTAGCCGGGCAGGGCGCTACCTCCGCCATCCAGCTGAGCGACCATGTCGAAGGCGACGGACAGGGGCTGTACGATCAGGCCTCGATCCTTGGGCTGGAGGGCGTCGTCTCCAAGCGCGCCAACGCCATCTACCAGAGCGGCCGCACGAAGAGCTGGACCAAGGTCAAAGCGCTTGAGACCGGCGATTTCATCATCGCCGGCTACACCGTTTCCGACGCGGCCGAAGGACTGGCGGCAATCGGCATGGCTGAATTCGCGGATGGTGAACTGCACTATCGCGGCAAGGTTGGCACCGGCTTCGATGCCGCGACGGCGGGCGACTTGCTGGCCCGGCTGCAGCCGCTGCGAGACGGCGCGACAGCACCCGAGGGTGTGCCGCGCGAGATCATGCGCGAGATGAAATGGGTGCGGCCGATGCTGTCGGCCCGCATCCACTACGCCAACCGAACGGCGGACAATTCGCTGCGCCACGGTGTGTTTCGGGGCTTGCGCGATGTCGGCCTGTCGACGCCGGTGTCGCCGAAGCGCAAGCGGCTGATCGCCGAAGCCGATCTCGCAACCATCTGGGTGACCAATCCGGAGCGGCGGCTGTTCGGCAAGACCGGACCGACCAAACTCGACATCGCCGTCTATTACGCGCTGGTCGGCGATTTCATGCTGCCGCACATTATGGGCCGCCCGGTGTCGCTGGTGCGCTGCCCGACGGGCCTGCCGAAGGACTGTTTCTTCCAGCGCCACGCCTTCACCGGCATGCCGCCGTCGGTGGTCACTTTTGACGCCACCAACTTCGAAGGTGAAACCAAATCCTATCTGTCGGTCGAGGGAGCAAAAGGCTATCTGGCACTCGCGCAGTTCGGCGTCGTTGAGTTCCACACCTGGGGCACGCATCGCTTGAGCCTCGACAAGCCCGACCAGATCGTTTTCGATCTCGATCCGGGTGAGGGCATCGCCTGGCGCGAGGTGGTCGAGGCCGCCGTCCACATCAAGGGCGAATTGGAGCGGTTCGGCCTGGTGCCGTTCGCCAAGACATCCGGCGGCAGCGGCATCCACATAACCGTGCCGGTGACGCAAAAGCAGAACTGGAAGAAGCTGCACCAGGCGACCAGCGCCATCTCCACGCACCTGGCGGCCACCGCGCCCGACACTTTCACCACCACAATGGGCAAGGAAAACCGCAAGCGCCGCATCTTCATCGACTATCACCGCAACGCGCGCGGCCACACCTCCGCGGCGCCTTATTCGCTGCGCGCCCGCACCAACCTGCCGGCGTCGACGCCGGTGAGTTGGGCAGACCTTGAGACGATCGATGCGCCGCAGGATCTGAACTATTCGTCCTTGCCGGGGCTGTTGGCGACGTCGGGCGATCCGTGGGCGGACATGGAGGATTTCGCAAGAGATTTGCCGTTGTTTTCGGGGAAGTAGATCGGGAGGTGTTGGCGATCCGGCACACCCCCCCTCTGTCCTGCCGGACATCTCCCCCGCAAGGGGGGAGATCGGATGTCGCCTCTGCTTTCGCCAATCGCAAACCTTGCAAGAGGAGCGATAAGGTTGAAGCTGCCAATCTCCCCACTTGCGGGGGAGATGTCCGGCAGGACAGAGGGGGGTGCTGTCCCTCCGGCATGACTTACTTCCCCAAGTCCATCGACCATGCGGACAATTTGAATTATCCTCCGTCGGTGCCCTCCAGCTCACCTGGAAGGTTTCGTCAGGAATTTGCCGGTATGTTTGGGGCCGGTGTAGGATTTGCGCAGTGCCAATCGTCCTCGGAACGAAGCGCTGCAGTAAGCATGACCCCGAAACGTGGGAACCGGTTTTCGGTTAAGATCATGCTCAGTCTGAAATGTCAGTGCATGGCCGCGTAGGAGAGTATCATGGCGCCCAGGGCAAGTTGGAAGGGTTACCTCAAGCTCAGCCTCGTCAGTTGTCCGGTCCGGCTCTATCCGGCAACGACGACCAGCGAGCGCATATCGTTCAACCAATTGCACAAGAAGACCCACAACCGCATCAACATGAAGCCGGTCGACCCTGAACTCGGCCTCGTCGAGCGCGCGGACTTGGTCAAGGGTTACGAATACGAGGACAAGCAGTACATCATCATCGATGAGGCCGACCTCGAAGCAGTGCGCATCGAATCCAATCACACGATGAACATCGAGGCCTTCGTCGACGAAGACGAGGTTGACGTCATCTATCAAGATGCGCCGTACTATATGGCGCCGGATGGCGCCATGGCGGAAGAAACCTTCGCCGTGCTGCGCGAGGCAATGCGCAAATCCGGCAAGCTGGCCATTGCCCGCCTTGTCCTGTCCAGCCGCGAGCGCGTGGTGACGATCGGCGCGCGCGAGAACGGCATGTTCGTGTGTACGTTGAGGAACCCGAACGAAGTGCGCGGCACGGCTGAATATTTCGGCAACATCCCGGCTGGCAAGCCGGATCCCGAAATGCTGCAATTGGCCGAAGCGCTAATCAAGCAGAAGGAAACCACCTTCGATCCGAAGAATTATGAGGACCGCTACGAGATCGCGCTGATGACGATGATCCGCGAGAAACTGAAGGGCCATAAGCCGATCATTGCGGCGGCGCCCGAGCGTGGCAATGTCATCAACCTCATGGACGCGTTGAAGGCGAGCCTGTCGCAATCAGCCAAGCCGCCGGCCAAGTCGAAGAGCAAGGCCGACGACGCTGAAAAACCTGCCGCCAAGGGTAAGGCGGGTGCGGCCAAGGAAAACCCGTTGAAGGCCAATCTGCTCAAGGCCGTCGGCAAGAGCAAGGGGTGACGGCGCCGACCGGTATAATCCCGGGCGCCGTCTTCGGCGCCATCGGCGCGCTGGCGGCATTTCCGCTGCGGCTCGCGGCCCGTGAGGTGGAGCGTCAGCACGGCCAGTTGCGGCGCGGCGTCACCAGGCGCACCAGCCATGTTGTGTTCGGCCGAACGCTGATCGCCAAGGCCGGCACGGCGAAGGGCGGCGATGCCGAGATCGAGCGCCGGGTTGCAGCCGAGGGCTCCGCTGGCCGAACACTCCTTAGCGAAAATGGCTTCCTGCGCCTGCTTGGTCTGATGAAGGCGCCGGAGGCGTCTTCGCTGTCCAGGCAGTCTCTCGTCGACCAGTCCAGACTGTCCGGTGCCGACCTCGACCTGCTCAGCCTGTTCGACGCCTTCGAGCACGATTGTGAACCCTACTCGTTCCGCGATCTGATCCTTGCCCGCAAATATGCCGGGCTGGTCGCCGGCGGTGCATCCTGGGGCGCGATCGCGCGCTCCGTGCATCGCTCCGGTCCGGTCGCTTCGCTCACCGCCAAATCGCTCAATGTCGGCTCGCAGCATGGCCGGCCCGGTGCGATCTATCTCGAAGGCGGCCAGAGCGAACTCGACGGCCAGCTGCTGTTTGATCTCGGCAGTGCAGCCGGCGACGACACGCTGGAGGACCTGTTCGCCGAGGCTGAAAGCGCGGAGGAACAGGGCGATCACGAGCAGGCGGCGGCCCTTTACCAGCGCTGCCTTGCCATCGATCCGAGCGACGCCATCGCCGCCTTCAACCGCGCCAACTGCCTGCGCGGCGCAGGGCGTGTCAGTGAGGCCGCGCACGACTACGCCCGCGCGATCAAGCTAGATCCCGCATTCGTCGAGGCCTGGTTCAACCTCGCCGGCCTGATGAGTGAGCAGGGCAAGGTGCCTTCTGCGCGCCGCCATCTGCAAAAGGCGATCACGCTCGACAGGACTTATGCCGATCCAGTGTTCAACCTCGCCCGACTGGAATTCGACGCCGGGGATCTACTGGAGGCGCGGCGGAACTGGGTGCGCTATCTCAAACTCGATGCTGAGTCCGAGTGGGCGCGGATGGCGCAAAAGGGGATACAGTTCGTGGATCTGCAGACGGCGCGGACGGCGGGGTGAGATGTTGGCGCGCGAGCACCCCCCTCTGGCCTGCCGGCCATCTCCCCCTCAAGGGGGGAGATTGGGTGTCGCCATCGCTTTCGCCAATCACTATCGTCGCGAGGTCCGTGAGGCGCTGAAACTGCCAATCTCCCCCCTTGAGGGGGAGATGTCCGGCAGGACAGAGGGGGGCGCGAAGGAACTCGGCCTTTACCGGCAGCGCACCCCATGACCGCCTTCCTCTTCGACGGCAACGACACCGCCC
This sequence comes from Mesorhizobium sp. M1143, assembly GCF_040318435.1. Classification (NCBI taxonomy): domain Bacteria; kingdom Pseudomonadati; phylum Pseudomonadota; class Alphaproteobacteria; order Hyphomicrobiales; family Phyllobacteriaceae; genus Mesorhizobium; species Mesorhizobium sp. M1143. The sequence goes on along the minus strand of NZ_JAMYMJ010000033.1, from coordinate 8,682 downwards.
CCCTCACCATCCTGCTTGCCCATGGCGCGGGCGCGTCGATGGATTCCCCCTCGATGACCGACACCGCCAAGGCGCTCGCCACAGCCGGCTTCCAGGTTGCGCGCTTCGAATTCCACTATATGGCGGCGCGACGCTATGGCCAGCGCAAGCCGCCGCCGCGTGCCGAGACGGTCAACCCGGAATACATCAAGGCAATCGCGGACCTCAGGGCGAGGGGCGTCACCGGGAAGCTGATCATCGGCGGCAAGTCGATGGGCGGGCGCGTCGCCTCGATGGTTGCCGACGAGATGTTCGCCAAGGGCGAGATTTCGGGCCTCGTCTGCCTCGGCTATCCCTTTCATCCGCCGGCCAAGCCCGAGCAACTCAGGACAAAACATCTCGCCGACTTCAAGACGCCGACGCTGATCTTCCAGGGCACCCGCGACGAGTTCGGCACGAAAGAAGAGGTCGGGACCTACGGCCTTTCCAAAGCCATCGAGGTGATCTGGCTGGAGGATGGCGACCACGACCTGAAGCCGCGCAAGAGCGTGTCGGGGTTTTCGACGGCGGATCATCTGAAGGCGCTGGCAGAGACGGCGAAGGCATGGGCGGCAGGCCTATCGGGCTCGTCATCCTAGGGCGGAGCAAGGAGCGAAGCGACGCGCGCAGACCCTAGCGAGGGGCGCCCTCGGCATCAGAAAATGAAAATCGCCACCTTCAATATCAACAACGTCAACAGCCGGCTGCAAAACCTGCTGGCGTGGCTGGCGGCAGCCAAGCCCGATGTCGTCTGCCTGCAGGAGCTGAAGGCGCGCGACATGCAGTTTCCGCGCACGGCACTGGCCGACGCCAGCTATGGCGCGGTGTGGAAGGGCGAGCCGACCTGGAACGGCGTTGCCATACTGGCGCGAGGAGCCGAGCCGGTGCTGACCCGTGACGAACTGCCCGGCGATACCGCCGACAAGCAGAGCCGCTACATCGAGGCGGCGGTGTCGGGCGTCGTCATCGCCTGTCTCTACGCGCCCAACGGTAACCCGCAGCCGGGGCCGAAATTCCAGTACAAGCTGGCCTGGCATGAAAGGCTGGAGGCGCATGCCGCAGAACTCTTCGACACCGGCCTGCCGGTGGCGCTGGTCGGCGACTACAACATCGTGCCCGAGCCGCGCGACATCTACGCCACCCGCTCCTATGACGACAACGCGCTGGTGCAGCCGGAAAGCCGGGCGTCGTTCCAGCGTCTGCTCGAGCAGGGCTGGACCGATGCGCTCCGCAAGAAGCATCCGAAGGAAACGCTCTACACATTCTGGGATTATCGCCGCAACCGCTGGCCGCGCGATGCCGGGCTGCGGCTCGACCACATCTTGCTGTCGAAGAAACTGGCGCGCCGCCTCACCGCTGCCGGCATCGACCGCGATGTCAGAGGTGAGGACGGCGCCAGCGACCACGCGCCGGTATGGGTCGAATTGAAGTGAATTTGGCTGCGTGATCGCGCCCACTTTCGTGGGCGCAGTTTTGCACTATTTGTTTCGCTGCGGCGGCCGCATGATGAGCAAGGTGCGGCACCGGAGGGGGAGTCCGATGGACAGGTTGGCCGAAAGGCTGTTTGCGCTTCCGCTGCTGGCGGCCGCTTTGGCTTGTCTGGTGCGGGCGTATCTGCTGCTCGGCGACAGAGATTTCAGCTGGAGCGGGATCGATCACATGCTGCACGGCCCAGCCACGCTGCGACCGGTGGTGTTCCTGACCGTCGGCGGGCTTTGCCTGCTTGGCGCCCTGTTGTTCTGGGCCGGACTGCTGCCGGGCCGGCGAAGCCAGCCTGCTGGAACGCCGCTTTTTGGCCGCGACGCCGAGATGGAATCCAAGGGTCGCCCGGGCTGGCGGCGCGCCTTCCTCATGTTGCCGGTGCTCGCCGTGTTGGCGCTGCTGGCCGACCACTTCCCTTGGGCGCGTGACGCCGGCCCGGGCGCTGAGGTCGTCGCCCCGAGAGAGCCCAAAGCCGAGCCGAAGGGCCAGGATATCGCCGGCGTCCCACCGGACCTGGCGACGCCGGCGGTTCCACCGAGTTCGCCGCCGCTCGCCACGCCTCCCGAGCCAACCCCGCCTGAGCAGGCTGCCAAACCGCCGGAACCGGCGCAGCCTACGCCTCCAGCTGCTCCCCCTCGGCCGCCACAAGTCGCACTCGCTCCGGCGACACCGCCACCGCAAACCGTCGCGCCGTTGCCGCCGCCTCCGCCGGCGCTGCCGACCGAGCCCGACGGCCATCGCGACGCCGTCGTCTGGCTCGCCGTCTCGGCCGATGGCCGCGACATCATGAGCGCCAGCACCGACCATATGATCAAGCTCTGGGACATCGCCGGCAAGCGGCTGATCCGCAACCTTGGTGAACACAAGGACATGGCGCGCACGGCGCTGTTCATGCCCGACGGCGCAACCGCGCTGACCGCCGGCGACGATGGCGAGATCGTGCTGCGAAAGCTTGCCGACGGCGCGGTGCTGCATGTCTTCTCGTCGGGCGCGAATGGCGGCGTGCGCAAGCTGGCGATCAGCCCGGACGGCAAGCGCGCCGTCAGTGGCCACGACACCGGCAACGTCATCGTCTGGGATCTCGTCAACAAATCGGTGCTGCATGTGCTGACCGGACATGACTGGCCGATCAGCACGGTCGCAATCTCGCCCGACGGCACGCGCGCGCTCAGCGGCTCCATCGACGGCACGCTGAAATTCTGGGACGTCGAAAGCGGCAAGCAATTGCGAAGCTGGCACGGCCACGAGCAGGGCACTTACGGCGCTGTCTTCACCGCCGACGGCCATCATGTCGTCACCGGCAGCGGCGACTACACGATCAAGCTCTGGGACCTCGACACGTTTAGGGAATTGCGCCGCTTCGAGGGTCACGAAGGCACCGTCTATACGCTGGCGCTGTCGGCCGATGGCAAGCGCTTGGCCTCCGGCTCGCTCGACGGCACGGCGCGGCTGTGGGATGTCGGCACCGGCGGCCAGACCGCCATGTTCGACAGCCGCACCGGCCCGATCTACGCCGTTGCCTTCGCCACCGACGGCACGCTGCTCACCGGCGGCGACGATCGCACCATCAGGGATTGGCCGGCGGCTGGCGGCGATGGCGAAATCCTGTTCGCCGGCGCACCGCAGTAGCGACATCAAATGCTTTGGATATTCCAGAACAGCCTGGCTTGCGCTATGGATTACTGGTGGCTGCAAATGGATTGGGGACGGTGAGCAACAACGACTGGGCGCCCAAAGTGGATACACCTGTCTACAGCCCGCCCACGTCGCGTCGCCGAGGGGTCCTTACCGTCGTTCTGGTGTTGCTGGCGGCTTTTGTGCTGCTCGGTCCTGGCCGAAATTACTATGTGCAGTGGTCAGCGGCACAAAAGGGTGCAGCGGCTCTCCAGGCAAAGGATTATGCCGAGGTATTCCGTCAAATGAAGATCATGGCGGACGCTGGCAATGTTGACGCAAAAGGCCAGCTTGGTGCGCTGTACTGGCGCGGGGAGGGCGTGGCTCAGAACGACAGCCAGGCGGTGTATTGGTGGAAGAAATCCGCCGATGGCGGCAATGCGGAAGCCATAGCAGCACTGGGTCAGGCCTACCTTATGGGCAGGGGCGTTGAAAAGGACAGTCGGCTTGCCGAGAGTTTCTCACGAAAGGCCGCCGATAAAGACAACATGAATGGGCAGTACCAGCTCGGCGTGTTGTACTGGCAGGGCCAAGGGGTCGCGCAAAGTTATGAGCAGGCGCTCTATTGGTGGCGCAAGGCGGCCGATCAGGGGAGCGGGGAGGCTGAATATTCTCTCGGCCAAGTCTATTTAAATGGCCAAGGGGTCGAAAGAAACGATCAACTGGCGTTGAAGTTTTCCAGGCAATCAGCCGACAAGGGCAATGCGAACGCTCAGTACGCCCTCGGCGTCCTGTATGCGCAGGGTCGGGGTGTTGCGCAAAGCTTCGAGCAGGCTGCCTCATGGTGGCGCAAGGCGGCTGACCAAGGAAGCCTGGAGGCCGCTTTCTGTCTCGGACGCGCCTACTATCTTAACCAAGGCGTCAAGAAGGATGATCAGGCCGCCATAGTGTGGGTGAAAAAGGCAGCCGATCTGGGTGAGCCGAATGCCCAGGCTTTGCTGGGCACGTTGTACTCGCGGGGCCACGGCGTTGAGCAGGATGACCGCCTTGCGTTCGGGTGGTGGATGAAGGCCGCAACCACCGGTCTGACAGAAGCGCAATACGCGGTGGCGGCCGCTTATGGCCAGGGAAAAGGTACCCCTAGGGACGACGGCCAGGCGTTTGCGTGGATGAGCAAAGCCGCCAATCAGGGCTTTGTGTTCGCCCAGTCGAATCTGGGCGGATATTATTCGATGGGCCAAGGCGTCGAGAAGAGCGCCGGGCAGGCGGTCTATTGGTGGCGCAAGGCCGCGGAAGCGGGGAATGCCGAAGCCGGTGCCAATCTGGCCCGGGCGTATTCGCTGGGCGAAGGCGTGGGACGGGACGATGCGTTGGCCGCGACTTGGGCGCAAAAGGCGTCCGACGGGCGAAACGCCGACGCTCAATATATGCTTGGTATCCTCTACAGCCAGGGCCGCGGCGTTGCGCAAGACAATGATCTGGCCTTCCGATGGTGGATGAAGGCTGCTGTCCAAGGCCATGTGGTAGCGCAGTATAATGTCGGGGTCGTCTATCGGGACGGGCAGGGCGTCGGGAAGGATGAAAGGCAGGCATTCGAGTGGCTGAGCAAGGCTGCCGACAAGGACAATGACCTTGCGCAGTTCGCTCTCGGTGGACTGTATTGGGATGGTCTAGGAGTAACGAAGGACCCCGTTCAGGCGGCAAGGCTCTGGCGCAAAGCCGCCGACCAGAGCAATGCATTCGCGCAGAAAGCGCTCGGCACAGCCTATTCCGAGGGTGTTGGCGTTGCGCAAAGCAGTGCGGATGCGGCGGGCTGGTGGCTCAAGGCGGCGCGGCAGGGAAATGTCGATGCCCAGCTAGCCTTAGCGTATGCCTCGGCCAACGGCGTGGGCATTGCCAGAGACGACAAGGCTGCCGAGTCCTGGTGGCTGGAAGCCGCAAAGGCCGGCAGCGTCGATGCCGAGTTCAGTCTGGGCTCGCTCTACTACCGCGGCGTCGATGGGAAACCAAACTACAAGGAAGCCGCCAAATGGTTCTTCAAGGCGGCAGGCCACGGCAGTTCCGGCGCCAAGACCTATCTCGACCTGATGAAGGAAAACGGCCAGCTCGACAGCAAGATGCTGTGAGCCGAGTGCATAAGCGTCGCCGTCACGCCTTCCGTTTGAGGCATGACACTCGCATCGCACGATGCGAAGACTCATTTGCCGCTGCATCTCGAGAATCCCATGCCCAACCTCCACATCGTCGAAGCCTCGATTGCCGATCTGCGGCATGCCCTCGAAGACGGCACCGTCACCAGCGTCGAGCTGGTGGGCGCTTATCTCAGGCGCATCGCGCACTACGACCGCCATGGCATCGCGCTCAATGCCGTGCCGGTGCTTAACCCGGCAATGTTCGAGGAGGCGGCGGCGTCCGACCTGCGGCGGCGCAATGGCGCCACCCTCGGGCCGCTCGACGGCATCCCCTACACCGCCAAGGACAGCTATAAGGTGAAGGGCCTGACGGTGGCCGCCGGCTCGCCCGCCTTCGAGCATCTCGTCGCCAATGAGGACGCTTTCACCATTGCCAGGCTGAGGGCCGGTGGTGCTGTGCTGATCGGGCTGACCAACATGCCGCCAATGGCGAATGGCGGCATGCAGCGCGGCGTCTATGGCCGGGCCGAAAGCCCCTACAATGCAGATTACCTGACCGCCGCCTTCGCTTCCGGCTCGTCCAACGGCTCGGGCACGGCCACCGCCGCCAGCTTTGCCGCTTTCGGGCTGGGCGAGGAGACATGGTCTTCCGGCCGCGCGCCGGCGTCCAACAATGCACTTGTCGCCTACACGCCGTCGCGCGGCGTCATTTCGGTCAGGGGCAACTGGCCGCTGGTGCCGACCATGGATGTGGTGGTGCCGCACACGCGCGGCATTGCCGACATGCTGGAGCTGCTCGACGTGATCGTCGCCGACGATACCGAGACGCGCGGCGATTTCTGGCGCGCGCAGCCCTGGGTGTCGATCGCGAAAAGCGCTGCTCTCAGGCCGCCAAGCTACACTACACTCGCCTTGGAGGGCTCGTTGAAAGGCAAACGCCTCGGCGTGCCGAAAATGTATATCGGCCGCGACGGCGGCGCGCCCAAACCCATCGAGACCCGCGCCTCGGTGCTCGACCTCTGGCGGCAGGCAGCGCGTGACCTGGAAAAGCTCGGCGCGGAGGTGGTCGAGGTCGATTTCCCCGTCGTCTCGAACTATGAGCGCGACCGTCCGGGCACAAAAACCATGGTCGAACGCGGGCTGGTGCCGGAAGCCTTCGCCGAGCGCGAAATCTGGGATCTCTGCATGTGGGGCTGGGACGATTTCCTGCGCGCCAATGCCGATCCGGCGATCCCCGATCTGGCTGCGGTCGACGGCCCAAAGATTTTCCCGCAGCCGCCGGGCGCGCTGCCGGACCGCTATGGCGACGACGGTTTCGATCTGGCCGACTACGTCACGAGCGCCAAGCAGGGCGTGATGCCATTGCTGGACATTCCAGCGCTGGCGGAAGGTCTGAGGGGATTGGAGGCGACGCGGCGCATCGACTTCGAGGACTGGCTGGACGAGCACAGGCTCGACGCCGTCGTGCTGCCGGCGGTCGCCGATGTCGGCCCGGCCGATGCCGACGTCAACGAGACCTCTGCAGCAATCGCCTGGCGCAACGGCACCTGGGTTGCCAATGGCAATCTGGTGTGGCGTCATCTTGGCATCCCGACCGTCACCGTGCCGATGGGAACGATGGCCGATATCGGCATGCCGGTCGGGCTGACCTTTGCGGGCAAGGCCTATGATGATGCGGAGTTGCTGCGCCTCGCCGGCGACTACGAGCGCGCCACCCAGCGCCGCACCAGCCCGCCGCGCACGCCGGAATTGCCGGACGATGTCTTTGCGGAACGCGGTGATTTGCGGGTCGGCGATGCGCTGCCGCCGGCACTCAGGCTTGCCGCTGAAACGATGCGGCGAGGAGACCAGGCCGAGATCGCCGTGACGGTTGAACTCGATGCGGAGACCGCTGACCTCAAGGTTCACGTCAATGGCGAACCGGTCGCTCTGCGGCGCAGCGGCACAAGCTTTCACGGTCGCATCCTGGTGCCGGCCGGCGAGCATGAAAGAATGCACAGTGTGCGGCGAGGCGCTTACGGCTCGATCGTTACGGCCGTCATGCGGCTGGAGGATGGACGCACGGCTGGTGCTTACGTGGTCGCGGGTGGAATCGGGTGAGGGTACAGGTAATCTCCCCAAGGGGGAGATCAGCAGCTTCGCCGTCTTGACCCTCCCATCGCCCGCGTTATCTTCGCGCCATGTCAAAACTCGCTCCCCTCATCGTCATCGATCTCCAGACCAACATGTTCGACGGGCGCGTCGAGCCGCCGATCCATGATGCGCCGGGCATAGCCGAGCGTACCCGCTCGCTGATCGGCTGGGCGCGGCGCGAGGGGCGCCGGATAGCGTTCGTGCGGCATGACGGGCCGGCCAGCGATCCGCTGGCGCCGGGCGAGCCGGGTTGGCCGGTATGGCCGGAACTCGGCCAGGCCAAGGACGAGCCGACATTCTCCAAGACCGTCCGTAACGCCTTTTCGAATGCCGAGCTTGGCGCCTGGGTGGCCGGGCAGGGGGCCGGCGAAGTCGTGCTCGCCGGAGCGCAAACCGATTTCTGCATCGCCGGCACCGTCAAGGGCGCCCTGGCCGAGGGCCTCGGCGTTACCGTCGTTTCCGATGCCCATTCCACGCTGGACACTGAAGGCGAAACCGCGACCGAGATCATCGCCCGGTACAATGCGGACTTCACCGATGCCGGCGCCACGCTGGTGACGACGAAGGCGCTGACCGGCGACTGAAGCGCCGGCGCTTCGAATACTGGGAGACTACCGTGCCAACCCTGAAATTGCCGGCCGAAGGCGGGTGCCGCTGCGGACGTGTGCGGCTCAAGATTTCCGCAAAACCGCTTTTGACCATGGCTTGCCATTGCACCGGCTGCCAGCGCATGTCGGCCAGCGCCTATTCACTGAGCGCCACCATTCCCTCGGACGGCTTCGAAATCATGCAAGGCGAGCCGGTGATCGGCGGGCTGCACGGCGCCTCGCGTCATTACTTCTGCCCGCATTGCATGAGCTGGATGTTCACCCAGCCCGAAGAGCTCGACTGGTTCGTCAATCTGCGCCCCACCATGCTCGACGAGCCCGGCTGGTTCACGCCGTTCATCGAGACATGGACCAGCGAGAAACTCCCCTGGGCAACGACGCCTGCGGTGCACAGTTACGAGGCGCTGCCGGCCTTTGAGGAATATGAGGGGCTGGTGGCGGAGTTCGGTGAAACCGCGAATCTCCCCCCTTGAGGGGGAGATGGCCGGCAGGCCAGAGGGGGTCGGTGCGACTGGGCTCGACGTCCTTGCTGCAGATGGAAGGTTGGCGCTTCACGCGCGGCGACCCCCTCTGTCGCCTTCGGCGACATCTCCCCCCTTGAGGGCATAGGCGCTAAGATAGGTATTGCCCTGCGGAATCGGGTGTGATTCTACACTGCGATGACACACGAATCGCTTGTTGATGACGGCTGGGCC
>NZ_JAMYMJ010000032.1:0-64606 GCF_040318435.1 Mesorhizobium sp. M1143 | reverse complement strand
GGCGCGCACCGTGCGCGCCTCGCCGCCATCCTCGGCAACCACCGAGACGCCGGACAGGATGTGGCAGAACTCCCATTCGTCATATTCGATGCGCCATTTGCCCGGCGTCGCTTCCCAGATGCCGGCATAGAGGCGGCCATCGCGCTCCTCGACATTCCAGGTGCGGAACTTCGGATCGCCCGCAATCAGACGATCCGGCGCCGGGGCGCCATGTTCGGCGTCGACGCTGTCGGTCGATATTGCCAGGTAATGCGCGGACAGGGTTTGCCTCCAACAGGTTAGTGATTAGTGAGTAGTGAGTAGTGAGTAGTGAGTAGTGAGCGGAAAGCGCTCCCTCGAGCGGGTGGCTAATCACTAATCACTGCTAACTAGTGAATACCGACTACTACTCACTACTCACTAAAAAAATCAAACCTTGGCCAAAGCCTGTTCCAGGTCGGCGACGATGTCGTTGACATCCTCGATGCCGACGGAAAGCCGGACCGTGTCCGGTCCCGCACCCGCCTTGACCTTCTGCTCGTCGGAAAGCTGGCGATGCGTGGTCGATGCCGGATGGATGACCAGCGACTTGGTGTCGCCGACATTGGCGAGGTGCGAGAACAGTTCGAGCGCCTCGACGAACTTGATGCCGGCCTCGTAGCCGCCCTTCAGGCCGAAGGTGAAGACAGCACCGGCGCCTTGCGGCGAGTATTTCTTCTGCAGCGCGTTGTTCTTGTCGCTGGGCAGGCCGGGATAGTTGACCCAGGCGACCTTGGGGTGGTTGGACAGCCAGCCGGCTACGGTGATCGCATTGTCGCAATGGCGCTGCATCCTGAGTGGCAAGGTCTCCAGCCCGGTCAGGATCAGGAAGGCATTGAACGGCGAAATGGCCGGGCCGATGTCACGCAGGCCAAGCACGCGCGCGGCGATGGCGAAGGCGAAATTGCCGAAGGTTTCGTGCAGGACAAGGCCGCCATATTCGGGGCGCGGCTCCGACAGCATCGGATATTTGCCGGATTTCGACCAGTCGAACGTGCCGCCATCGACGATGGCGCCGCCGATCGAATTGCCGTGGCCGCCGATGAACTTGGTCAGCGAATGGACGACGATGTCGGCGCCATGCTCGATCGGCCGCACCAGATAGGGCGAGGCCAGCGTGTTGTCGACGATGAGCGGCAAGCCGTGCTTGCGGGCGATGTCGCCGATCTTCTCGATGTCGACGAAGGTGCCGCCGGGATTGGCCAGGCTCTCGATGAAGATCGCCTTGGTCTTGCCATCGATCTGGCTTTCGAAAGTGGAGATGTCGTTGGTGTCGGCCCAACGCACCTCCCAGCCGAAATTCTTGAAGGCATGGCCGAACTGATTGATCGAACCACCGTAAAGCCTTGTCGCGGCGACGAAATTATCGCCAGGCCGCATGAGATTGTGGAACACGATCACCTGTGCGGCATGGCCGGAAGCAACGGCAAGTGCAGCCGTGCCGCCTTCGAGCGCCGCGATCCGCTCTTCCAGCACCGCCTGGGTCGGGTTCATGATGCGGGTGTAGATGTTGCCGAAGGCCTTCAGCCCGAACAGCGAGGCGGCATGGTCGGCATCGTCGAACACAAAGGAGGTCGTCTGGTAGATCGGCGTGGCGCGTGCGCCCGTCGCCGGGTCGGGCTTGGCGCCGGCATGGACGGCGAGCGTGTTGAAACCGGGCGTGCGGGTCATCGAAAACCTCCGTGAGCGGTAAACGTGTGAATGATGAAATGGTCAATGGTGAGCGATGAATGGTGGTCGCAAAGTCGGCCAGTCCCACCTTGATTGCAAGCCGCTCATATGCGGCTTTACCCGGCTTCCAGGAAAATCCTTCTATTCACCATTCACCATTCACTGCCTTACTTCTGGCGCACACCGAAACTCTGGAATCCCGACCGCATCAGCGGCTTCTTCGACGAAAGCACACCGGAGTTGACGCCGGTCCAGCCGATCTCGCCCGACAGCTTGCCATATTCGATCTTCGGGCAGCGGTTCATCACCACCTTGATACCGGCCGCCTCGGCGCGCGCGGCCGCCTCGTCGTCGCGCACGCCAAGCTGCATCCAGATCACCTTCGGCAAGGGGTCGAGCTTCAGCACCTCATCGACAATGCCGGGCACCGATGCAGAGGCGCGAAAGATGTCGACCATGTCGACCGGCTCCGGCAGATCGGCAAGGCTGGCATAGGTCATGCGGCCGAGGATTTCCTTGCCGGCCTGCCCAGGATTGATCGGAAACACCGAAAAGCCCTTGGCCAGCAGATATTTCAGCACGAAAAAGCTCGGCCTGACATCGTTGGCCGACGCGCCGACCATGGCGATGGTCTTCACAGAATTGAGGATGCCGCCGATATAGGCATTGTCGTAGTTATCGTGATTCACTCGTCGGTCTCCCTCAGTGCTTCCTCCATAAAGGACTGCGGGTCCGTGCAGAAGTCGCGCATCATGCGAAAATGATCGGTATCGGTGAAATCGGTCGGATCGAGGCCGAAACGGCTGATTCGGAAGAGCCGCGCGCCGGGACAAGCCATCAGCAGCGGCGAATGATCACTTGCGCCGTGCCTGACTGGTCCATGCGCCGCAGCATCTTCAACAATTCGATCTGCCGCGACGGCGACAGCGCGCTTTCGGGCTCGTCGAGGATGTAGATGCCTTGCCGGCGGCAGCGCTCCTCGAAAAAGCGAATGAACCCTTCGCCATGCGACCAGGACAGGAAGTCCGGCGGCGGCGGTCCGAACGGGTCTTCGAGTGCCGCCTGGTCGAGATAGCGCGCGACCGAGTAAAAAGATTCGGCACGAAAGAACCAGCCGGCGGTGACTTTTGGCAGCCAGTGGCCGCGGAATGTATTCGCCAGTGCCGCACCGCTCTTGTCGATGGCGATGGAATGATCGACCGGACGATAGCCCTTGCCGCCGCCGGCCTCGTCGTAACCGGCCAGCGCGCCGATGGCTTCCAGCAGTGTCGATTTGCCGGTGCCGTTTTCACCGACAATGATGGTGATCGGCGTGGTGAATTCGAGCTCGATTCACGGCCGCGAAACAGCGGCAGGTTCCATGGATATTTTTCCCAATCTTCCACGCGCTCGGGGTCAATCAGGATGCGCTTGAGATAGGGCGCCTTCAGCCGCGTCAGTTGCTTGCGGTACGCCATCCGGGTCAGTCGGGCAGCGAGATCGAGCCGTCTTCCGTGATCGGAAAGGCCGGATTGTGTGCGACTTCCCAGACATGGCCGTCGGCATCGGCGAAATATCCATACCAGCCGCCCCAGAAGGCGCGGCTTGCCGGCTTGACGATCCTGCCGCCGGCCTTCTCGGCGGCCGCCAGCACGTCGTCGACTTCGGCATCGGAGCGGGTGTTGTAGGCGAGGTAGACCGCCGACGGTGCTGCGGCGAAGGCAATGCCTGAATCCTCCTCGGCGCTTGGCCTCGGGAACAGGCCGAGAATGGCGCCGCCCATCTGGAAGAAGGCGACGCCATCGGTGATGCCGGCGTGGCGCTTCAAGCCCATGCCTTCGTAAAAGCGCACGGCGCGCTCGAGATCGTCGGTGGCGATGGTGATGATGGAGATGCGCGGTTCCATGGATCGAAAACCTATTCGTCCGTCCATTCCGGTTTGCGCTTGCCGATGAAGGCACCGATGCCTTCCTCGGCGTCGCGGGCCAGCATGTTCTCGACCATGACGCGGCCGGTATAGGCATACGCGTCCGCCAACCCCATCTCGGCCTGCGCGTAAAAGGCTTCCTTGCCGGTCTTGACCACCAGAGATGATTTGGAGGCAATGGTTTGCGCGTATTTGGTGACGATCTGATTCAGGTATTCGCGCGGCACGACGCGGTTGACCAGGCCGAATTCCTTGGCGGTTGCGGCGTCGATGGTCTCGCCGGTGAGCAGCATTTCCATGGCGTGCTTGTGAGACACGTTGCGTGACAGCGCCACCATCGGCGTCGAACAAAACAGGCCGATATTGACGCCCGGCGTGCAGAAGGTCGCTTCATGCGAGGCAATGGCGAGGTCGCAACTGCCAACCAGTTGCAGCCCCGCAGCGGTGGCTAGGCCATCGACTTCGGCGATGATCGGGAGCGGATGGCGCACGATCTGCTGCATCAACGCCGCGCAAGCCGAAAATGTCTGCTCGAAAAACCCCTTGCCCTTGTCGGCGTCGGCGCGGCGCGCGGTCATTTCCTTGAGATCGTGACCGGCGCAGAAGACTTTCCCGGCGGCCGCCAAGACGATGACGCGGACCGATTTGTTGGCCTTGGCACGGTCGAGCTCGGCGCTCAATGCCGCCATGACGGAAAGCGACAAGGCATTGGCGGGCGGATTGGCGAGCGTCAGGCGCAGCACGCCCTTGTCCAGCCCGGCGATGACCGGCCCGTCTATGGCAACAGGTTTGATCGAAAGGATTTCGGCCATGACAGGGGTCTCCGCGATTCCGCCGGGCGCCGCCAGACTATCTAATATCGGATCGAGTTTCATCAACACCCATCGCTTGCGCCAGAGGTGTTGCCAGAAGCGCATCATTGCGTTCATACAGGCCCGGCATAGAACGAGAGACCGACATGCCCGCCCAGGATAATCTCAAGCCGGTGCTGACGGCGGCTGAAGTCAATGCGCTGATGGCCAGCGTCTACCCGCAGCTCAACGACGAGTTCACGTCGTATGAGGCGCTCGATGTGTTTCCGGGCGGCTGCACGGTGCGGCTCAATGCCGACGAGCGGCATTTGCGGCCCGGCGGCACGGTGTCCGGGCCCTCGCTGTTCACGCTGGCCGACATTGGCGGCTATGTCTGCGTGCTCAGCCATGCCGGGCCGGATGCGCTTTCGGTTACCGTCAACCTCAACATCAATTTCGTCCGCAAGGCCGAGGCCGGCCCGATCGACGGCCATTGCCGCATCCTGAAGCTGGGCAAGAGCCTGATGGTGTTCGATATCGACATCGTCGGCGGACCGAGGGAACACACGGTAGCGCATGCGACCGGCACCTATTCGATCCCGCCGAAGCGCGCCGCCGATGTGGTAAAATAATACCTTTTGGTCAAACCTTTGTTTTTATTACACTTTGCGAGCAGACGTGCGTTTCCTGCGCCTTGACGTGCCCACTCCCCTCGCCTATAAGCCGTCACGAAGCAGCGGCCCGCAAAGGCCGCCGTTTTGTTATTGGCGGCGGGCAAGTGCCTTGTCGCCAATCCAAGCAACAAGAAACGCCTTCTTCGGAAGGTCAAAATCGAAAGCAGAAATCCATGGCAACCTTTTCGCAGAAGCCTGCGGATGTGGTGAAGAAGTGGGTGCTGATCGACGCCGAGGGTCTCGTCGTCGGCCGTCTCGCCACTGTCATCGCCAATCATCTTCGCGGCAAGCACAAGCCCACCTTCACCCCGCATGTCGACGACGGCGATAACGTCATCGTCATCAATGCCGACAAGGTGGTGTTCACCGGCAAGAAGTTCACCGACAAGGTCTATTACTGGCACACCGGTCACCCCGGCGGCATCAAGGAGCGCACCGCGCGCCAGCTGCTCGAGGGCCGTTTCCCCGAGCGTGTCGTCGAGAAGGCCGTCGAACGCATGATCCCGCGCGGGCCGCTCGGCCGTCGCCAGATGAAGAACCTCCGCGTCTATGCAGGCACGGAACATCCGCATGTCGCCCAGCAGCCCGTCACCCTCGACGTCGGCGCGCTGAACGCCAAGAACAAGAAGGTTGCATAAGATGGCTGAGCTTTCCTCGCTCGCAGAATTGGGCGCCGCCACCGGCAACACCAACACCCAGCCGGCAGCACCCGTCCATGTCCAGAAGCTCGACAAGTCGGGCCGCGCCTATGCCACCGGCAAGCGCAAGAACGCCATCGCCCGCGTCTGGGTGAAGCCGGGTTCGGGCAAGATCGTCGTCAACGACAAGGAATTCGCGACCTATTTCGCGCGTCCGGTCCTGCAGATGATCCTCAACCAGCCGATCATCGCTTCCAACCGCGCCGGCCAGTACGACATCGTCGCCACCGTCATCGGCGGCGGCCTCTCCGGCCAAGCCGGTGCCGTTCGTCACGGCATTTCCAAGGCGCTGACCTACTACGAGCCGGCACTGCGCGCCGTGCTCAAGAAGGGCGGCTTCCTGACCCGCGACAGCCGCGTCGTCGAGCGCAAGAAGTACGGCAAGGCGAAGGCCCGTCGTTCCTTCCAGTTCTCGAAGCGCTAAGCGCTGCGACGTTCCAGACATCGAAAGGCCGCCTCCGGGCGGCCTTTTCTTTTGGGTCTCGGCAGTCACCCCACTCGGCGCGAAGCGCCGGGTGGGGTGATGGCGCCGGCCTCGGTTCAAGTCTCAGAACTTGCCGGCCTTGATGTAATCGATAAACGCCCGTAGCGGCGCTGGAACCAGACGCCGTCCGGGATAGTACAGAAATGGTCCGGGAAAACTCTGCCACCACGGTTCGAGCACGGGGTCCAGGGCGCCGCTTTCGAAGTGAGGGCGAAGCCAGCCCTCGAAGAGAGCGACGATGCCGCTGCCGGCAATGGCCGCATGGACGGCAAGATCGCTCGCCCCGCCGATCCGCACGATCAACGGCCCCGTCGTGTCGACCCGCACCACCTCGCCGTCGCGCTCGAATTCCCACGGCAGTATCGCACCGCTGGCAAAACGACCGCGCAGACAAGCATGGCCAAGCAGGTCGCTCGGGTGCTGCGGCCGCCCATGGCGCTCGAGATAGGCGGGGCTGGCGCCAGTGGCGAAGCGCTGGACGCGCGGTCCGATCGGCACCGCGATCATGTCCTGCTCCAGTCGCTCGTCATAGCGGATGCCGGCGTCGCAGCCGGCCGCCAACACGTCGACGAAGTTCTCATCGGCGATGACCTCCAGCCGAATGCCGGGATAGGCGGCGAGGAAGCCCGGAACGATGTCGGGCAATATCAGCCGCGCGGCGCTGACCGGGACGTTGAGGCGCAGCGAACCGGCCGGCCTGTCGCGAAAGCCATTGACCACGTCGAGGGCCGCCTCCACCTCCGACAGCGCCGGGCCAAGCCTTCCCAAGAGGCTGAGGCCTGCGTCGGTTGGAACAACGCTGCGTGTGGTGCGGTTGAACAGCCTGACGCCGAGCTGCGTCTCCAGGCGGCGCACCGCTTCGCTCAGGCCCGACGCGCTGCCGCCGCCGGCGCGAGCCCCTTCGCGAAAACCGCCGGCACGCGCCACCGTCACGAAAGCATTCAGATCGCGAAGATCCATCATTGTTCGCCATTCCGCACAAGCTGTACGGATTGTACCTTATTATCCCAAGGTTGAGCAGCGTCTATCTTCGCCTCCTCAAAGGAGATCGACCATGTCCACCATCCAAAAATCCGGCACATTCACCCTCGGCAGCCACACCGTGAAACGGCTCGGCTACGGCGCCATGCAACTTGCCGGCCCGCACGTTTTCGGTCCGCCGAAAGATCGGGACGCGGCCATTGCTGTGCTGCGCGAAGCGGTGGCGTCCGGGGTCAACCACATCGACACCAGCGACTATTATGGCCCGCATGTCACCAACCAGCTGATCCGCGAAGCGCTGGCGCCCTATCCGCAAGACCTCGTCATCGTCACCAAGATCGGGGCGCGGCGCGGCAGCGACGGCTCCTGGCTGCCTGCCTATTCCGCCAAGGAACTAGAGCAGGCCGTGCACGACAATCTCAGGAATCTCGGCCTTGAGGTGCTGGATGTCGTCAATCTGCGCATCATGTTCGGGGTGATGGGTCCCGCCGAGGGCTCGATCGAGACGCAGTTGACGGCGCTTGCCGAACTGCAGCGGAAGGGCCTGGTGCGCCATATCGGCCTGAGCAACGTCACCCCTGCGCAGGTCGAGGAAGGCCGTGGGATCGCCGAGATCGTCTGCGTGCAGAACCAGTACAATCTGGCGCATCGCGACGACGACGCGTTGATCGATGAACTGGCGCGCGCCGGCATCGCCTACACGCCGTTCTTCCCGCTCGGCGGCTTCAGCCCGCTGCAGTCGTCGACCTTGTCGGATGTGGCCACGCGGCTCGGCGCCACACCCTTGCAGGTTGCGCTCGCCTGGCTGCTGCGCCGCTCGCCGAACATCCTGCTGATCCCGGGGACGTCGTCGGTCGGGCATTTGAGAGAGAACCTGGCGGCGGCGGAACTGGAGCTGTCGGCTGATGTGCTGAGGGAATTGAATGGGGTGGCGAAAGCGGCGTGAAGATTTTGCGGGCGGCGCTGTCACCCCACCCGCGCCTTCGGCGCTACCTCCCCATCGAGGGGAGGTAGGAGGTCGCGGCAGCCTTGCATGCCTCGCAATCGCTACGACTGTCGGATCTAAAGCGCCAACGCCCTACCTCCCCTCGATGGGGAGGTCGGCGCGCAGCGCCGGGTGGGGTGATGGCGCCGCCGTACGATTTCTAATTGATACTCGCCGTATTCGCGGCTCGGCCGGCTTCCCTCATCCACATAAGGCGCCCGAAACCCATCGGCCCCCAGCCAGCCAATCGCAGCCTTCGGTTCTTCGGTCTGGATGATGGTGGCGCCGCGTTCGGCCCAGAAACCGTGTCTCGGCCGGCATGCCGGCCCGCACCGCCAGTTCATCGCCGCGGCCGCCGGAGAGGAGTCGCCGGGCCTTGCGCCTTGGCGATACAAATCCTGTGTCGCCCCTCTAGAACGCTATGGCGTTTCGCCAAGCTGTGACTGGCATCTTGCGTGCCGGTTCTGTAGTTGTGGCAGCCCGATGAACAAAGAAGGACCCGTAATGGCGAACCAGACCATCGACAACGCCTTCACCGCCCGCTCCAAGACGGGGCCTTCCTTCGAGCCGACCTATGCCGGCGCGCTGTCGTTCATGCGGCGCAAATACACCAAGGATGCAAAGGGCGCGGACGCCGTCGTGTGGGGCATTCCGTTCGATGCCGCCGTCACCAACCGGCCGGGCGCGCGCTTTGGGCCGCAGGCGATCCGCCGCGCCTCGGCGATCCTCGACAACGACCCGCAATATCCGTTCTCGCGCGACCTGTTCGAGCATCTCGCCGTCATCGACTATGGCGATTGCCTGCTCGATTCGGGCAATCACCAGAAGACGCCAGGCACGATCGAGCGCGAGGCGGCGAAAATCCTGAAATCGGGCGCCTTCCTGTTGTCGCTCGGCGGCGACCATTTCGTCACCTGGCCGCTGCTCAAGGCACATGCCGCCATCCACGGGCCGCTGGCGCTGGTGCAGTTCGATGCGCACCAGGACACCTGGCCTGACGATGGCAAGCGCATCGACCATGGTTCGTTCGTCGGCCGCGCCGTCAATGAAGGCATCATCGACCCCGACCGCTCGATCCAGATCGGCATCCGCACGCATGCCCCCGATACGTTCGGCATCAAGATCCTTTACGGTCACGAGATCGAGGAGATGCGGGCTTCCGACATCGCCTATGCGATCGTCGACCGCACCGGCGGCAGGAAGACCTATCTCACCTTCGACATCGACTGCCTCGACCCGGCCTTTGCGCCCGGCACCGGCACGCCGGTTGCCGGCGGACCGTCCTCGGCGAAAATCCTGTCGACGCTGCGCCAGCTCGGCCAGGTCGATATTGTCGGCGCCGACGTCGTCGAGGTTGCGCCGGCCTATGATCACGCCGATATAACGGCGATCGCCGGCTCGATGGTGGCCATGCACTATCTCGGCCTGGTGGCCGAGCGAAAAGCGCGGGCGGAAGAGCTGAACAGCGGCAACCATGGCGCGGCAAACCATGGCCAGGGCATATAGGCCTGAATTAGCAGGGAATTGACGGGCACATGAAACCGAAAATCTTCATCGATGGCGAACACGGCACCACCGGCCTGCAGATCCGGGCGCTGCTGGCCGAGCGCGGCGACCTCGAGATCATCTCGATCCCGGCCGAGCGCCGCAAGGAAACGGCGGCGCGCGCCGAGTTCCTCAATGCAGCCGATGTCGCCATCCTGTGCCTGCCGGATGCGGCTGCCAAGGAAAGCGTATCGCTGATTGCCAACGACACCACCAAGGTGATCGACGCCTCCACGGCGCATCGCGTCGCCGAGGGCTGGGAATATGGCTTTGCCGAGATGGAAAAGGGCCAGGCCAAGATCATCGCCAATGCAAAACGCGTCGCCAATCCCGGCTGCTGGCCGCAAGGACCGATCGCGACACTGCGGCCGCTGGTCGCCGCCGGTCTGCTGCCGGCGGATTTCCCGATCACCGTCAATGGCATTTCGGGCTATTCGGGCGGCGGCCGGCCGATGATCGAGGACTATGTCGCCAAGGGCGAGGATGCCTCTGAATTCCAGGTCTATGGGCTGACCCTGCAGCACAAGCATGTGCCGGAGCTGCGCACCTATGCGAAGCTGTCGCACGATCCGATCATGCAGCCGGCGGTCGGCAATTTCGCCCAAGGCATGATCACGGTGGTGCCGCTGCAGCTCGGCGGGCTTGACCATGTGCCGGCCGGCGCCGAACTGCACGCGGCAATCGCCGACCATTTTGCCGCCATCAAGGGCGGCGTGGTCGAGGTAGCTCCTTACGAGCACGTGGAGCGCCTGCCCGAGATCAATCCCGAGGTCTATAACGGCACCAATCGGATGAAGGTCTATGTCTTTGCCAATGACGACAGGGCGCAGGCGCTGCTGATTGCGGTCTATGACAATCTCGGAAAGGGCGCCTCGGGTGCTGCCGTTCAGAACATGGATCTGATGCTCGGCCTTTAATTCAGTTGGAGAGAGCATGTTGCCCGAAAACCGCTTAACACTTTTCGGCATCACGCTCTGAATGGACGCGCCTGCATTTCCAAAGCGCTGGAAGATCAGCGCGCCCGAGCTCATTGCGGAGACGTTTTCGAGCCGCATCTGGAAGGTGCGGCGTGAGGACGGCTCGCCGGCCATCGTCAAGGCGCTCAAACCATTCGACGATGTCGAGGACGAGTTGCGCGGCGAGCACTATCTCGCATGGCGGCGCGGCGAAGGCGCGGTGCGGCTGCTTGGCCGGGACGGCCACCGCATGCTGCTCGAATATGCCGGCGACACCCTGCTTTCCGACGTTCTGGCCAAAGAAGGCGACAACCCCGCGACCGCAATCGCGGCCGAGTTGATGGGGAGACTGTTCTCGCCCACAAGACACCCTGACCCGCCGGACCTGCAGCCGCTGCGGACACGGTTTGCCAGCCTGTTCAAAAAGGCCGGAGCCGATCGCGACGCCGGAGAGCACAGCCTCTATATCGAGGCCGCCGAAATCGCGGACCGGCTGCTCGATGCCCCGCATGCGGTCAAGCCGCTGCATGGCGACCTGCATCACGACAACATTTTGCACGGTGCGCGCGGCTGGCTGGCGATCGACCCGAAGGGCGTGCTCGGCGATCCCGGCTTCGACGCCGCCAATCTGTTCTACAACCCACTGGGGCGCGACGACCTCTGCCTCGATCCCGAGCGCATCGCGCATATGGCCGAGATCTTCGCCAGGACACTCGGCCAGACGCCGGCTGCCACTCTCGACCATGCCATCGCCTATGGCTGCCTGTCGGCCGCATGGCATCATGAGGACGAGAATGCGGTCGACGAGAACCGCGAGCTGTCGGTTGCGGGAGTGATCCGAAAGGTGCGGCTCAGCTTCTGACCGGCGCAGCCTCGCGCGTTAGACGTAGCGAGGCAGTTCGTTCGCGAAATAGATTATTGCGACGGCCAAGACACCGTAGACGATGTACCTGCGTTCATGGGCGGCCGCGTTGGCAGTGGATAGGCGCCCTTGTTGCCGCGCCAGTGGGCGGCGGCAAATCCCAGCAGGACAAGCGCGAAGGCCTGATGGGTCAGCGCCATGTGCAGCGGCACCTGCATCAGCAGCGTGCCGATGCCGATCGAGGCCTGGACCAGCACCAGCAGAAACAGCAGCGTCGCGCGGCGTGCGTGTGTCGTGCCTGGTAAACGCCGGCGTGTCGCGATCATGTGCCAGAGCGCGACGGCAAAGACCGTGTAGGCGCCCAGTCGGTGGACGAACTGCACCGTCTTCGGGTTCTCGAACAAGTTGCGCCAGGCCGGCTCGAGCAGAAGCAAATCTGACGGGATCACCTTGCCGTCCATCAGCGGCCAGGTGTTGTAGCTCAGGCCGGCGTCGAGCCCTGCGACCAGGCCGCCGAGATAGATCTGGACCAGCACCAGCAGCACGATGAAGCCGGCCAGCCTTTGTGTCGGCCGGTCGGCGGCAGGCTCCGAATGCGGCGCCAGCCCGCGCGCGACCACCATGGTGGCGGTGAAGATCAGGGCGGCAAGCGTCAAATGCGTGGCCAGGCGGTACTGGCTGACGGAGATCCGGTCGATCAGGCCGGAGGCCACCATCCACCAGCCGATGGCGCCTTGAAGGCCACCAAGCAGCAGAATACCGACCAGCTTTGGCCCAAGGCCGCGCTCGATGCGGCGCGTCGCCCACAAGACCAGCAGCGGCAGGCCGAAGACCAGGCCGACACTGCGCGCCAGGATACGGTGCGCCCACTCCCACCAGAAGATCGATTTGAAGGCGTCCAGGCTCATGCCCTTGTTGAGCTCGGCATATTGCGGAATCTTCTGGTAGAGCTGGAACTCCTCCTGCCACTCGGCGTCGTTGAGCGGCGGTATCACGCCGTGGATCGGCTTCCACTGCGTGATCGACAGGCCGGAATTGGTGAGCCTGGTGGCGCCGCCGACCAGCACCAGCGCAAACAGCACCAGAAGCACGACATAAAGCCAGCCGCGCAGCAGAGCCCGGTTTTGCAGATCGCGATCGCGGTCAATGTAAGGCGCGGCGGCTGATATGGCGGCCATGGGTTGGTCCCGGCAGGTTGACGTGGCGGATTGGTGAACCATCGCAACCCGGCTGACAAGACCGGACGGCGCGGCACGCCGTCGCGCCGCAAGTCACGGGTTGCACGCGCCCCCGGTTGGGCCTAAGCGGAGGCGATCAACGAGAACGCTCATGCCCATCCGCCTGAAAAAGCTGATCGGAACCTTCCTACTGGTGGCGCTGGTCATCATCTATGCGCTGGTCGCGTCGATCATAGCGGTCGCGCAGCTGTCGCAATCCAGCCCGCTGGTGCATTTCCTGTTCTTCCTGTTCAGCGGCCTGTTCTGGGTGCTGCCTGCGATGGGCATCATCAAATGGCTGATCCTGGAGCCGCCGCCGAAAGGCTGAAGCGCCCGACCCAGGTCAGATGGTGACGACCATTTTGCCGGCATTGGCCAGCGGCGTCGTCACGCCCGACAACATGGTGCGGATATGGGCGACACTCTGGTAGCGGCCGTTGATCGAAATGCGCGGCAGCGCGTGCAGGAAGCCGGCATGTTCGGCGTGCAGCACGCCGTGGCGAGTGGTCACCGCCGAGGCGTAGCCGGCGTCGCAGGCAAAGCCCACTTCGCGGCAGCCGACAGCGCTGGCGTAACCATAGGGGTAAGCGAGATGACGGGGGTCTTCGCCGAGCTGCGCCTGCAGCTGGCGCCTGACGTCGACGATTTCATGGCGCGCATCGGCTTCGTCGAGCCGCTTCAGATTGCGGTGGTTGACCGTATGCGCGCCGATCGTCACCAGCCTGTGCCCGGCCACGGCGCGGATATCGTCCCAAGTCATTAGCGTGCTTGGGCGCAAGCCATCGAGGTCGATGCCGTTCGAGCGCGCCAGATCGCGCAGCACAGCGCGCTGATCCTCCTCGCGCACCTCGAGCGTCAGATAGGCATGCAGACGCGCATTGGCGTGGAGTTTCTTGCCGTGGGTCGAGCAGTCGATGGTCACCGGCCCCTTCGGCGTCGCCAGCGTCAAACGCTCCCGCGCGTTGACGATATCCTCGACCACGTCCCACCATAAATCGGCGCTGCCGTCGATCAGACCCGGCGCGACATAGATGGTGATCGGCGCGTCGTGCTTTTCCAGCACTGGCAGCGCTTCGGTCATGTTGTCGCGATAGGCGTCGTCGGCGGTGATGGTGGCGAACTGGCCGTCCTTGCCGCCGGCCTTGATGCGCTCGATCGCCTCGTCGAGGGTGACGAAGGCATAGCCCCTCGCCTTCATGTCGGCGACGAGAGCGTCGAGGAATCGCGGGGCGATGTTGAGGTGGCGGTTGACGCCGTCCGGCTTCTCCGGCGTGGCGGTGACCCGATGCAACATGAGGATTGCGCCAATGCCGCCGACGAACGGCTTGGCCAGCGGTGCAAGGCCGGTAAAGCGGGCGATATTAAGCGCCAGTTTCCGAACTGCCTCACCACCGTCGATCATTCATTCACCTTTTGCGCCTAGGCTCGATCCAAGCACGGAACGCGCCGACGCGAACTCCTGATCGCGACGAATACGCCTTAAGGATTGAGGTATGGTTGACGCCACCGCGTCATTTGACGGCAATCGGCTCGCCGCAAGCAAGGCGTCTGCGCGTGCGCCGGCTGCCGACCAGACCAGTCTGTCGGTGTCGATCGCAGATGCTGCCGCGCTCGCCTCTTACGGCGAATTCTGCCGTTCGGCGCTGTTTGCGCCGGCGCAAAGCGCGGCCTGGGTTCATGCCTGGACGGCGCAGGCCAATCCCGATGCGGTCGTCGCCACGCTGACAATCGAGGACAGGCCGGTCTTTGCACTGGCACTGGAAATCACGCGAACTGGTCCATTCCGCGTCGCCCGCTTCATGGGCGGGCGCCATGCCAACGGCAATTTCGCCGCCGCCGATCCGGCATGGCTGGCAAAGGCCGATGCCGGGGGGATCCGCAGGCTGGTGACGGCGATCGGCAAGGCGCGCCCCGACATCGATCTCGTTGCCTTGGAAAGGCTGCTCCCCGACCTCGATGGCGTTGCCAATCCGCTGGCGGCGTTCTCCAACTTTCCGAGCCCAAACCTGTCGCTCGCCGTCAATCTCGACGGTGGTTTCGATGTGCTGCTGTCGCGTGTGGGCGGCAAGCGCAAGCGCAAGAAGCACCGTTCGCAGACACGCAAATTCGAGGCGGTCGGCGTTCATCGCCGCATCGAGGCGCAGACACCCGAAGACGTGAACCGGCTGCTCGACGCTTTCTTCGAGATGAAGGAGTTCCGTTTCGCCAAGATGGGCATCGCCAATGTCTTCGGCGAGCCGGAGGTGCGGGCTTTCTTCCGTGCCCTCTTCGCCGGCGCGCTGGCCGAGGAGAAACCGGCCTTTGTGCTGCATGGGCTCGAAGTGGCCGGCAAGCTGCGCGCAATCACCGGCTCGAGCCGCTCGGGCAAACGCCTGATCTGCGAATTCGGCGCCATCGCCGAGGACGATCTCGGCCACACCAGCCCCGGCGATTTCCTTTTCTTCGACATCATCGAGGAAGCCTGCCAAACAGGCTTCGATGTCTATGATTTCTCGGTCGGCGACGAGCCCTACAAGCGGCTCTGGTGCGATATCGAGACCAGGCATTTCGAGGTGCTGGCGCCCCTGACGCTGAAGGGACGCGCCCTGGCGTCGGCACTGCGGCAGGGCGCACGGGCGAAAACCTTCATCAAGAACAACCCGACGGTCTGGAAGCTGACCAAGATGCTGCGCCGCAAGGCCGTCGGACAGGCAGCGCCCGCTCCCGCGGACGACGAAAACTAGCCATCAGAAATTCAGCGCTTCGCGGAGCGCAGGGCCGGCCCTGACCCGCAGGTCGAGATCCGCCTCGATGTGGTCGATATGGTGCAGCATCAGCCGGCTCACCAACCCGCAATCGCCGCTTTCCAGCGCGCCGACCATTTCCGTGTGCTCACTGTGTCCGCAGGCCGACACGCCGGATCGTCCGTAAAGGGCGATCACCAGCGACGAACGCGCCA
Organism: Mesorhizobium sp. M1143; assembly: GCF_040318435.1. Taxonomy (NCBI): domain Bacteria; kingdom Pseudomonadati; phylum Pseudomonadota; class Alphaproteobacteria; order Hyphomicrobiales; family Phyllobacteriaceae; genus Mesorhizobium; species Mesorhizobium sp. M1143. The sequence goes on along the minus strand of NZ_JAMYMJ010000032.1, from coordinate 48,880 downwards.
CCAGCTCCTCCATGAAGCGCTGCAGGATGGCATTGCCGGCGACGGAGGCGAGCAGCAGATGGAAATCGCCCGACGCCTTGATTTCGGAGCGCCGGGCGGTTGGGCCGCGCTCGGCGATGAAGCGCCCTTCCTCGTCGAGCTGCGCTCGGAACGCAGCGATATCGGTGGCTGTGACCCGCCCGCAGGCGGCAATGGCGATGCCCGGCTCGATCAGCCGGCGCGATGCGAACACCTGGCGCGCTTCCTCGGGCGAAGGGTTGGCGACGAAGGCGCCACGGTTGCGCTCGGTACGCACCAGCCCCTCGAAGGACAGCATCTGCAGCGCCGCGCGCGCGACCGTGCGCGAGACGTCGAACAGCGTGCCGACCTCGCCTTCCGACAGCTTGGTGCCGGGCGTCAGCCGACGGTCAACGATGGCGTCCCGCAGATTGTCGCGAATCGCCTGGGCGCGATCCTGGTTGGCGCTGTCGGCGGAATGGATCTGATCGGCAATGTTCATGGCGATGATGGTTCCCAGCCTCTTCTAGCGCAACTCGTCGCCTGCACACGAGAGGCAAAGTGGACACGAAGCCAAAAAAGATTGCATACGATTCTTGCGCGGATCGCGCACAATCGCCCATTATTTGTGCAATGCACAAGATAGCCCACCGGCTAGGCAGTGGGCACGAATTCCGATTTTGCTGATGATTCAAACGCTTGGCCGAATCTCGCCGATTGGCACGCATAATGCATTGGTTGACGCGACCAAACGGGGGAAGCCTGAATGTCCAAAGCCGCCGAGATCGACATCGTCTCCGTTTCGAAAGTGTACGGAACGACGACTGCCGTCGAGGCCATCAGCCTGAAGATACCGGCAGGCACCTATTGCTGCCTGCTTGGCCCCTCCGGCTGCGGCAAGACCTCGACGCTGCGCATGATCGCCGGCCACGAAAGCATTTCGTCGGGCGATGTCCGCCTCGGCAACATTGTCGTCACCGACTTGCCGCCGGCAAAGCGTGGCACGGCGATGATGTTCCAGTCCTATGCGCTGTTTCCGCATCTCGACCTTGTCGACAATGTCGCCTTCAGCCTGAAGATGAAGGGCGTCGACAAGGAGCAGCGCCGTGCCAAGGCGCTCGACATGCTCAAGCTGATGCAGATGGAGGCCTATGCGACGCGCCGGCCGGCGCAGCTTTCCGGCGGCCAGCAGCAGCGTGTTGCACTCGCCCGCGCTCTGATCACCGATCCCGAGGCGCTGCTGCTCGACGAGCCGCTGTCGGCACTCGACCCGTTCCTGAAGATACGCATGCGCGCCGAGCTGAAGAAATTGCAGACCTCGCTTGGCATCACTTTCGTCCACGTCACCCACAGCCAGGAAGAAGCCATGGCCTTGGCGGACCTGATCGTGGTGATGAATGACGGCCGCATCGAACAGGCGGCGCCGCCGCGAGATGTGTTCGAAAGGCCGGCCACCGCCTTCGTCGCGCGCTTCATGGGCGACCACAATGTCATCTCCGGCCGGGTCACCGGCGCGCGCGACGGCATGGTCGTCTTCGACGTCAATGGTGGCGCCTCGCTCGCCGCCCGCGGGCAAGGCCGGGAGGCGGGCCAGGAGGTGGGCACGCCGATCGACATTGCCATCCGCACCGACCATGTGCGCATCGGCGAAGCGCCCTCGCCCGGCCTTGGCTTCACCGGCATCGTCTCCAACATCGAATATCGCGGCGCCACGGTGAAGCTGTCGGTCACCGGCGGCGGCATCGACGATTTCACCGTTATCATCGACGATTCCGACTTCTTCGCCAAACCCGTCGCCCTTGGCCACGCCGTACCGCTCGCCTGGGATTCCGAGGACGCCATCGTCCTCGGCCGCCTTCATTCATGAGTTCAACGAAGCAAAACAAAACAGGGGAATAGGCATGACAAACACTATAAAAACAAAGACTGGCATATCGCGCCGTTCGTTGCTCAAGACGGGTGCCGCCGCCGTCGGCCTCGCCGCCGGCTCGGGCGTCATCACCGGCTTCCCAACCATCTGGGCGCAGTCCAACATCACGCTGCGCCAGTTCGGCACCGGCGTGTCGAACCTGAACGCCATCGCCGACAAGTGCAAGGCCGACCTCGGCATCACGCTGGAAATGACGGCGACCGATTCCGACGCGGCCGCCCAGCGCGCCGTGACCCAGCCCGACAGCTATGACATCGCCGACATCGAATACTGGATCTGCAAGAAGGTGTTCCCGAGCGGCGTGCTGCAGCCGATGGATGTCAGCAAGCTGAAATATTACGACGAGCTGGTGCCATTGTTCAAAACCGGCAAGCTGACCCCCGACAGCGTCATTGCCCAAGGCACCGCGCCGCACACGGTCGGCTATGTCGAAGCGCAGGACTCAAAGACCTTCGCCAAGGCGCCGACCAACTGGTTCACCATGGTGCCGACGATCTACAACGCCGATACGCTAGGCATCCGGCCCGACCTCGTCGGCCGCGACATCACCACCTGGGCCGACATCATGGACCCGGCCTTCAAGGGCAAGACCGCGATCCTTAACATCCCGTCCATCGGTATCATGGATGCGGCCATGATCATGGAGGCCACAGGCAGCATCAAATATGCCGACAAGGGCAACATGACCAAGGAAGAAATCGACAAGACGATCGACTTCCTCATCAAGGCCAAGCAGGCCGGCCAGTTCCGCGCCTTCTGGAAGTCGTTCGACGAGAGCGTCAACCTGATGGCATCGGGCGAAGTGGTCATCCAGTCGATGTGGTCGCCGGCCGTCGCCGCCGTCCGCTCCAAAGGCATCGCCTGCCGCTTCCAGCCGCTCAAGGAAGGTTACCGCTCATGGGGCGGCGGCCTTGGACTTGCCGCCCATCTCAAAGGCGCCGAGCTCGACGCGGCCTACGAATACATCAACTGGTATACGTCGGGCTGGGTCGGCGGCTATCTCAACCGCCAGGGCTACTATTCCGCCAATATGGTCTCGGCCAAGAAGTTCATGTCCGAGGACGAATGGGGCTACTGGATCGAAGGCAAGCCGGCCAAGGGCGAGATCAAGGCGCCGGACGGCACCGTCATGGAAAAGGCCGGCGCCGTGCGCGACGGCGGCTCGTTCGAAGAGCGTATGGGCAAAGTCGCCTGCTGGAACTCGGTCATGGACGAGGACCGCTACATGGTGAAGCGCTGGAACGAGTTCATCGCGGCGTAGAGCGGACGCGTTCACTGTGATGTTGCGATCCTTCGCGCCCCCCTCTGTCCTGCCGGACATCTCCCCCACTTGGGGGGAGATTGGCAGCGTCATGGCCGGCTCTTCGTTAGCAACGTTGGAGTTTGGCGAAGGCCGTTATGAGAGTTCGATCTCCCCGCTCGTTGGGGAGATGTCCGGCAGGACAGAGGGGGGCGCGAAGGATCGCAAGTCATCGCGATCACGCGGAGGATTTTCCCAATGACAGTCGCGCTCGAACGCCCCGCCATCGCAGCAGCCAAGCCCGCCAGACGCCGCCGCGTCTCCCTTGGCGCCGTCACGCCCTATTTGCAATCGGCGCCGCTGGCGCTCATCCTCGGTGCGTTCCTGCTCTTGCCAATCATCATGATCGTCGTCGTCTCCTTCTGGGATTATGACTTCGCCGCCATGTATCCGGATTTCCTGACGACGAACTATTCCGACGTGCTGGGATCATGGGTCACCTGGAAGACCTATCTCAACACCATCAAATTCGCTGCTATCGTCTGGGCGCTGACCTTGTTCATCGGCTTCTGGGTCGCCTATTTCCTCGCCTTCCATATCCGCACCAGCGCCATGCAGATGGTGCTGTTCCTTGTCTGCACGGTGCCGTTCCTGACCTCCAACATCATCCGCATGATCTCGTGGATCCCGGTGCTTGGCCGCAACGGGTTGATCAACTCGACGCTGGTGCAATTGGGGCTGGTGCCAAAACCCATCGAATGGCTGCTCTATTCGGAATTCGCCGTGGTGCTGGCCATGGTGCATCTCTACACGCTGTTCATGGTAACGCCGATCTTCAACACGCTGATGCGCATCGACCGCTCGCTGGTCGAGGCCGCGCGCGATGCCGGCGCGTCCGGCTGGCAGGTCTTGTGGAACGTCGTCATCCCGCTGGCCAAGCCCGGCATGGCGATCGGCACCATCTTCGTCGTCACGCTGGTGATGGCCGATTTCTCCACCGTGCAGGTGATGTCGGGCGGCCAGAGCGCGTCGGTCGCACTGATGATGAAGAACCAGATGTCGCTGCTGCAGTATCCCGCAGCCGCCGCGAATGCCGTGGTGTTGCTGGTGTTGGTGCTCTTGATGGTCGCCGGCATCCTGCGCATCGTCGACATCCGCAAGGAGCTTTGAGGTGAGCCACGAAAAACGCACCCTCGAATTCTATGTGCTTGCGGCCTTCTTCACTCTGTTCGTGCTGTTCCTCTACGGCCCGCTATCGGCGATCCTGATCCTTTCTTTCCAAGGCGAGACCGGCGGCCTCACCTTCCCGCTCAATGGCGTGTCGCTGCACTGGTTCGCCAATCTGTTCGAGCGCCAGGCGGTCGGCGATTTCGGCGGCAGCCTTAAGCGCTCGCTCGTGCTCGGCCTCATGGTGATGATCGTCACCGTCGTCGTGTCGCTGCTGGCAGGGCTCGCTTTCCGGCAAAAATTTCGCGGCGCCACCGCTTTGTTCTACCTGGCGGTCGCCAGCCTCGTCGTACCCTCGATCATCATTTCGCTCGGCATCGGCGTCGTCTTCCAGCAGGTCGGCTTCCGCCCGGCCTGGTACACATCGGCCTTCGGCGCGCACCTAACCTGGACCTTGCCCTTCGGCGTGCTCATCATGTTCGCCGTCTTCAACCGCTTCTCGCCCGCCTATGAGGAAGCCGCGCGTGACCTGGGCGCCAACTCCTGGCAGACCTTCGCCCATGTCGTGCTGCCGATGATCGCGCCGAGCCTGATCGGCGTCGGCCTGTTCGGCTTCACGCTGTCCTATGACGAGTTCGCCCGCACGCTGATGACGTCGGGCACCTTCAACACGCTGCCGCTCGAGATCTACGGCATGACCACCAATGTCACGACGCCGGTGCTCTACGCGCTGGGCACGGTGACCACCGTGTTCTCCTTCCTGGTGATCCTGGCCACACTGGGCGCCATCCTCTATGTCGGCCGCAGGCGGGCCAGGGTTTGATTGTGCAGATACTGGTGGTGAACCCCAACACGACGGCGAGCATGACCGAGACGATCGCGGCGGCGGCGCGCGGCGTTGCCGGCGCCGGGACCGAGGTGATCGCGGTCACCTCCTCGATGGGCCCGGCCTCGATCGAGGGCTATTATGACGAGGCATTGGCCGTGCCCGGCCTTTTGATGGAGATCGCCGCCGGCGAACGTGCCGGGGCTCAGGCCGCCATCATCGCCTGCTTCGACGATACCGGCCTAGATGCGGCACGCGCCATGGCCTCCATTCCGGTCATCGGCATCTGCGAGGCCGCACTCGGTGTCGCCTCCTACATTGCCCAGCGATTCACAGTGGTGACGACCACCGAACGCTCGCGTGTCCCTGTCGAGGGGCTGGTGCAGCGCTATGGCATGGCCGGGCGTGCCCGCGTGCGCGCCGCCGACATTCCCGTACTCTCGCTTGAAGACGCTGCTTCCGGCGCTGTCGAGAAACTGCGCGCCGAGATCGCCCGCGCCATAGCGGAAGACCGCGCCGAGGCCATCGTGCTCGGCTGCGCCGGCATGGCCGACCTGGCACACCGGTTGCAGCAAGAGTTCGACCTGCCCGTCATCGACGGCGTCGGCGCCGCCCTCAAACAGGCCGAGGCGCTGATCGCATTGGGCCTGTCGACCTCGAAGCGCGGCTCCTATGCCAGTCCGCTGGCCAAGCCCTATCGCGGCGTGCTGAAATCCTTCTCGCCGGGGGTGGTCGCCGCGGAGTGAACGCTATGAAGCCTACCGTCCGCGCATTGTCTCCGCCGGAACTGACCGTTCTCATCGACTGGGCGGCGGCTGAAGGCTGGAATCCTGGCCTTGACGATGCCGCCGCGTTCCGGCCAACCGATCCTGAAGGGTTCATCGGCGCTTTTGTCGACAACGAGATGACCGCCGCCATCTCGGCTGTCGCCTATGGCGGCAACTTCGGTTTCATCGGTCTCTACATCTGCCGACCAGACATGCGCGGCAAAGGCCATGGCAAAGCAGTCTGGAATGCGGGCATGGCCAGGCTGGCCGGCCGAACGGTCGGCCTCGACGGGGTCGCCGCGCAGCTGGCGAATTATCGCCGCACGGGATTCAGCTCGGCGTACGAAACCATCCGCTTCAGCGGCCGTATCGCGACCCCGCCCGTCCGAAGCGAAGGGGTGCGCATGATAACCACGCAACTCGTGCCCGACATCATCGTCTATGACGCCCGCTGTTTCCCCGCGCCTCGACGAGCCTTCCTGCACCGCTGGGCGCAGCCGCCGCATTGCGGGTTCGCCGCGATCAGTTCACTCGGCACCATAGGCTACGCCGTGGCTCGTCCCTGCCGTTCGGGTTACAAGATCGGCCCGCTGTTTGCCGACGACACCGAGACGGCGATGCAGCTCATGGGCAGTCTGGCTGCCGCATGCGAAGGTGGCGACCTGCATATCGACGTTCCTGCCGAAAATTTCGATTTCACCAAGGCGCTTGCAGCGATTGGTTTCAGGCCGACCTTCACCACCACGCGCATGTACAAGGGCCCGCCTCCGAAGGTCGACTCGCGCCGAATATTTGGCGTGACGACCCTGGAGTTGGGGTAGATCCCGGCGCCGGCTGACAGGCTTGGTTTTTCGGGAGCCGGCGGGCGATGGACGAGCCGATCCGTAGTAGCGCCGCCTAAGTCGAATTGTCTGATGTCTCAGGCGGCGCTACGTCGTCCCGGCACGGGGTTACCCGGCGTCTCGTGGCCGATCGGCGTCACCAGAGTGAGGTCGGGATAGCCGCTTTCGATCAGCTCGACGGCGGCCTGCGCCACCTCATCGTCCGCCTGCAGCATGGACATGAAGACCTCGGTGCTGTCGCCGACCAGTCGGCTGATGCCTTGCGCATCGGCCGGTCCGCATTCGACGATGACCAGATCATAGGCGGTGGTCAGCGACTGCATGATGATCGGCAGCCGGTCGGCGGCGCGCATGGCGCGCACCGGATCGGCGGTGCCGACGGGAACGACGTGGCAGTCCGAATAGAGGTCGGCGTGGATGACGTCGCTGAACTGCGCTTCCGAAGCCAGCAGATTGGTGATGCCGGGGAAAAGTCCGCTGTCCAGCATCGGCCGCGACGCCGCGCCCGATGCGGTCAGATCGAGCAGCAACACGCGCAGGCCGGCGTCGGAGACTTCGCGCGCTACCAGCACTGCCGAGGCCGCGGCCTCATCGCCTTCGGGCGAGACGAAGATGGCGCGCGCAGCACCGCTGGCGATCAGCTTCTCCGCCGCCTTCTCGACATCGATCTCGCCAAGGCTGGAGCGGACAGGTTCAGGTTCGGCTTGCGGTTCGGAACCGGCAGCCGCTGCTCCTTCCAGCACTGAAGGAGCCGGCTCGGGCTCTGGCACCAGTTCAGACTCCACGGTCGTCGGCTGATCGTCCACTTCCACGACCTCAGGAGCCGGTTCCGGGTGGACGACCGGCGCCGACATTGCCGGCATCGCAACCTGCTCGATACGCTCGAAGCGCGCCCCTGGGGCCGGACGCATGGCGCGGCCGGAAAACAGCTCCTGCAGCAGCGTGATGACCGACATCAGCAGCAGCGAGCCGACTAAGGCGGCGCCGACGATCGGCACGAGCTTGGGGAAATAGGGTTCCGACGGCACGCGCGCCTCGGAAAACACGCTGGCATCGACCGGCAGGTAATTCTTGCGCGAGGACACTTCGCGGAAGCTCGCCATATAGGATTCAAGCTGCTGGCGCCGGACGTTCGCCTCGCGCTGCAGCGCATCCAGCTGGACCTGCTCCTCGCCGGCCCGCGACGACGCCGCTTTCAGCTTGTTGACGTCCGATATCAGCTGGTTTTCGCGCGCCTGGGCGGTCTGCGCCTGCGTCAGCAACCCGCGCATGATTTTTTGCGCTTCGTTGCGGATCTGGCCGTCGAGATCGGCAAGCTGCGACCTCATCGCCCGCAGGCGGGGATGGTTGTCGAGCAAGGTGGTGGAAAGATCGGCGATGTTGGTTCTGAGCTCGATCTGACGCTCACGCAGCCGCTGGATCAGATCGGAAGACAGCACTTCGGGTACAGCGTCCAGCGAACCGCCATTCTGCAAAGCCTGGCGCACCCTTTCGGCCGTTGCCTCAGCCGAGGCGCGGCTGGCGCGCACACGCGACAGCTCGCTCGATAATTCGGACAATTGCTGTGTCGCCAGCACCGAATTGTTGCCAGCCATCAACAGGTCCGACTGAGCGGAGCGGAAGGCCGCGACCTTGGCCTCTGCATCCCTGACCTGCTTCTGCAGCTCCTCGATCTCCGGCCCGAGGAAGGCGGTCGCGGCGGCGTTCGACTTGGTCTTGGCATCCGCCTGGTAGGCCAGGTAGGCCTTAGCAATGGCGTTCGGAATGTCGGCGGCAAGCTGGGGATCTTCAGAGGAAAATTCGACGGCGATGACGCGGGTCTTTTCCACGCCATAAACATTGAGCTTGTCGCGCATCTTCGTCAGCACGCGCTCTTCGAGCGGAATTTCTTCCGGATCGCTCTTCAGCCCGGCAATGACCAGGAGCCGGGTGACCGGCGACATGCCGAGCGCATCGTTGAACTCGGGCTTGTCGCCCAGCTTAAGGTCGGCAGCCACCTGCTTGAGAATGTCGGACGAGGAAATGACCTGAACCTCGGTTGCTACACCTTCCGCATCGAGCACAGGTTTGTCGTCTTCATTGGTGCCGGCAGGCCGCGTATAGGCCGATTCGCTCAACTGGATTTTCAGCTGCGTCGTGGCCTTATAATGCGGCGTGGCAAGCCACGCGAACGCGAAGGCGAGACCAGTGACGAGAAGCGTGATCACAAGAATGCGCAGCCAGTTCCGCGCCAGGCTGGCGAAGAGCTGTCTCAGGTCGACATCGACATCTGCGGCCGCGGACTGGTCGGACATGCATTCCTGCTCCGGACATGAGGCTAGATGGTAGCGTAAACAACTATGGTAACTCAGCCGTTAAGATCGCGGTAAGCAGCTGTTAGGGTTTGCTGACATCCGGTAAACAAAGCCAGCAAAACTATACGGCTTTTTGTCGATTGCCGCCAAATCGGCCGCGTCCCTTTACCGGCCATTAACCCTAACAGGATGATAACGAACCCAGATCCTTAAGGTTTGCCGCCGTGTCCTGGCGGCCATAGCGACGAAGGTGTGTGTCCGATCATGAAAAGCGCTGCTGGTCTGTTTCGCGCTCTGCTGGCCGTGTCGATCCTCGCCGGCTGCTCCAGCTACCGGCCGACGCCGGCGGCCTTCCACGAGGTACTCGACCAGCCCTATCGGCTCGGCGCCGGCGACCGTGTCCGCGTCACCGTGTTCGAACAGGACGGTCTGACCAACACCTACAGTGTCGATCAGTCCGGCTACATGTCCTTCCCGCTGGTCGGCGCGGTGCCGGCGCGCGGCCACACGGCCCAGCAGCTGGAAAAAGCGCTCGCCGACAAACTGCGCCAAGGCTATCTGCGCGACCCCGACGTGTCGGTCGAGATCGATCGCTACCGGCCGATCTTCGTCATGGGCGAAGTGGGCGCCGCCGGCCAGTATTCCTACGTGCCGGGCCTCACCGTGCAGAAGGCCATCGCGATTGCCGGCGGTTTCTCGCCGCGCGCCAACCAGGAAAGCGTCGACATCACCCGCGACATCAACGGCAAGGTGATGACAGGCCGGGTGGTTACCTCCGATCCGCTGCTGCCGGGCGACACGGTCTACGTTCGCGAACGCCTGTTCTGACATCAACGTGGCGGACCAGCTCAGGATCGTCCACTGCTTTCGCTCACCCGTCGGCGGGATCTTCCGGCATGTGCGCGACCTGACGGAGGCCCAGCTCGCCGCCGGACATGTTGTCGGCATCGTCTGCGATTCGACCACCGGCGGCGAATACGAGGAACGCCTGTTCGACCAGATGAAGGACAGCCTGGCGCTCGGCATCCATCGCACGCCGATGCAGCGCCATGTCGGGCCGGGCGACTTCGCCTCGGCCTGGCGCACTTACAGGATCATCAAGGAATTGCAGCCGGACGTGTTGCACGGACATGGCGCCAAAGGTGGCGCCTATGCCCGTCTGTTCGGCTCATTGTTGCGGGTATCAAGGTCTCGCGTAGCCCGCCTCTATTCGCCGCATGGCGGCTCCCTCCACTATGATGAAACGACGACGACCGGGAAGCTGTTCTTCGCGCTCGAGCGCTTCATGGCGCGCTTCACCGACTGCCTGCTGTTCGTCTCCGACTATGAGCGGCGCACCTATCGCAGGAAGGTCGGTGAACCGCCTATCCCGAACACGCTGGTCTATAACGGCCTGCGCGCCGCCGAGTTCGAACCGGTGGTCGCACAGCCCGACGCGGCCGACCTGCTCTACATCGGCATGATGCGCGACCTCAAAGGGCCTGACATTTTCATCGACGCGCTGGTGCTGGCCGGGTCCCAGCTTGAGCGCCGCTTGACCGCGGTCATGGTCGGCGATGGCGACGACCTGCCGCGCTACCATGCGCAGGTGAAACGGCTGGGCCTCGGAAAACAGGTCCGCTTCTTGCCGCCGATGCCGGCCAGGGAGGCATTTTCGCTGGCCGATCTGGTCGTCGTCCCCTCCCGCGCGGAAGCCATGCCCTATATCGTGCTGGAGACGCTGGCGGCCGGCAGGCCGATGATCGCCACGGCCGTCGGCGGCATTCCCGAAATCTTCGGTGAGGGATCCCCTGCCCTGATCCGTCCCGATCCGCGCCAACTCGGCGACAAGATGGGTGAAGCGCTGCGCGATCTCGACGCCTACCGGCGCGTCATGCCCGATACCGCCAGCCTCAAGGCGCGATTCGGCGCCGATGTGATGGCCGCCGAAATCGAAAAGGCCTATTTCGCCGCGCTCAACAGATAGACGACCGTCCAAAACCACAAGTTGTCTCAAGGTTTTTTTAGCTCTCTTTCTGCTATCGTCATCGCGGAAGCTTGTGGGAAACCCGATGAACGAGACCGACCCCACGCGCCGCTTTTCGGCCGATGCGGTGCGCAAATTCGACAGTCCTGCCGAGAGCCCCACGCCCGGCGGCATGAACAGTGTTGCCCGCCAGGTCGCCTCGCAATACCGGCGCGATACGATGTCGCCGGTCATGGTCAGCGGCGTATTGCGCATCGTCGAATTCGGCTTGCTGTTCCTGTCGGGGCTCGCGCTCTACTTCCACTTTGTCGGCTTCTTCAACTATCTCGCCTGGCAATATCCGCTGACCATTGCCGCGGCGTCATTCGTGGCCGTGGTGCTGCTCGACGTCAGCGATTGCTACCAGATCTCCGCCTTGATGCGACCGATCTCCAATCTCGGCCGCGTGCTGATGGTCTGGGCCGGCACCTTCGCGCTGATGGCGCTGACGGCCTTCATCATGAAAATGTCGGAGGATTATTCGCGTCTGCTGTTCGGCACCTGGTTTGTCGTCGGCCTGCTTCTGCTGTTCGGCCTCAGGCTGGTGATGTCGAAGCTGATCCGGCGCTGGGCGCGCAACGGCCGCATGGAACGCCGCGCCGTCATCGTCGGCGGCGGCAAGGCGGCCGAGATGCTGATCCGCTCGGTCGAGAAGCAGCCAGACAACGACATCCGCATCTGCGGCATCTTCGATGACCGCGGCGACAAGCGCTCGCCGCCGATCGTGGCCGGCTATCCCAAGCTCGGCACCATTTCGGAGCTGATGGAATTCGCTCGCATCGCGCGCATCGACATGCTGATCGTGTCGCTGCCGCTGACTGCCGAAACGCGCGTGCTGCAGCTGCTGAAGAAGCTCTGGGTGCTGCCGGTCGACATCCGGCTCTCGGCGCATTCGAACGCTTTGCAGTTTCGCCCGCGCGCCTATTCCTACATCGGCTCGGTGCCGATGCTCGATATCTTCGACAGGCCGATCAACGACTGGGATTCGGTCGCCAAGCGCGCCTTCGACATCGTCTTCTCGCTGATCGGCATCATCCTGTTCTCACCGGTGATGCTGGCGACTGCCATCGCCATCAAGCTCGACAGCAAGGGGCCGGTGCTATTCAAGCAGAAGCGGCACGGCTTCAACAACGAGATCGTCGAAGTCTACAAATTCCGCTCCATGTACACCGACCGCTCGGACCCGACCGCCAAGCAGACGGTGACCAAGAACGATCCGCGCGTCACCCGCGTCGGCCGCTTCATCCGCAAGAGCTCGATCGACGAGCTGCCGCAGTTCTTCAACTCGCTGTTCGGCACGCTGTCACTGGTTGGCCCGCGCCCGCATGCGATTGCCGCGCAGTCGCACAACCTTCTCTACAATGAGGTGGTCGACGGCTATTTCGCCCGCCACAAGGTCAAGCCCGGCGTTACCGGCTGGGCGCAGATCAATGGCTGGCGCGGCGAGATGGACACCAATGAGAAGATCCGCATGCGCACGGAATATGACCTCTATTACATCGAGAACTGGTCGATGCTGTTCGATCTGCGCATCCTGCTCATGACGCCGCTGCGGCTGCTCAACACGGAAAACGCCTATTGAGCGCGATTTCCCATGATGTGCCGCAGGCTGCGGTCAATGCCAAGCTGATCGCGCTGATATCGTCGGGCGCGGTGTTTTTCGGCGTCTTCCTGTCAGGCTTCGTCATCGACGAGCCGGCGCCTTACGATCTTTTCATGGTCGGGCTGATCGGGGTGTGGGGGCTGTTTGGCCTGCGCATATCGCGCGCGGCCGTGCCGCTGCTGGTGCTGCTGATCACGATGAACATCGGCGGCATGATTGCAATGACTCAGATGGCCGATCTCGCCAACACACCGCTCTATCTCGCGGTCTCGCTGTTTCTCGCGGTCACCGCGGTGTTCTTCTCGTCGGTGACGGCGGTGCAGCCCGGCCTCTACCGGCTGATCTTCATCGCCTATGTTGTCTCCGCGGTGGTGACCTCGCTGCTCGGCATTGCCGGCTATTTCCACGCTTTCCCGGGCGCTGAAGTCTTCACCAGATACGACCGCGCCCAGGGCGCCTTCCAGGATCCGAACGTGTTCGGGCCGTTCCTGGTGCTGCCCGGCATCTATCTGCTCTATCTGCTGTTGACCGGCTCAATCGCGCGCATGCCGCTTCTGGCGGTGCCGCTGCTGATCATCACCGCGGGCATCTTCTTTTCGTTCTCGCGCGGCGCCTGGGGCATGTTCGCCGTCTCGGCCATCCTGCTCACCGGCGCCCTGTTCCTGCAAAGCAACAGCGGCAAGTTCCGGCTGCGCGTCATCATCATGACCATTGCCGCCGTCACCCTGCTGGTGGTCGCCATGATCGTCATCCTGCAGCTGCCCGGCGTCGGCGAGATGTTTTCAAGCCGCGCCCAGCTGGAACAGAGCTACGACACGGCGCGCCTTGGCCGCTTCGCCCGCTACACGATCGGCTTCGAGATGGCGCTCGAATATCCGCTCGGCATCGGCCCGCTGGTGTTCGGCACCATTTTTGGCGAAGACACGCACGACATCTGGCTGAAGACGTTGATGGATTATGGCTGGCTCGGCTTCGTCTCGTTCCTGTCGCTGACGCTGTGGACGATCGCCGCCGGCTTCCGCATCCTTTTGCGCGACCGGCCGTGGCAGCCCTATCTGCTCTGCGCCTACGTCGCTTTCATCGGCAATATCGGGCTCGGCACCTTCATCGACATCGACCACTGGCGCCATGTCTACCTGCTGCTCGGCCTAATCTGGGGCGCGATCGCGCTGGAATACAGGCATCAGCGCGGGTTGCGGGCGGTGGCGCAACCGAGGTAGCCGAGTAATCCTAAAGGACAGGAACAGCCGCGCACGCCAATACCGGGGTTGTGCAGGCCCTCGCAGGCTTTGATCTGCTTGCTCCAACCCCTGGTCGAATTGAGCACGGGTTGCCGGCGGCGCATTTATGTTGTGATGGTGGGAAAACGTCGCTAAACGCGACTGACAAAATTCCAATTGAGTTGGCGTGCTTGCCGGGCTGGATAATATTCCGGGTTGGTGGGCGCCACTAATCTGACGGGCGTGGTTATGCTGAGGGAAAGCTATTTCGAATTCATGCTGCGCTGGTACGCGTATCGCCGATGGCACAGGCCCCCGCGGCGTGTGCGGCAGGCCGAATACGACTTCCATCAGCTTATGAAAAAGCTTCCCGCCGATAGTCTGTTCATCGATCTCGGCGCCAATATTGGCGACGTCACGGGACATGTACTAGCCTATGGGATGCGGGTGATTGCTTTCGAGCCTGACCCTGTTGCTCGCCAGATTTTGACGAAAAGGTTTGGCAACAACGACCGGGTGACGATCATTCCGAAGGCTGTTGGTGGATCAGCGCGAGCGGCCACATTCCATCAGAGGCCGGACGTCAGCGATCTCCGCAGGACCGAATCGTCGTCCCTGATCCAGACACACGAACACACGAACGGGAAAAGCTTTGAAGTTGAGGTGGTTGACCTGGTGCAGTTCCTGCAAGGTCTCCATGAGCCGATCGCCATCGTCAAGATGGACATAGAAGGGGCCGAAGCGGAATGCATCGAAGCCATGCTGGACGCCAGCATTCACCGTTCGATTGGACAAATCCTGGTCGAGACACATGAACGGTTCTCGCCAGACCTGGCCGACCGGATCGGCAAGCTGCGGGGCCGGATCGCGCAGGAAGGCATCCGCAACATCAATCTGGATTGGAGCTAAGTATCGGCTCGGCCTTGAGCGTGCTAGCCGGAGGGCATCAACCAGCGAGGCAATAGACTTATCGAGGAAGATTGGCGGGAGGAACCGCGTCCGGCGGAGCGTCAAGTTCTATCTGGCTATGCCAGCTACCCGTTCGGGGTATTGCACGGCCAACATCGAATTGTCCGCATGGCTGGCAAAGATGGCGCTGACCTTTTCGGCGTCGAACCGCGCCCGTCGCTTGCGCTTCTCGTCGTTCAGCAAAATCCCGCTGATGGCGTCGAACTTGCGGCCGAGGTTTTTCAATATGCCTCTCTTGACCGGCCAGCTGCTGCTGAAACGGCCGGCCCAGGGCGTGCCTTTCGCCAGATCACGATAGATCGCCATGGCGTCGACCTCGACACCGATCGGCGGACGGTCCCAGGGCTTGCCCCAGGCGAAGTGGCGGGCGTAGCAGCGGCTGAAAGAAATCTGGCTGGTGTAGTTGGTCATCACGTTCCAGAACGGGTGCATCGTCTGCCACCTGCCCTCGAAAGCCACGTTCAATGCACCTTGATCCATCCCGTAAACCTGCTCGGAGGCCAACTGCCGGGTACGCTCCAGAAGCCCCTCCTGCCTGACCAGTGGCATGTTGAACACCAGCACGCCGGCATTGAACTTCGGCGCGCCTGGCTGCATCGGTAGATGCTGTCGATACTTTACGTCGAAATAGGTCTGCTCATCGTGTGCGGCCAGCAGCGGAGCGTTGAGCGGGACGTTGCAGAGGTCTTCTATCGATCTGTTGAAAAGCACATCGGCGTCGGAATAGGCGATGCGGTCATATGGTTCGAACTCCGGCAATTGATCGGCAAACAGCCTGATGTAGGTCGCAAGGGTTGGGTGCGTTCCGCGGTTGAAGTTTGTCGCTTCCATGAATTTCGTGACATCCAGGATGCGGATCTTCCCACCGAGCAGACGCTCTCCGATAGCTCGGTCTTCGTTGGAGATGACACCGGTGTGCAAAATAAAGCCGTCGAGGTGGTCCGACACATTCAGCACGCGGCGCGCCGCCAGGCTGGCATACGGGAAATACCTCTGGTCGGTGGCGAAAAAGAAACACGATTTTTGCGGCATGCTACAACCTGTTGCCTGACCCATTCGCGAGAGCTCCGTTGCGGGTCTCAGGCGAAACCACCGAGTACTTCCGGAAACTGCACAGCCATCGCCCCGGCGTCAGCATGCTCGGCATATATCTTATGCACCTTGCTGCCGTCGTACCGTGCGCGCCGCCGATACCGGTCCTTGTTCGGCAACATCCCCATGATACCGTCGAACCTTCGGGCGAACCGCCTCATGACGCCCCGCTCGAAGGGAATACGCTGCCGGAAGGGCTCAAGCCACGGCGTATCCCTTGCCAGATCGCGCCAGACGGCAAGCGCCTCGGGCTCCACGTCGACCTGGCTTCCCCAGGGCTTGCCGCCGGCGAAATGCCGCGCATAGGCTTGGGCGAACCGAAACTCCTTCGTATCGTTGGACATCAAATTCCAGTTCGGGTGCATCGTCTGCCACTTGCCCTCGAAGACGATGTTCAGCGCGTTCTGATCGTTCATTTGCCCGGCAACGGCAACATCTCTGGCGCGGTGCAAAAGTCCCTGTTGACGCACGGGCGGCATGTTGAAGACGATGATGCCGGCGTTGAAATAAGGCGCCCCCGGCTGCATCGACAGTTTGTTCCGATAGCCCGGGCGGAAATACATGTAATCGTCGTGAGCGGCCAACAACGGAGCATGAAGTGTCTGGCCCACCAGGTCGGCGATATCTCGATTGAACAGAACATCACAATCGACATGGGCGATGCGGTCATAGTCCGCGAACTGAGGCAGTTGGTCGGCGAAAAGCCGAACAAAAGTGCCGACATTGCTTGGCCGGAAAGTATGGCCAGCCTCCGCAAACAGCCCCGAAACGTCCACTATGCGAAGACGGTTCGTCAGCAGGCGTTCAGCAACACGCATATCGGCATCGCGTGCGCCGACATGCAGGATGAATCCCGGTGTTGCCTCTCCCGAAACATCCAGAATTCTGCGCGCCGCCAAGCATGCATACGGAAAATAATTTGCGTCGGCCGCCAGAAAAAAACAGGAATTTGCCACGCGCAATCCTTCGTATCGACACTGCGCGAGCCATATCGCCTTGGCGTTGCGGCGACAAGGCCGAATGCTGGCGACTTTCAGGCCCGGCGCGCCGTTTTAGCGCTTGCACCATACCCCTTGAAAATATATGGCTTTGCGCGGTCCGGAGTGTAGCGCAGCCCGGTAGCGCACTTGACTGGGGGTCAAGGGGTCGTCGGTTCGAATCCGGCCACTCCGACCAATATTTTCAATGACTTGACCCCACTCGACGCGCCGTATGGATTGGCATTGCCCTGCCAGGGTATGCATTCGGGTAACGGCCGAGGGGGATCCGTATGATGTCATATGCGAGCGGCATGAAAAAATCGCATTGCAACACATGCGGCGGCGAACGGAATCAACGCATTCTCCACAGAGAGAGTACCAACTGGAGAGATAACGCCTACGGCGGATTTTCCGTGTCCGGCTCCGATGATTATTATTTTTTGAGGTGTGCTGGGTGCGAGGAATTTCAGTTTCGCCACGAGACGTTCTTCTCCGAGGATGACCCGCAGGGGGGCCCGAGAGTCCGCTTATATCCTTCAGCAGTCTCGCGGCGAGAGCCAACGTGGTCTCGAGACGCTATTTGGCCTCTCGGTTCCAAAGCGGAAATAGCGATTGGGGATTTACTCACCGAGATCTACGCTGCCCTCCAGAACGATTCTAGACGCTCAGCGGCCATGGCTATTCGGGCTCTGATTGAGACGATTATGGTCGACAAGGTTGGCGACCAAGGCAGCATTGGTGACAACGTTAAAGCGTTTCTAGCGGCAGGCTACGTCCCCCCCAGGTCCGAGAAAGCGTTCCGTGACACGCTGATAGAGGGCGGCCACGCTGCAATGCATCGAGGTTGGAAACCTACGACGGCCGAACTTGCGACAATGATGGATCTAACTGAATGGCTCGTGGCCTCAATTTACGTGCATCCTGATCAGGCTGCCGCTGTTCAAGCGAAAATACCACCTCGCAAATCCTAGGATTTGCGAGGTTCTCTAAGAAAGGGCTCGAAAAAAGGCTTTTAGGACTGGCGCTATTGGCGCCCACCGGGGGGATCTATGACGGAGAACTACAAAGCCCTAATCGACGTGGTTATCGCCGCTCGGAAGGCAGATCTGCAATCCGACGACTCAGAAGCGTTCGAAAACATCGTCAACGGATTGGTGCTTGAGCCCTTTGACCTCAATGTCGACGAGATCGAAACCGGGATCACGGATGGCAACGGGGATGGTCAGATCGACGCGATGTTCGTTCTCGCGAATGGAACGCTTTTATCAAGTGAGAACGCGGACGAGCTCCCCCCGAAAGGCCCTATTGAAATCGACGTCGCTCTGATCCAAGCCAAAAACACCAACGGATTCGAAGAGACGCCGTTGAAGCTGATCAGATCAACGGTCGCCGACCTACTCAAGCTTGATCAGCCCTATCCGAAGTACCTGGCCAGCTACAGCGAACTCCTACAAGACAAGTTCCGCACGCTTCGAAACGTGATCATTGCGTCAGCAGGCCGTACAGCCAAAGTCCGGGTCAGAGTTTATTACGCCACGAAAGCCAGCACCGAAAACATTCACCCCACGGTCCTAGCGACGGGCAAGGCACTATCAGGCGACCTTTCCTCACTCGTCGCTACCTCGGATGTGCAACTTACGTATTTGGGCGCCAAAGAACTCATCGATTTGAGCCGGCTACCAAAGACGCGCAAACGTGATCTCGGGTTCCAAGAGGCGCTCTCGTCTGGCGATGGTCGGACATTCGCTTGCCTGGTTTCAATCGACGCTCTCATGGCGTTTCTTAGCGACGAAAATGGCGATCTGATCAGGCCACTATTTGACGCAAACGTGCGCGATTTCTTAGGCAAGACCGACGTCAATCAGGCTATCAGGGAAACTTTGGAGACCCTTGAGGGCGAGGATTTCTGGTGGTTCAATAATGGGATCACGATAGTTGCCTCTCACGTCGACCAGAAGGGAAAACGGCTCGTTCTAGACGACCCTCTTCTGGTCAACGGGCTTCAGACATCCAACGTGATCCACGCCTTCATAAGAGACCCCACTGTGAAGGAGACGGTGAAGTCGAACATTCTCTCAAAGTCTGTTTTAATTAGGATAATTGAGCCACCTACCGAAAAGGTGCGCGATGAGATCATTAAGGCAACTAATAGCCAAACTCACATTCCCAAAGCGTATCTGCGAGGAATGGATTCGATCCACAGGAACATTGAAGATCATTTCCGCCACGCTGGCGTGTACTATGAGAGACGTAAAAATCAATACAGGAATGCAGGCTACCCTCGCTCCTCGATTGTAACACTCTCAGAATTGGCACAAAGTGTTATGTCTGCGTTTCTTTTCCGCGGCGCCGATGCCCGCGGTCGCCCGACATCGCTGCTGAAATCTGACACGGACTACGCGCTGCTGTTCAACGACAAGGTCCCCCTTGAGTCGTATCGCAACGTCATCGCGGTCAAACACGAAATTGTCGTCAAACTGGCCATGCTCTTCCCCGACAGGGGCTCAGCGTTTCGAAACGATGTCGTTTTCCACATCCTTGCGTATTCGAGCGCCAGACGATTCCACAATCACGTACACGCTGCGATGACCTTCAAAGGCGACCCTGAAAACCTGGATGATGATATCGTGACCGTGGTTGATTTGTTTTTACAGGAAGGCGGCACCGATCGTGTGGCCAAATCACCCTCTTTCGAAGACCAGATCAAGGAAGCGGCTATTGCAAAACGCAATGCGGCGAAAAAGTAGACGCACTTGTCCGGTCATTTGAGCACCGGTCAAAAGGTCGGGTGCCGATATCAGGCCAGCCGATCCAAGCAAAAGCTGCAGCTTACGCTAAATTGGCGCCGTGCATTTTTCCACAATAGCAATGACGGCACAGACCGCGTGCGGCATCCAGCAATCCTTTTGCGATCGTCTTTTCCGGCATATTGAAAGCCACCGCGCCCTTTCACGGCGGTAACAGGGGTTCGATTCCCCTTGGGCGTACCAGATCTTTCAGGCACTTAGCCTACCTTTTTTCCGTTACGTCGAATGTGCGTCGAATATACGCCTGCGAACATTGGCGGACGCTGGGTGTTGATTCCGTCCGTTTTGCCGAAAATTGCCGTGGTCGGGAGCCCAGCTGATGGGATTTCTTGGTCGCTCCCGGCAGTCGGCTCGCGCGAAGGCTACTGTTGTCGGACGGTCTGCTTCCAACTCCCGTGAACATCGGGATTGGGCACCGGTCTTGAAACGTCGTGACGACCATCCCGCCTTGTTTTGAGCGGTCCCGAATAGCCATTTTCCGGACTTTTTCTTTGCCACCATCGGCCCGCTGTCCTACCCAGTCCCTGCCCTTCCTCGCCGTCCGGTGCCAATTGCGGTGCCAATCCTTTCCTGCGACTATTGGCAGGTCCGCACGACTAGAATGCGACACGAGGCTGGAAGGAATTGGCATGTTCGGCCGAGGCAAGAAGCGCGATTACGAACAGCCGACGTCTCCCGACGAGATTCGGAAGGAGATCGAAGCGGGTTTTCCGATCGAGGCAAACCACCAGCAGCCGGTCAGCATAGAAACCGGGGCGATTGCGTCCCTGATCATGGATACTGATCGAGAGGCATTTGCGAGGACAGCCGACTTTGGCACCAGATTCAATATGAAGCTCAAATGGGGAGGCTTTCGCATTGAGGAGTTGCCCCATTCAGAACTGCGGCTCTTGCATCAGGACTCGCCTGCGTACGGCCGAAATTTCAGTGTCTATTTCAACAGGGTGAAGCTTGGAAGGTTGGCTCTTGAAGCAATGGCCAACAGCTCCGTGCAGGCCCACTTAGACGGGCTCTATTTTTGGCTGGATCTGAATTATCCGACTATGTTGGAGTATGGCGATATCCGATCGTTCCTTTTGGATATCGCTCACGCAGCATCCGACGGCAATGACATGAAGGATCGGGCGACTGAAGTTGATCGCTCGTTGACGATGTGCCTCTGGAACCAGATTCGAGCGCGGAACGAACTTGCAGTGATGACATTCGCCCAGAACGGAGCGGCGATGTGGGCGATTCCAAGAAACCATTAAAGGCCCGCCAACGTCAGGCACCCTGGGCACCTTTTGCCCATTCCCGATCGATCTGTGAGGTTTGTCACAGACGCATCGACGTCTCGGCGTAGGCTACGTGCATTCCTGCAGCGGTAAAGGGAGTGGTCCGATGCTTGTGAACCTTCCTATGCTTGTTAATCTTCCTCTTGTCGCAGTTGGTCCCCTTGCCGATTGGGTCCGTCATCGAGCCGAGCAGAAGGCGCTGTTGAAGGCAACGGACGAGTTGAGCGAGTCACCAGACGACATGGTCAGCGACATCGGGATTTCCCGTGACGACATCACGACGTTTGCGTTCCGCAGCCCGGCGTCGAGACGTTGGGGCTGAGCAATAAAAAAAGCCCGTTCTCTTTCGGAAATGATGAGTCGCCTTTTACTGCCGGCCATCATGGGGCGGGGTTGCTGATGTCGCTGGCCGGCCTTTCGAAGTCATTGAACCGAGAAACTCTTCTAGGCGTTCCAAGCGTACTCTCTTGCACCGCGGTGTGTTCGCGACGTCGTGCAGCCTAGATTGACCCTTACAATTGGCTGCGGCGATCAAGTCTATTTCGAGCCGATCGATATCGCTTCGCAGTTCGCGAGCATCAGCTTCCCTTAAGCCCTTGATCCATCCAGCCCCGTGCATCGCAAACCCCATCCACCGACACTAGGTGGCACGATAGCAGCGAGTTTGCTAACAACCATGCCATGGACCTTCCCGAATTTTGCTAATATAAAAGGCCGCCACCCTCGTGAGGCAGCGGGCGAATCAAAACTCCCAGCTTCTAGAGTTTGGCGTGCGCGGATTAAAGCGAACCAGCACTTCCTGAGATTTCAGGTGGTCGCCCCACATCACAGTTTCGCCGTAGGTGTCAGGGCATGGCTCTGCGTCCGCGCCTTCCTCGTCGTCGGCGTTGTCTAGCTCTAGACCATCAAGGCAGCCTAGCGACGGCTCGTCGTCTGCCGTCTCCTCCAGATCGCAATCGGCCTGCATAAGATCCAGCGCCGTTATCAGGCTCATCGCGGTCTAGGAGGTCGTTGAGGCGCTTCTCTACCGACTGGCGCCAGACGCGCGGGTCGGCTCCCGTAGGCATCCCGTAAGGCTTCAGCATCCTGATATGGGCGGTCATGACACGCGCTCCTGATCGAAGAAAGCCAGCTCCGTCATCATTTCATCACGGTGCCACCGGCTCGTTTCGCCGGCATCAAGCAATGTTTGGAAAAGGCGGTTGCATACTGTCTTATCGATAGGCTTTGCTCGGAGGCTTGCGCTGTAGGCATCGTGTGCCGCGCTCAGGGCGGCCTGCGTTGCCTGCCACGCCTTGAATCTTCTCTATCACATCGGACGGGATGGCTGCGGGCGGCGCCAGCGCTACAGCGCCCGCTATGGCCGGCAGAGAGGCTAGTCCGACGAGCAAATGCCGCCGGTCGATGGTTATTGCCTGTGTTGTCATTGGTGCAAGTCCCCTGGTCTAGGGCTATCACGGCCCCCACGGCGAGCGGCGCCGCAGCCGGGGGGTGATAACCTGCCAGGAAGACAGGCCGAACGCTTTTAAGGTTTCCCTCTGGACATGGCGTCCGCCCCCGGCCATAAAAGCCGAGTTGGGACGCCCGCCAAGGCGCACCACATACGCACAGAAGCCGTGCAGGCTTCCTACGCTATTCGGTGAAGCCGCCCCGCCAAGGGTTGCGCCGCCGTATTCCTGGTCCGGGTTATCACGCCCACGGACACACTTTGCTTATTCGCTGATTTCGTCAAGCACTCCCTTCGTCGGGGACACGGCTTGCATGCATGCCCTCGTGTGTGGAAGTGTGAATACTTGGGGGAAATAAAATGCCAGTAAAGTCGAGGAACGGGGGGTATCCCGTCAGATTCAGTGTTCCAGTCCAACGCTGGAGTGGAATATTTCGCACGCAAGAAGAATTGCGATCGTTCCTGGTTTCAGGGCGAGATCACTGGAAAGAACTCAACCAACCAACAAATTATTTTCCGTTGCCAGGCGGCCACCAAGGTCTGGGTTTTCTAGATCCGCTCACCACCGAGATTTTTGACAAAGCTCTCGCAACTGGTCCTCACCCAGAGGATGCGCTCAAAGTCCTTGAGGAGAGAGGAGCCATACTCACCGAAGGCATGTATGGACGATTCCTTTCCAAATTGAAGACCGACAAGCCCCAGCTTTATCCTGGTGCCGTAGCAGCTATCGCTGCCAGCCTCGGCCCACGAAGCGCGTGGCCGGACCAAGGCGGTCGGCAGCCATTCCCTTGGGCTGTTTGGCTGTCAGGGCTTGGTGCCCTGTTGGAACTGGTACCTTCGAAGTCAACAAAGGTGGAAACAGATCAGCTAGCGAGCCTTATTTCGGATGCCTTGGCCCACAAAGACGATGCGGAGGAAATGAAGCAAGACTTTGAAAATTGGCGAGACCAAACCAAGAGCGATGTGGGAACGGAACTCGTCCAACTTCGCCAAAGCACAACTGACGCGCTCCAAAGTGTCCGCGCGCAACTTGCCCAAGCCTTGACCGACTCGAATGCACGCATCGCGGAGCTGGAAGAGAAGGTAAGAAAACGGCTCGTACTTGAAGCGCCGACGACCTACTGGACTAAAAAGGCAAATACCCATGTGATTATAGCGTCCGTGTTCGGCCTGATTTTTTTCTTGTCTTTGGGTTACGGTATTTATTGGCTTACGCATGACGGCGTTGAACTGGTCGGCAATGCCCACGACCGGATCGTCGGAAAGGTCCAAGATCCAGGCCTCCTTGCCCTCGTCCCACTTGCATTCATAACGTTGCCAACCTTGGCCTTCGCTTGGCTATTGCGACACGTCAGCCGGGTCATCGTACAGAACCTAGCATTGGGCGCAGATGCGAGACTGCGAGGAACAATAGCCACGACCTACAGCGCACTTACTGCGGAGCAAGGTGCAACGCCGACCGAGCTGGCTATTGTCTTCAACGCGCTTTTCCGTCCGGTGGACGGTAGCACGCACTCTGAGATCGCGCCGCCTAACTTGGTCGACATTCTGGAAATGGCTAGGAAGTGAAGGGTCCAGATTAGAAATTCCCCAACTCTCGGCCTTTTTGCCGGCGACGTCTTACTTCGCAGTGTTGAATACCTCAGTGCCTTTGAGGCCCTGACTGCACCTACGCCATCGCCCTCCTGATGCTCGCTGGCGCGGTCTGACGCTACCGGCAGCGGGACATGTCTTAAGCGGGGGAGCGGCTAGCTGGTCGAGCGTCCAGCCTATTTTGGTAAATGCGCAAGAGTACGTCGCGAGCAGTCTCGGCGCGTTCTCGCGTGCAGCCCATAAGTATTTTTCCGCCCAAGGTTGCGGGCTCGTCGGCAACGTGATCCCATACCATCCAAGCGCCGGCCGGATCGAGAATGCAACTAAATCTATCTGGGCTTTCTTCCATCGACCCATCCCCAATGGGTGGGAGCGTTTCATTATTTTAGCAATCACGCAAGTAATGACCGGCGCGACACCACTACTTCGTTTGGTCAAAGTTAATTGCAGTGCAGAGGAAAGCCTAGCGTACCAGTTGAATGGAATTTTATTAAAGTGCCCTTCAAATCAGTATTTGCGGAGTGAGAGGCTAATGCCTCTTCGGCGCACTGTGCCATGGTAGGCTGCTGTAGCTTTGGAAGTTCCGTACCGCCAAAGGCTTTGAACCTAGCGCCAATCTGCCCCGGCGATGCGCCGCGTGAATGCCCGCTCGACTCCAGCAACAGCCTCATCCTTCGTTTCGACTGTTCCGCGCGCGCCGCCGTCATGGCAGGTCCAAAACCAAGTGCCTGCGGCTGGGCCGTGCATTGTCTTCATGATGCGGCCGACCTTTTCCTGCTGGAAAGCTGCGGCGAAATCGAAGGGCGCCGTCTGCCCTCCTATGACGGTCCTCGACCAGGCCAGCCACACGCGAGCATCCCGGCCGAGCACGAACTTGAACGCCTCATCCTGCTTTTCGAAGGTCTGGAGAATTGCGCTGCCGTCCACGACCTGAAAGCCGCGTTGATAGGCGAAGCGGACTGTAAGGCGATCGGCTGGCATCAAGTTTCCTGTGCGATGATCGGTCATCCGCGAAATCGCTCGGTGTGCCATACAATCTTGCCGTCAACCTTCGTCGGCTTGTGGATCATCAGGCGTTTCGGCAAGTGCTCGGGATGCACCTCCAGGAGCGTGATCTTGATCTGCGGTTTGCAGCGGCTGCAGTCGAACTTTAGGCGCAAGGGGTCGACACCGCCGCCATAGACCATCATTAGATCAGCCGACCGGCAGTAGCGGACATTGCCGCAGCTGCATTCCGCTTTCACAAGCATGTTGTGCCGGGTCGCCTTTCCCAGCGTGTCAATAGGATCGTGCGCCATGAGAACAGAAAAGGAACAAATTCCTTGAACGTCAAGCCGGATTGTGGAATCATTTCAGCATGAGCGATGAACCATCTCGGCTTGCCGAACGTATGACGTCACCCCCGAGCGATCGACGACGCGTCGACAATCATTCGTGCGAACACACTGGATGTGACAAGGATGCTGGGTTCGGTTTTGCTAGGCCGCGCCAGCCCTCGCACTGGTTCTGTTTGGCGCATCGCGGCGATGGCGAACGCTTCCTATAGCCAAGGATGGCCCAAAGCCCCATCAGATGATCGGTCGGCCGCCGGCAGTTAGCGCAACCCCTGCATGATTAATTTATAGATCGTGCCGATTTCCTCATCGATCTCCTGGCCGGGAATGCCTTGGGTTTCGGCCGCCCGTTTTGCTTCCGCAGTCATATCGATCACCAGCAGCACCGGGTCGATAATCGGATCGTCCGACAAATGATCCGAGATCCAATGGTAGAGAAAATCCCTACCCCGCTTGCTCATTCTTCTCGAAAGTCCTGCAGCGATGCATGCCGCAGGTCATCCTCGCCGCGCAGATGCTTCACGCGCCCGATCAGCCCCGGCTTGACCCATTGCGTGGCCGGCCGCTTGATGATGCCCTTGGGCGCCGTGCCTGAGTGCTCCTGGACGCGTTTCCATAGCCTCTCGCGCCTTTCCCGGTTCAAGGTGACGAATGCGCTTCCGACATAACGCCCGGTGCCGCGCTCAGCCATCAGAGCGAAAGCCGGCTTGCCCGCTTCACGCTCGACGCCGAGCAGATCGAACTCGTCGATCGCATAGCACTTGGCCTTCAGCCAGTTGGTCGACGGACCGCTTCGGTATTTGCTGTCCTTCCGCTTCGACACCATGCCTTCAAGTCCGGCCTTGTCGAGCAAGTGAAAAATGGCGTTCGCTTCCCCGGGCAGCGGCTCGCTGAATTGAATGCGCCCGCCCGGCTTGATCATGCTGGCCAGGATCTCGCGCCGCTCCTCTAGCGCCTTATCGCGCAGATCGTGGCCGTTAAGATGAAGCAGATCAAAGGCAACAAAATACAAGTCGTGTTGCCGGCGGGTGATGGCTTTGCGCAGCGCTGCGAAGTCCGAAAGGCCCTTGTCGTTCAGAACGACTATCTCGCCGTCGACAATGGCGCTTTCGGCACCAAGGCGCTTAGCCTCTCTCACCAGGTCACGATATTTCGCCGTCCAGTCGTGGCCGTTGCGCGTATAAATGCGTGTGCCGTCTTCATCGATGATCATCTGGGAACGGTAGCCGTCGAACTTGACCTCGTGGGTCCAGCCTTCACCCGCGGGAGGCTTCTCCACAAGGGTCGGCATCAACGGCTCGATGAAGTTCAAACGCATGCACTGACCCACCGTCCGGCGATTCAAGCCGCGAGCCCGAAATCGGTTCCGGAACATTTTAGACGAATTGCATGTTTCTAGGTTATGAAGATCGAAGCCGACGAATGCCGGGCAGCGCTGACGCTCACGGGGGAGCTTCCAATCCTAGACGAGAAGACTGATCGCCAGCGAAAGCGAGGGCATCTGCTTCATTTTCGAATGCTCGGGAATACGTTTCACCGTTCCTGCCTATGATGAGAACAACCCACTCGCCCAACGAATGGCGGATCTCTAGGAAGAGGGAAGACGAAGACGGCGGCCGGTACGTGACGCTGTCCAATGCCCTCGGGAGGCTTGTCCCGCCAAAATCGGCTCCATCATCGGAGGAATGAACTTCACGCATGCACTGACTCCCGAGACCGCGAGTCAATTAGCGCGTGCTTAATTAGTTCCGGAGCGTTTTAACGAATCGTTGACCGCGCTGTCCCAGAATAGGACGGCGCGGTCAAACCCCAACCTTGGCTGCGTAGGCGGCTTCGGCATTGAGTTCCACCCCGAACTGTCGGAGCCGCCACCCACCCCACACTTATACCAGCAATGGTTGAATCAACCGTTACTGCACGTGCTTTCCAGGGCGCTCGCCTGATCGTTAGACTTTGACGGAGGGGATTCACAGATTCGGCGTTTCGATCCAAGACTCGACCGATGGAAACGATCTTCGATGACATCGCCAACGCCCTCAAGGAGCCCCGCCAGGACGTTTGGCGCCCTGTCGCGCCTTCGCCCTCGAGCTTGCCAGCAAGCTGTTCCTTGGCCCTCACTATCGGCCTTGGTGTTGGGCTTGGAATGGCGCTGGCTCGTTAGCTGCCCTTCGCCTTGCCATAGGCGTTCGGGCTGGTGTCCGACGAGTAGATCAGCCCGACTTTCAGCTTGGGAATGAGGTCATCGGTCATGGCCGGCGCCTCTTGGCTGAAACGGTCGCGGAGCTTCACCAGTTCAAGCTCCCTGCTTATGATGGCACGCTGGGGTGTGGCAGTACGCCGTGACCGTCATCTTTTTGTCGATCAGCGATTGGAACGTCCAGCCTCCATCCGGCCGATATAGAGCCGAGGCAGTCAATCCGCCAAGCTGGACGCACCAAGGGGCCCGGAATGTGGCGGTAACAAAACTTATGTTGCCACGGGGCCCGGGGAGGATAGACCGCCAGCGATCACAGCCGACAGTTTACCGCGCTTCGCCAACGTCGGCTTCAAATAGATTTTCTTCACCAAGGTTTTCTCCTTCAAAATAAACCGACGACAGAAAGGCGTAGAGCCTCAGAAATGATAGTTGATGCCTACGCGGACCGTGTCGAAATCGATATTGTCAGTCGATGGGACAGAAGAAGGCGTGTTGAACTCGGGAGTGCCCAGGTCGACGTGCATATACTCAGCCTTGAACGACAGCTGCTGGTTCAGCGCCCATTCAAGTCCTGCGCCGGCCGCCCAGCCCCACCTGGTCTCGTCATAGCCGCATGTTGGCGTAAAGCCGCAGGCTCCCAGGTCAGCTGTGCCCTTGACCTTACCGACAGCAAAGCCGCCCGTGAGATATGGGAGGAAATTCTCGAACGCATAGCCAACGCGCACGCGGCCAGTCCCGTACCAGTCGACATCGGC
This sequence comes from Mesorhizobium sp. M1143, assembly GCF_040318435.1. NCBI lineage: Bacteria > Pseudomonadati > Pseudomonadota > Alphaproteobacteria > Hyphomicrobiales > Phyllobacteriaceae > Mesorhizobium > Mesorhizobium sp. M1143. The sequence continues at coordinate 20,541 of NZ_JAMYMJ010000032.1, read as the reverse complement.
TGTACAGCCTTCATTGCCGCATGGCGGCACAAACGGAACCTCAAGGGCGCTGCCGTGAATATTGGCGTATGACACGTCGCCCTCAACGCCGAACACGATCTGGCCCCGCTGCCAATTGTACCCTGCGGTCAGGCCGCCAATGAAGCCATCCGAATCAACATCGACACCGGGGGGGCCGAAATCGTAGTGATCGCTGTTCCAACCATATCCGGCTACGGCGCCAATATAGGCTCCTGACCAGTTGATGGCGCTGCTTTCAGATGGAACGATGGCCATCGGGTCTGCGGCAAATGCCGCTCCGGCCAGCATCGTCAAAATACCTGCAATTGCAACTGAAAGGCTGCGCATCATCGTCCCCACATTAAACCGGAGCTAATATGTACCAGAGTTCGCCAAATTTACTGTCTCATTCCTGCAACACTTGAGCCTTGGTTCGTTGCGGTTCCCGAAACCGAAATCGGCCGCTATCGGCTCGCCTCCACGTGGGGCGCAAAGAAGCAGCGGATAGTCATATTCGGGGGCGACGTGCAGATGTGATACTGGCTGTCTTCGCTCTCTAGAACGCGCTTCTTAGAGATGAAATATCGGCTCTTGGACCCAGTGCGGATATTGAAATCGCCGCCCGGCAAAGGCTCGACAGAGCGCGAGCTGATGACCCTACAATCCTTCTTGTCGCAGCATTCACCGGTGACCGGATCATGGTAGCCGGTATACCAGTTATGAGCGACGGCGAGCGCGATCAAGAAGAGCTTCATCTATCTGACACTTTGCGCCTCCGGTTGCATATTAGCAATCTCTTGACTAACAGGCCGCCAGCTCCAGAATCCCTCTTATGGCTCGGGGAATAGGCATTGGCGACGAGGTGGCGATAACGGCCACGGTGCGCAGGCGGGTCGACGAGGACCACGTCAGCGTCAGCATACCCAGCTACAACTTCCCGCATTCGATCGTCGATCGCACGACGAAGGTGAAGCGCGGGCAGCAGATCGAACTCGTCGGCAACGTCACCTATGTCGACGAGGAAGGCGGCAAGGTGACAATTGTCCTAGGACCGCCGGTCACGGTCGACATCGACAAGGTCAGGCTGGTGCAGGCCTATGTGCCGCCGAAGCGCAAGAAGCCGCTGCGCGACATGGTCGACTAGCGCCAGTGAACTGGGCGAACTATTTGCGCGCAAAAGCATAGGCGGCGGGCTTTTTGTCTGTCCGGGGAACAGGCCTCGGGCGGCGTGAGTTGGGTGGTTGCAGCGTGTCCCGCTGCCAACCGATGTCGACGGTTGAGGCCCGCGCTCCGCTTTACAGGCTGACGCGGGCCGCCCGTGTCCCGTGAGGTCCATCGAACCTTAGCGATCCACTTGGTTCGGGTCGCCCCGTTTAGGTCGTAGATTTGCCTTCTCAGGCCATTCGCACCCTGCGAAGTCTTTGGGCAACGTAGTGCGGACCTGGCGCCGCGAGCGGTCGTCCGGTCGTCAGGAAGCCGTCCAGCGTAGCTAGCAAATCGCGCGCTGCGCCGGATGAGCAGTAGTAGTAGATTACTTGACCGTCGCGTCGGGTGTCGACAAGGCCGAAGGCGCGGAGCTTGGCAAAATGCTGCGACAAAGCCGACTGGCTGAGTTGAACTTTCTCGGCGAGGACACCGGCCGAAAGTTCGGCGCCAGCCAGGTGGTTCATGATCAAAAGCCGCTTCAAAGGGCAACGCCTATTGATCCTCGTCCTCGCGGAAATCCTGCAGAGAAGCGTGCCGCAAATCTTCCTCGCCACGCAAGTGCTTCAACTCGTCCGATCGGGCCCGGCTTTGCCGCTTGATGCCCTTCGGCGCCGGCTCCTATCGGCCGATTTGCCTTCGCAATTGCCTTAGAGGGGCAGTCCAACGCCAACTCTTCGAGCGCTTGAGCGCCTCCATCTCCATCTTCAAAACGTTCCTTTCAATCGCGAGAGCCTGTAGTTCTACCGCAAGCGCCTCGGCTCGGCCGTTATCTGGTGCAGCGGTGGGAGGAGGTGATGTGGGCGGCGAGTCGGGTGTAGCCAGGTTTTCGAGACGGTCGAGCGCAAGTCGGTTGACGGCGTCGGCTGCGGCTTCCCGAATGAGCGCGGTCCAGCCATCGGGATCGACAGACATGATGTCCCAGAAGACCTTTTGTTCCAGGTGTCCTGTCGGAATGGCCACCCGTAGCGGCGCCGGAAACCAGATCGACGTCTCACACGCTTTGATGAAGCCCGTCAGCCTCGCGAATCCGGAGTCTCTGAGGTTTTTCCACTTAGCGGAGAAATGCAGGCACGTAGGAAGGCGAAGGTAGCGCACGGCGGCGAAGCCCTTTGTGAGCACGATCCGACGCCAGATCTCCCAGTCTCCCGCCCCGTTCACATCTTCTGGCCACACCGTCCGCTCTGCAAGAGCGCTGGCGCGATATACGACGCCTGAGGCCGCTATCGTGTTCCCTCTCGCCATGAATTGGCGCCGCTCTTCGGGAAAAAACAGGTTGGTAAGATCAGGACCGCAAATGCCGTCGGTCGAGACCCAGAGGACCTGGCCGTAGACAAGTGCCACCGACGGATCGACGAACTGGCCGCGCATGAGTGCAAGATGATCCGGCATCATCAGGTCATCGTCGGCCGCGAAGGCTATCAATTCCCCGCGTGACGATCGAAGCGCCAGATTTCGATTGGCATAGCCAAAGTGAGGCGCCTTGGGGAAATCAAACCAACGAATGCGCGGGTCGGAAAAGCTTTTCACGACCGCTTCGGTCTCCGGTGCTGCACCGTCGCCAACGACCAGAAGCTCGAACGATTGCTCCGTCTGCGCCAGCACCGACTGGATCGCATAGGCAAGAGAGTCGGGACGATTATGGGTCGGCATCAGAACGCTGAAGAGCGGCGGAGCGTCGTCTACCATCCCTTGAGGCCGCCAAAGTCGACCGGGATCAAATCGGTATCCAGCGGCAGCCGGTATTTGTCGGGATTGGCGTGGTCATATTGCATTGTAGGAAAATTGATTGCTCTAACGTCCCTCGCGCCGATGTTGTGGTCCGCGTGCCAGACGAATCTGGGGATGTTCATCAGGCGTGGCCGGGCTGAAGACAGAACAATCCGAAATACCTGTCCGCAGGTGCTCGACTCGGGCCTTGGGTCATACAGGACGACCTCCATCTCGCCATCGACAACGAAGTATCGATCCTCGTGAAGCTTATGCAGCGCCCAACCCTTCACCGTTCTCGGTCGTATGGTAAACATGTAGCAAAAAACAAGCGGATCGGGATGCCAATTCCAGCGAGGGTCGTAGACCTCGGTGACACTTCCCCTGTCGTCGAGGTGAGCGGTCATGTCGTGAAACGTCACGCCGTCGGGGACCTTGCCGATCGGCTCGCCGGATCGAACCGTCTCCTGATCCTTCTGGGCCCCTGCCAATGTCTTATCGAGAATGCTCTGCGTCATAGGACTCATCCAATCTAACTAGCTTTGGCAGCGCTCCTCATGCCCTTCTTTTAACTGTCTTTCAACGGCAGCGTGGAAGGCCACGTGACGATATGCGTGAGAATGAAGCCAAGGCGGCGCCTGGCGATACCGGCAGCGCGATATGGTTGGCCTGGGCGCCTGTACGGGCCGGAACTGATCCATGAAGCGGAAGCGCCGCCCGCCGCCATCGTCGCAACCATTGACCAGATGCAATTGCGAGTGATGATGAAACCCCCGTCCCCTAATCAAACAGACGCCGACACTCGGCGCCCTGATGGGGCACGAAGGCGGGCGAATGGCTAACTTGTCATGCCACCTCCGTAGGCGAACCCTCCGAGAACCTACCGTGAGGTAGCCTCTGCTTCAGATCGTCGGCATTCAGGATGGCTGCCAGCTCTTCGGCATACTCCATGTCGGGAAGGTCGATAGATGGGTGGCCCGCTACAATAGCCGGCAGCCCGGTGAACACGTCGAACACCGTCCACGTCCCATCTAGTTCCCGCCTTACCTCGTACCGCAGAGTTGCCATGAGGGGATCATATAGGTCCGCGTTAGGGGTAGGGAATATTTGGTCCACGGTGGCGCCGGGCCGCCTGAAAGCACCGAGATGGTCGGCGCTCAGTAGCGAGCCCGCCCACCCGACATTTCGAATAACACGCCGGTATTGAAGTTGATGGCGTCCGAGCACAGCCAGGCCACCATGTCTCGCGCCGGCGCTGCCTCGAGTCGGATAGCCTCGAGCGGGCTGCACGAGGGAAGCGCGGGCGCATGACCGTGGTGCCTACATTCGCCGTGACCAGGCGCCCACCTCATATCGGCCGACCACCACGCTCCCGCTTGCATAAGCCTCGGCGCGAATTCGATCTTGCAGCGTTTCGGGACCGAGTTCTGAAGCTGCGATAACGCCCATCTGCTCCATGACCGGAGCCATGGTCGCTGCTAGATCGGAGATCAGATCAATGCCGCTCATACTGTCTGATCCACCTCCGGCGAGAGCACTTACCGCCATGCTAGGGGCCGGCAGCCCGGCTTTTACGAAGGTCGCATGGAGCTGCAGGCCCATGTTGGGGTTGGTCCCTACACGACGAAATGTCTCCACAATGCACCGAAAGCAGTTGTCGTACGTTGGGACGGAGGGAAACGAGGCAGCGCCAGTCCAGTCGACTTCGTGGAATACCATCACGCCCCCGTGACCAAGATGCCGCGCAACCCCCCTCAACATCTCGACCGGATCGGGCGCGAACATAAGGACGTATCGGCCAACAACTGCGTCGAACGCTATATCGAAAGTGAAGGAGGCAGGATCACACTGGTGGAAGATTACATTCTCCAAACCACGTTGCGCGGCTCTCGCCCGAGCAGCGTCAAGAGCCTTCGCCGACCTGTCAGAGCCGATAACAAGACCTGTGGGTCCGACAATATCAGCCGCGAGAAAGGCGACATCGCCGGCGCCGCTCCCCACGTCAAGGACATGCATTCCTGCTCGAAGCCCAGCTCGCCGCAGGTAATCCCGGGTCATCGGGTCAACCAATGCCGCCTGCGTCGCCAGCCTTCTCAGTTCTCTTTCCGAATGTCCCAACTCGTATTCGTGCTGACGTTCGCTTGTCATACTGGCGCCCCCCGGATGAAAAAGCACAACAAATCAGGGCTTGAATGCAGGCCTTGGCGCAATCTGAAGCCGAGCGGCTCATGCCTACTTTAGAGATGTCTAACATAAATATCTGAAAGGGTGCCGTCTAGGCGCATCCTCAAACGAGAGAAGTCCTTCAGAGAGGGCGTGACGGCTTGGCCACCAGCACGGCAGACGACAAAGCGCGTTTTTGTCCGGCAGGGGCCTTCTGGCTTTTGGTCAGGCACGGATGGCCTCAACTCGTAGTCAGTCCGATTCGAGCACGACTCTGGAAAGAAGCTCAAGATGCCGTGGAGCACGGGCGGCCTGTTGAACAGCGTAACAACTCAGCATAACGTCTTGAACACCGCAGCCGGGTGGCAAATGCCTTCTGATCTCGCAAATGAATTTCTTTGCCTGGCAGACTTCGAACCTGCTGCACGTGATCGTTTGCCCCATGCCGTCTATGAGTTTATCGCCGGCGCGGCTGGTGACGAAATTACGATGCGGGACAATGTAGGTGCGTTTGACCTGCTGCGGATCAGGCCGCGGGTTTTGCGGGACGTCTCGAAGATCGACACAAGCATTACGCTCTTCGGTGAAAGGCTCTCTCATCCGATCTTTCTGGCGCCAACGGCATTCCAACGCATGTCACACCCCGGGGGCGAGGTGGCTGCCGCTCGCGGGGCGGGCGAAGCCGGTGCGATATTCACTCTGGGGACCAGCGGAACAGCAACCATCGAGGAATGCGTGGCCACAAGCCCTGTGCCGATCTGGTTCCTGTTGTATTGGCAGAGCGATCGAGGTTTCAACCGCGACCTTGTCGCCCAAGTCGCTGCGGGCGGAGCGAAGGCGATCTGCGTAACGGTGGATATGCCAACACTCGGCGATCGGCGAAGGCAAATGCGAGCCGGTTTCAAAATTCCCGATGCGCTCGCCACCCCTTATTTCAATGACCGCAATACAGGCCTCTTCAAGATCGGTGGTTCGCCAAAGCGTGCAATATTGACATGGCCGGATGTTGAGTGGCTTCGTTCTCTCACCGCTCTGCCTATCGTTTTGAAAGGCATCCTTGATCCTGAGGACGCTGAACTGGCGATAGGCTCAGGCGCCGACGCCATTGTGGTTTCCAATCATGGCGCACGGAACCTCGACACGCTGCCGGCAACGATCGATGCACTGCCGGCAATTGCCGAGCGGGTGGCCGGCAGGATTCCAATTATTATCGATGGCGGCATCAGACGGGGAACGGATGTTTTGAAGTCTATCGCTCTTGGAGCAACCGCGGTGATGATCGGCCGCCCATATGTTTATGCGCTTGCCTTGGGCGGATCCGATTGGGTCAGGCACTGTGTTGACCTGTTACGCCGGGAATTTGAAACGGCAATGGCGTTAACCGGGAGGACCTCAATTGGCGAGATTGATCGAAGTCTCATCTGGTGACAAGCAGGGGGATGGATGTCGCTGAGGGCTCCGGGTCCGGGGATGCCGACACGGACCATCTGCTTGTGCTCTGGCCAAGGTTGGGACGTTGCTTCGATGTGCATTTCAGAGTGGCGGGCCGGTCCTTACAGGAGAAGAACATTTGCTTGAAGTGAGAGGGGTCCACAATCATCATGAAGATAATCTCACATGCGGAACAGCGGCGGGAGGAATGGCGAGTTGGAGTAGAAACCCGGATGCTTATATCCGCTGAGAACGGCGCGCTTCAGCTGTGCATTTTCGAGCAATGGGTAGCGCCGGCTATGGGCGCCCCGACGCACAGTCACCGTGTTGAAGAAGTGCTCTCTGTGGTCGCCGGCAAAGCAGAGATTTGGATCGACAACGAGTCGGTTAGCGTAATCGAAGGGCAATCACTTGTTGTTCCGGCTAATCGAAAACACGGGTTTCGAAACGTCGGCTCTGAAACCCTTCACATATATGCCGTGCTCGCATCATCAATTTTCGAGGCGGTCTTTGATGATAGCGAGCCTGTCCGTCGCTGGCTTCCATCAGCGGCAGACTGATCCCGAATTTCGACGATTATCGAGGCGCGCAGTACGCGATCCGTGCCGTGGGCAACGAATGGGTCAAAGGAGTTCTGCACTCTTTGATCGACAAAATGATAGCCTGCCCCAAAGACGGTCATCGCACGCTCGCTGAGCGTATCTTGCTCGCCTAAATCGCATCCTGGATCGGACCTTAGAGCCCGGATAGCGCGTAAGTCTGTACGCGACATTGCTATGTCCGGAAAACGACCGTTTTCCGCACATCGGTAAACCCTGATGCCTTGGCTGCAAACTGAATCCCCTGGGTGTCCGAAAATCATGTTCGGAAATCTACTGTCCCGGTAACTCTACATAGTATCGCGAGTGGCAACCGACTCGCCTCGGAAAATTAACCAGATTCAGATCCACCCCTGGCGGACGTCTCAGTGTGAAAATCGTATTTTACACTGAAGGACACATTTGAAATGTACGCCCGATCATCGGTTCGGTCCCTTGGTGAACAAATTAAATCCGATGCGTGCGAACAGTCCGCGACACACTTGCAGACCGTGAGCTACTGAGGCCAGCAGCCGTAAGCGCTCGGTAGACTGACCCCCGTCCTATGCCGAGGGACGCGGCGATCTCTGACACGGACTTCTGTTGCTCGAATAAGGCGACTGCTTCACCGGCCTTTGCTCGAGCCGTAGGCTTCCGCCCTTTGTATTTCTTGTCTGCCTTCGCCTTCGCGATGCCTTCCTTCTGTCGCTCTTTCATCAGGCCCCGCTCGAACTCTGCGAAAGCAGCGAACATGTTCAGCATCAGCCGACCGTACGCTCCGGTCGTGTCCAGCGTCTCCCTTCCGAACTGTAAGACCTTCAGACCTACACCACGTCCATGCAGGCCATCGACAATATCACCAAGGGTTCGCGTATTACGCGCCAAGCGATCGATCTTGGTGACCACCAGCGTATCGCCCTTGCGCAGGAACTTGAGCGTACGATCGAGCTCCTGCCGATCGCCCAGGGCTGACACCTGCTCCGAAAAGACTTCCTCGCAACCGGCGGCTTTGAGGTCGCGTATCTGGGCCTCCAGTCCCGCGACCTGCTCTTCTGTCGAAGTTCGTGCGTAGCCGACTTGCATCCCACTCTCCAATGTCCAATAGCCTCTGAACTTTTGAGTCAGATGTGCCCAAAAGTCAATGGGAACCTTATTGGACGCAACTATGTCTCGCTTCAGAACGTCCGGTAGACCCTGCCCATGTGGACAGCATGGAGCGAAGGATCGCGCAGGGCGTACCGCCGACGCCGGCGTACTGATAAAACGAGCGGCGGGTTTCAAGGCTATCGTAGGATTGCAGTGAACGAGAAGTTGTGCAGCGATGACTTCCTTTGGGCCGAATGCGGACCGGCGGCTTTCAGTGAGCAGCAATCAACAACGGACGATTGCACCATAGCTTTTGAGGCCAGCCAAATGGCTTTGTCGTCCTGGGCGGGTTGCATAAGGCTGCACTCCAAACATGGCTTTCAAGGAAGCTGGACGATTCCCTCAAGCGCCGCGTAGACCGAGATTCGAAGCCAACGGTCCATGCTTCGCGCGAGGCCGGGGTCGCCGATGAGGAAAAGGCCGCCCCTCTCTTTCTCACGCTCGATGCTGGAGCGGCCCTCCAGGATGGCTCCCAGCGAAACAACGCCGGTCTCGACGTAAAGATCGACGTCCCGGCCGGGGTCGAGCGCGCATAGCTCGGGCAAGTCTGAGCCTGGCTCGACCACAAACCAGTAATGGGGACACCTCGGTGGGGGATCGTCGCGGAAATGGAAGCGGATGACGGCGCGCCGCCGCGGCAGTTCAGCGAGGTCAATCTTTCGCCGCACGGCCCACATGAGGGTCGAAACATCCACGTCGGCGAGCGCGATCTCCGCCTCGATGTTGCATTGCGCCCATTCCGCCAGCGCGTTCATCGCCGGCTCGAGCCTTATCGACTTTTCGGTACGGAAATAGCTGATGGTGCCCGTCGCCTCGTCCTCGACGCGCTCGACCAGGCCCAACGCTTCCATTTCCTTGAGCCGCCTCGACAAGAGGGCGGACGAGACGTTGCCCACCCCCTTGCGAATGTCATTAAAGCGGGTCGAGCCGTTCCAGAGCTCGGTCAGGATTTGAATTGTCCAGCGTGGCTCCAGGAACTCGCAGGCGTGCGAGATCGGGCAGACCAGTCCGTAAGGCCGTCGCGTCATGGCTGACCGCTCCTTTGCCGCAGGTTAGGCCTTTCGGAGGTCTGAGGCCAGTTCACAATCTGAAGCGGAACGCTTCCGAAGCTGCCCTGGCGCCTTCTCGCCTTCTGCCGTCACGTGATCGCCATTCGCATTCCCGATCAACGGAGGTTCACCATGACTTGGCGTAACATGACGCAAACGACAATAGGCCAGACCGCACGGCGCTTGCCGGGCACTTTTCTTGACCCTCCGCTCGAACGCCTGCTGGCCCTTGTCCGTGAGTGGAGGACCCGCCGCAACATAGAGCGCGGGCTCGGTCACCTGTCCAACTTCCTTCTGCGGGACGTTGGCTTGACCGAAGCGGACGTCGAAGCGGCCTGCGCCGACAGCTTCGATAGGTCCGCCTCTCGCGCGCTCCAGAGTGCAGCGCAGAACCGCACGGGAAATTGGTGAGAAGGGAGAGCCCCGGGAGCGGAAGCCGTTTTGACGGCGGCAATTGATCAGCCGAACTCAGGGATCCCCAGTAGCGCCTTGGTTTCAGAGATCTAGCGCGCCGAAGCGATTCGAATGCATACTTCCAAGTGGTCGGCCGGCTCTTCGGATTCATCGTGAGGAACGTCTGCTGTTGGAAGAAACCCACCGAAGCTTTAACAACCGAGTTGAGGCGCTGAGCGCACGCTCGTGCGGTATAGTAGGTCCGATAGCGAGCTACGAGCACGGCACGATCCGCAACTATCGAAGCCCGGCAATTCGCAGCCCCTCTACATAGAGAGCCCGGTGCTTGTCGTGAACGATCGGATGAAACTTGTCTACCCATTGAAGGGATAGGGACGGTTGAAGGCGCTTGGCCTGCGAAAGCGCATGAACCGCGATGTCCATTTCACCGGCCATCCCAGCGGCCGCCGCGTACGTCCGCCATGCAGACCCAAAATGGGGCCGGAGTTCAACCGCGCGACATTCGCATTCGACCGCGTCTGCATATCGTCCAGCCATGAAATGACATAAGCCAAGGATGGAGAAATTCGCAGCATATGTGTGATCGCGAGGACTTAGCCTACCCGCGATTTCAAGATGGTCGAGCCCCTCGGCGGGCATGCCCCCATATCCGTAAGTTGAGCCCAGGATCGAATGCGCAAAGGCGAAGCTCGGGTTTAGCTCGATCGCTTCATTTAGTTCTCTCACAGCAGAGTCGAAGCCGCGCGAAATCATGTGGACAAACCCTGCCGCTAAATGCGTCCACGGGTCCTCGGGGTCGCCTTGGATTGCCCGCTGCGCGAGGGCGCGAGAGGTGGGCAGAATGTCTGCTGCGTTGGCCCATCCTGACAAAACGCGGGCCGCGTGAGCCCACGCCAACAGGCTGTTGGCGCGGGGATAGTCAGGATCGAGGTCCGTAGCCTGCTTCAGAAATCCCTGTGCAATCTCGATTTCCGTAGCCGAACTCCAGGTCCAGACATATGGCATCGCCTTCATGACGAATCCCCAAGCGTCAAGATTGGTGGGGGACCTGCTCTGAAAGCGTTGCTGTTCCGCCGTGTAGAGCCGCGGCTCGATCGTAGCGATGACACTTTCGGCAATCTGATCCTGAAGCGCGAAGAATTCCGACAATTCCACATCGTATCGTTCAGCCCACACTTGTACCCCGGTCGATGTGTCACTGACTTGCGCGCTTATCCGGAGTCGATGACCTGAGCGCCTTACACTTCCGTCCAGCACATACCGCACACCAAGCTCTCGACCGACTTGTTTTAAGTCGACCGCTTTTCCCTTGTAGGTGAACAAAGAGTTCCGGGCGGACACGAAGAGCCAACGAAGACGCGACAGCCGAGTAATAATGTCTTCGGCAAGGCCGTCGGCGAAGTATTCCTGTTCGGGGTCGCCGCCCATGTTCTGGAATGGCAAGACAGCAATCGAAGGGTTGTCGGGCAGCGCCAGCTGTTCGGAGGACCCGGCAGTCGCAGCCAGATCGGTTTTTGGGACCGTGTCGCGCATACATAGGCGATAGGTGCGCACCGGGCGTGCGATATTTTTGAGCTCTTTCTCGCCCAGATCGACAAATTCTTCCTTCAGTTTGTCGCGCACCTGTTCGTAAGCGGCGGCCGATAAACAGATGCCGTTCGGCTCAGCGATGCTTTCTAGACGGGAGGCAATATTGACACCATCTCCCATCAGATCGCCGTCGCTCTCCTCGACAACATCGCAGAGATGAATGCCGACGCGAAATTCAATGCGTCGCCCGGGCGGTAAGCCAGCGTTGCGCTCAATCATGCCGTTCTGCATTTCGATTGCACAGCGTACGGCGTCAACAACGCTCCGGAACTCTACGAGGGTGCCGTCACCCATAAGCTTCACAACGCGCCCATTGTGGACAGCGATGGTCGGATTGATGAGATCGCTCCGGAGCGCCCGTAGCCGCGCCAGCGTTTGATCTTCGTCCGACCCCGCCAACCGGCTGTATCCGACCACGTCGGCGACCAGGATCGCCGCAAGTTTCCGCGTCTGGCTCACTTTGCCCACTCCTGTCGACTAAGTGGCATAGCACAGATTACAAAATCCCGTTTTCGAAGGCGACGTTCGATAGGTGAATTCCGAGATAGCCTCAAACAAAGCAGCGCGGGATCTGATTGGAAGTGAATTACGGCAACCACGATCTGTTGGCGAGGCGGACCTTAGGTGCCGTTGAAAATTTTCAGTCAACGAAGCGCGTCCTGTCAGACTTGATGATGACCTCGGCGAAATCGGGCGAGACCTTGCCGCACCAGGCCATCAAGAGTTTTCTCACCGCCCTGATACGGTGAGCCGCGCCAGCACCGTTTCAGCCTCGAGGCGAGGCACCACGGCGATACCATCGCGGTCGCCGACCAGTATGTCTCCCCGCGAGATGGTCATTCCTCCCAGTACCACCGGGAACCCGGCCGTGCCTGGACCATTGCGCGCCGGCGAGTTCGCGACGATCCCGGCACAGTAAACCGGCACCCGCCCGCCTCGATCCCGACAACATCGCGCACGAGGCCGGCGCACCCCTTGTTTCGCACCATGCCAAGGACGAGATCCTCAGTGACCGCCGCACCAGCAAAGCTGTCGGTGGCCGCAACGATGATATCGGCCAGTATCGCAGTACCTGGCGAGAGTGCCTTAATCCCTGGTGCAACGCCCCTCGCCCGCCCATGGCGTCTAGGACTAGGCTCACGGGCAAGCCGGAAAAGGCACTGATGATCTCTGCCGCAGGCCGTTCGAAACGGCTTTTGATGGTGAGCAGCGGTGGGTCTTCAATCATGTGGCGGCCTCACACCCTGAACGAACGAAAGACGAGCTGCAGCGGGATATTTGCGGTTCCTCAAAGGCGCTGCCGCAACTTCCATGCCCTTGAGAGATATCGAAGGCGAGGATCTTCGCTCTGGGGGCGAGGTGAAGTTCAAGCACCTGGCAGCTGAATTCCTCGCCATCGTAAAGAGCTGCGCGTCGTCGATCGCATCGAGGCAGCGACCCAAGGCGCCTCGCCGAGAGTGGAAGACGAGGAATAGTTCGCCCGATTCGCGTGATCGCATTTCGCGATAGCCGCCGGCGAGCCAGTCATTGGCTTCTCGGCGCCGGCCGATCTGTACTCCAGCGACCAGGTTTCAGAAAAGTTTCAGAATTTCGCCGGTACGCACCGCTCCACATGCGCCATGATCCCTACAATCTAGGGAGTGGCCATCATGGAAAACGACGTCGAAAGGCTCCGCATACGGCAAGAGCTTTACGAGTTGTACTTCAGTGGGGTCAACAGCTTGGCCTGCGCGCCAATGCCCGGCACCTTCTTCGAACTTCTAGAGTTGGGCGCCCTGGCTCGCCATGAACCCGTGCCTGAGGGAGCAGAACCTGCGGCTGCGGCAAAGGTCTTGACCGTAAGCGCGGATGGCCCCTGTATGTCGACGAGCCCGGCTCGGTTTGGCAGAGCGCTTCTGAATGTCGCATACAGAATCAGGGAGCATAGCAATCGGCGAGTGCGTGTTTGACACTTCGCGCGGCTTGCTGTTGCGCCAGGGTCATCCCGTCAAACTTCGTCCCAAGACATTTGCACTCCTGAGCCATCTCGTTGGAAAAACAGGGCACGTCGTCAGCAAGTCGGAGCTGATGGAGTCCGTCTGGCCTGGGCTGTTTGTAACCGAAGACTCGCTCACCCAAGGCGTGCGCGAGTTGCGCAAGGCGCTGCGCGATGACTCACAAAGTATAATTCGCACCGTCTCAGGCCGCGGCTACCTCCTTTCACCGCTTGGCGCGCCGGCGAGGCCGCCGTCCGACCTGCCTTCTGTAGCGGTGCTGCGCTTCACTAATGAAGGCGATGCGACCGACACGCCTCTGGTCGATGGTTTTGCCGAGGACATTGTCAACGCTCTGGCGCGATTTCGCACTGCTGTTGTCCTGGCGCGCAACTCAAGCTTTTCCTTTGCGTCGGAGGACCCCGGCAACTGGACCGAGGTCGGCAGGAGACTCGGGGCAACCTTCCTGGTTCGGGGACGCATGGGCCTTCGCGACGGCACCGTACGGGTGGCGATCAACCTCATCGAAGCGGCAAACGGCGCGGTCTTGTGGGGCGAGAAGTTCACAGCATCGGGCTCAGCTGTTTTTGACATGCAGGAAGAGATCGCGCTGCGTGTGACGAACCGTCTTGTCGCACGGCTCGACGATGCGGGCTTGACGCGCGCCCGTCCAAAGCCTCCAGCAAGCCTGGCGGCCTATGAGCTTCTTCTCAAGGGGCTGGTGCATTTGCGTGGCTACGGCGCCGACGATAATCAGGCAGCACGGAACTACTTTGCTGCGGCCGTCACCAAGGATACGCATTATGCGCTCGCGCGCTCATACCTTGCATTTGCCGACCTGATTATCGGCGATTATGGAATGGCTCCTCCGGAGGTGCTGGCCGACATAGTAGAGCAAGCCCGCTTCGCGGTAGGACTCGCACCAGAGGAGCCTCGCTGCCATCGGATTCTTGCCCAAGCACTGCTGTGCACGCGCACATACGATGCCGCCGAGCGGCACTTTCGAAGATCCTATGACCTCAATCCCTTCGATGCGGACACGATCGCGCAGATCGGCTATCTGCTTGCCATCAGGGGCAAGCCTTTCGAAGCCCTGACCTGGATCGACAAGGCGGTTCAGATCAATCCGATACATCCAGACTGGTATCATTCCGACCGTGCATTCGCCCAATACGCGGCGGGAGACTACAAGGGAGCCGTTGTCAGTTGGTCGATGTTGCCCATGACTTCGGCCGTAAGGCTCACATGGCTGGCGGCGGCACAGGCGAAGTTGGGCAACCAGGACGCGGTATCGCGGCTCGTTTCGGAACTCAAGCGTATCGCGCCATCCTACACTCCACTGGAGTCGATCCGGGCCAGCATGCTTTACGAGCATGAATCTGACGCTGACCATCTTCTCGACGGAGTCGCGAAAGCGCTGATGATGTGGAGCGCCGCCTGAACTGTTTGGTTACCGGCCGGACTGGCGGAGCTTTGGGCAACGTTGAAACATTACGACACCGATGTGTCGGATGGTTTGCATTCAAAGGTTTTTGCGACGCTATCTGAGAGCTCTCGTCGGTGATCGCGGGAGGAACTATGGAATCGCCCGAGCATGCTTTCGAAATCATCCGCTACAAGAAATTGGACCGTCCGCGTGCCGGCCTATAGCAACACGCTGACCTTCGCTTTCGAGGCAGAAAGCTACGCACGCTCCTATGCGGATGGCCAGGCTTTCCGCCTTAGCGTCGAGGTGGCTGAGCGCAAGAAGTGTGCGTGAAGGGGGCCTACAATCCTGGTCGTTTCGCCCCAGACGGCTGAACCCGACGATGTCCGCCACCAGGATTGCCGCAATCTTACGGCGCTTCGGTCATTTCTGCTGCCAAAACCGCCACAAGCTTTCGTTCTGGGCGCGCCACGATCCCCTCCGGCCCTACACCTGGGTTTGCTCTAACGTGGCACCCCTGCCTACGCGCAACCAGCTACCAGAGTCCGCTTCAATCGGCGGCAGAGCTCGGCCCAATGGCCGAATTGCGGCGCATAGCGGAATATGGCATCGCGCCTCGACGGTTGAGATTCAACCGCGGCTCAGAACTCGCCGGAGAGCACTGAAACGAATGCGATATTGCGCCGGCGTCAGCCCGACCTTGCGGCGGAAGAGACGCCCGAAAAAACTCGCATCCTCGTAGCCGACTTCATTGGCCACCCCCTCGACCGCCAGGTCGCCGGTCTCCAGCAGTTCCTTGGCCGCTTCGAGCCGGAGCGCGTGGATGTAGTCGATTGTCTTCATGTCCGTGGCCCTTGCGAAGCGGCGCACGAAGGAGCGCTCGGACAGGCCTGACAGCTTGGTCATGGCGGTGACGGGCGAAGGGGTCCGGTAGTTGCGTTCGGCCCATTTCTGGCAGCGGTTGATCACCGCGTCGTCGGTCTGGCGAAAGCGCATCAGCGCTGCGAAGGGCTGCTGGCCCATGTCGTGCCACTGCAGCATGTAGACCTTGGCGACCTCCATCGCCTCCCTGAGGCTGACGAAGCGCGCGATCAGATAGAGGGCGAGATCCTGCCAGCTTGAGCCGCCCCCGGCCATGACGATGCGCTGGGCCTCGCCGCTCAGCACGAGCGACTGGCCCGGCTTCACCTTCACGCCGGGATAGTTGTTCGTGAGAGTCTCGACATAGCCCCAGTGAATGGTGGCCTCGCGATTGTCGAGCAGCCCGGCCTCACCGAGCAGCACCGCGCCCGAACATGCGCTGGCCAGCATGGCGCCGTCGTCATGCGCTCGCTTCAGCCACGCGGCTTCGGCGTCATACTGCCCGGCAACGCTTTCGCCCGGATTGACGAAGAAATCTGGAATACAGACGATGTCGGGTGGCGGGCAATCGGCAAGGCTGTGATCTGGGCGCACCCAGATGCCGTTTGCCGCGCGAAACGGGCTGCCGTCCCCGGCAACCACATAGGGCCGCATGCGTGGCGTGCCCGCGGCTCCGCTGGTGATGAACAGGAAATCCCTGCCGGGCGAGGAAAACAAGTCGAACATGCCGTAGATCGTGGAGGCGGTAGCCTCCGGAGCGGCAAGGATCGCCACATTCAATGGTCTTGCCTGTTCAACCATGGCAGAAATGACCGCCTTCCAGCATTTTCGACTTTAGCGGCCGTGCCCGCGCCGCGCTAGCGTGCATGAAACGAGGAGACCGCCACATGGCCGCCACCGCTACCCTTGCACAATCGAGCATCGATAGCTTCCGTTCCATCTTGTGCGGCGAGGTGCTGGAGCCGTCGAACCTGTCCTATGACGCGACGCGGGTCGTTTGGAACGGCATGATCGACCGCCGTCCCGCCCTCATCGCGCGCTGCCGGAGTGCTGCCGATGTCGTGGCGTCGGTGAATTTCGGGCGCGAGCATCGGTTAGCGATCGCGATCCGCTCGGGTGGCCACAATGTTGCAGGCTACGCCGTCTGCGAAGGCGGCCTGATGATCGACATGTCGCTGATGAAGGGCGTGCGGGTCGCGTCCGGCCTCGACCGTGCCCTCGTCGAGGGCGGCGCGACCTGGGCCGATGTCGATGCGGCCACCACCCCGCTTGGCCGCGCCACGCCGGGCGGTCTCATCTCGGCGACGGGCGTTGCCGGCCTGACGCTCTCCGGTGGCATCGGCTGGCTGCGCGGCAGCCACGGCCTCAGCGTCGATAATCTGCTCGCCGCCGATCTGGTGACCGCCGATGGCCGGCTCATCCATGCCGACGCGACGCAGAACCCGGATCTCTTCTGGGCGCTACGCGGCGGCGGCGGCAATTTCGGCGTGGTGACGAGCTTCGAGTTCAAGCTGCACCCGATCGAACCGGAACTGATGTTATGCGGTCCGGCCTATCCCGAGGAGCGCGCCAACGAGATCATTCCGCTCTGGCGCGACTTCATGCAGACCGCACCCGACCGCCTGAGCGGCCTGGCCGAGTTCTCCACCCTGCCCGACGACCCCTCGATTGCCGAGCATGCAAGGGGCCGGCGCGTCCTGGCGCTCGCGCATGTCTATGACGGACCGGCCGACGAGGGCGAACGGGTCGTGGCGCCGTTGCGCAGTTTTGGGGAACCGCTCGTCGATTTCAGCGGCCGCATGCCATATCGCACCATCCAGTCGCTCTATGACGGGCTGTTCCCGAAAGGCCGCGACCGCTGCTACTGGAAATCCACTTACCTCTCGCGCCTCGACGACGAGGTCGTCGGGGAGACCACTGCTTGGATGGCGAAGCGCCCCTCCGAAATGACCTTCGCCTCGATCTGGAAGTTCGGCGGTTTCGTCCAGCGCGTTGCAGCCGATGAGACTGCCTTCGGCGACCGCTCCATGCCCTTCATGCTCAGCCTCGACGCCATCTGGCCAGGCGCTAACGAGGACGACGCGAACATCGGCTGGGTTCGCAGCTTCTGGCAGGACATGCAGCGCTACTCGACCGGCCGCCTCTATCTGAACTTCCCCGGCCATGGCGAAGGATCGGATCTCGTCCGCGACGCCTTCGGCGCTGAGGCTTACGCGCGGCTCGCCAAGATCAAGCACAGATACGATCCGGACAATCTGTTCCGCCTCAACCAGAACATCCTGCCAATGCGCTGACGCACAATCAAAATCGGGTGTACGGTGCGACCCTCGTCTCGCCGTGGGAGCTTTGATCGCGCTGAGTCGCGAGCGACGACCAGCGTGGTCGCCGCGATGCCCGCTTTCAATCAGTGGCAAATCTGTCCGCAACGGCTGAGATGAAGCGCAAAGCTGTCGGGCAACCTTGGGGACCGCAAGCCAACTGGCAGCTTTAAGGCTTCAATCCGTCAGAAGTGGACGTTCAGCGTGCGCGAGTTCCGGTGGCCAGGATCACGTCTGCTTTATGACTTCATCTCGACACGGATACCATGCAGGGTCTTGCTCGAAGCGTTGAGCACGCGACCCGCTGGTTGGGCGGCCATATGCACCACGAGACAGCCTTGACCGTCCCATGCCTGAACCGCCTGGATGACATCTCGATTGGGCGGCATCATGGTTCCATCCGGCGCGAAGTCGTGGATAGGGCCTTCCACCTCATCGAACACGAATACTGAAGGCCAGCGGTGGTGATGTGTCGGCTCTTCCTCGTCGGGCTTGAGGATTACCTCAAGCACACGTAGCCGGTCATTCTCAAACAACACCTTATGGTTTCCGGGAGCCGCGATAACGGCGTCAAGCTTTGGATCCCACTGCGTAGGATCGGTATGGTCGATCACCTTGGTAGTCATGGCGTAATTCTCCTCTCAGATAGACAGGCGGCCCTCACGCCGTCGTCACTGGTTGAATTGTGCCTTGGGCGCAGAACTGCTGCCCGTCCGCCAGTCGCGCATAGTTATGAACGATCTGGTTCTCGTGATCTTGAACCTGCACGACGAAGTTGCCGCCTTGCTCGGTCCAACTCATGATGAAAAGTCCGGGTCGAACGCCGGTCAGATTGCTCTGAACCACCTCGTCGATCTCGGTAGCGCCGATCGTCGCCTGCACCCGCAATTCGGTCGGCGACAGGACCGTCAACCTCGGTACGAACTGTCCGAATGAGCAATCAAAAGTCTTTCCGACGAGCGAGGTCGGAGCACCATTGGTCGTAGCCATCCTAATCCTCCTTGATGATTTTCGAAATCAGCTCGGCCGATGCTCGGGACAGATGCCGAACTGCTACTTTCAATTTTTGGAGCGCTCCAAGTGCAAGTTCCAACATTTTGGACCTAGCGTCAAGAAAAAACTTGGAGCGCTCCAAGAAATTGTCTAATTGAGGGAAATGAACGCTTCTAAAATGCCTACGCTCGCCGATGTCGGCCGGCTCGCTGGAGTCTCCCGCGGCACCGTCTCCAACGTATTCAACCATCCGGATCTGGTGCGATCCGATCTGCGCCAGCGCGTCGAGGCCGCGGCGCGTCAGCTTGGTTATGATGGCCCCGACCCGAGGGGACGCGTGCTGCGCGACGGCAAGTTCAACGCCATAGGCCTGATCCCCCCGGGCGCATACGCCATTGCCGATATGATCAGGAGCCCATATCTGCGCGAGCTGGTGCTTGGCGTTTCGCTTGCTTGTGACGAGGCTGGAGCGACATTGAGTTTGGTCAATGGTACGGACGAGACACGCACTTCCACCATTCGAGAGGCCTTGGTGGACGGCTTCATTCTGGGCCACAGCGCGGACATCGAGTTGATCGCGTCTTTACGGCGCCGGCGGCTGCCCTTCGTCATCCTCGAGAGCGATGCCGGTCCGGACGTCAATTCTATCCGGATAGACGGCAGGAGCGGGGCGCTGGCGGCCATCAGGCATCTGGCTGCTCTTGGACATCGGCGTTTTGCAATCCTTTCCATTCGGCGCACATCGGGGTCACCCATCGTCCATTTGCCTGGCAATTCCCCGCGCGCTATCTCTGCCGGTTTTCAACTCGATCAGGAGAGACTTTTCGGCTTCGCCCAGGGTTTGGCTGAGCTCGGTCTGTCAATCGACAATGTCCCGATCATCGAGACGACCCCAGGTGAGCCTTCGGCCGGAGCGGTCGTATTCGACCGGGCTCCGCAAGCAACGGCGATCTTGACTATGTCGGACTGGCAGGCAATCACCGTCCTGGACGAAGCGCGTCGGCGCAATATCAAGATACCCGAACACATGTCTGTCGTCGGCTTCGATGGCACTGCGGAGTCTTCGCGCACCACGCCCCCGCTCACGACAGTGGCTCAAGACATTGTCGGGAAGGGGAGACTTGCCGCCACGACGGTGTTTGCAAACGGCGCCCCGAGCCAGGTGATCATACCGGTCGAACTCTTGGTCCGCGGCTCGACCGCCCGACCACGCGGTTAGGCCGGTCACCTCATACTCGTCGTGACGCACAGTGCGCACTGCGAACTCCAGCGTGGTCGCCGTCAACGTCTGCTTTCAGAAGGTATCAAAGGTGGCTGCAACGGCCGAGATCAGGCGCATTGCTGACCGGCAGCCTTGGGGCCGGGACCAGTAAGTCCGCTTGTGGCCAGTTAAGAACGACAGAGGCCGATCTCGACCCACATCAGCCATGCGGCAACATCCGGTTTCGCACAAGGCTAAGCCATGAGGGCAATGTCTTCAAAACGACGTGGTTGCATTATCGCTGTCCAGTAGGCCAAGCATGCTCGCATTCGAAACGCCAGTCGAATACGCTCAGCGAAGCTTTGACCTAGGGAGGCAGGACAACCGCACATGGAGCGAAGGCTTACCGCGATCCTTGCTGCCGACGTGGTCGGCTACAGCACGCTCATGGGCGAGGATGAGGTCGGCACGCTCGAACGACTGAA
>NZ_JAMYMJ010000031.1:0-64764 GCF_040318435.1 Mesorhizobium sp. M1143 | reverse complement strand
GCTTTGGAAAGACTGGGAGTAGGGAGTAGGGAGTAGGGAGTAGGGAGTAGGGAGTAGGGAGTAGGGAGTAGGGAGTAGGGAGTAGGGGATGTCGTTCCCCGCTACCGCCCAATCCCTACTGCCTAAGCCCTGGCCGCTACGCGGCCAGATCGCGCAGCACGTATTGCAAAATGCCGCCATTCTTGAAGTAGTCGAGTTCGTCCAGCGTATCGATGCGGCAGATGATCGGCACGTTCTTCACGGTGCCGTCGCCATAGGTCACCTTGGCGATCATCGTCTGGCGTGGCTTGATGGTGCTTATGCCGTCGATCTCGACCAGCTCGTCACCCTTGAGGTTGAGCGAGGCCCATGAGGTGCCTTCCTCGAAGACGAAGGGGATGACGCCCATGCCGACTAGGTTGGAGCGATGGATGCGCTCGAAGGACTGGGCGATGACGGCACGGACACCGAGGAGATTCGTTCCTTTAGCTGCCCAGTCGCGCGAGGAGCCGTTGCCGTATTCGACGCCGGCGAAGATGACCAGCGGCACGCCTTCCTTTTTGTATCTCATCGCCGCGTCGTAGATCGATTCCTCTTCCTTCGACGGGTAGTGGATGGTGTAGCCGCCCTCGCGGCCGTTCTCGCCCAGCATGTGGTTGCGGATGCGGATGTTGGCGAAGGTGCCGCGCATCATCACCTCATGGTTGCCGCGCCTTGTGCCGTACTGGTTGAAGTCGGCAACGCCGACGCCATGGTCGGTGAGGTATTTGCCGGCCGGGGAAGCGGCCTTGATCGAACCCGCCGGTGAGATGTGATCGGTGGTGATCTTGTCGCCGAACAGGCCGAGCACGCGCGCGCCCTTGATGTCGCCGATCTTGCCGAAACCGGAGGTCATGCCGGCGAAATAGGGCGGGTTCTGCACATAGGTCGAGTTGTCGTCCCAGGCATAGGTCTGGCCTTCCGGCGCCTTGACGTTCTGCCAGTATTCGTCGCCCTTGAAGACGTCGGCATATTTGCGGGCGAATAGCTCACGTGTGACGTTCTTCTCGATGAACTCCTGGATCTCGGCCGAACTCGGCCAGATATCCCTGAGATAGACCGGCTTGCCGTCGCGGCCTTCGCCGAGTGGCTCGGTGGTCAGGTCCTTGGTGACGGTGCCGGCCAAAGCATGGGCTACCACCAGCGGCGGCGACGCCAGATAGTTCGCCTGCACGTCAGGTGAAACACGGCCTTCGAAGTTGCGGTTGCCGGAGAGCACTGCGGCGGCGATCAGGCCCTTATCGTTGATGGCCTTGGAGATCGGCGCCGGCAGCGGGCCGGAATTGCCGATGCAGGTGGTGCAGCCGAAACCAACCAGGTTGAAGCCGATCTGGTCGAGCTCCTTCTGCAGGCCGGACTTTTCCAGATATTCGGCGACCACCTGGCTGCCCGGCGCCAGCGAGGTCTTCACCCACGGCTTCTGCTTGAGGCCGAGCCGGTTGGCGTTGCGCGCCAAAAGGCCGGCGCCGATCAGCACGCTCGGGTTGGAGGTGTTGGTGCAGGACGTGATGGCGGCAATGACGACATCGCCATGACCGAGATCATGGTCGGTGCCTTCGACGGCATAGCGCTTGTGGATTTCGGCAGCCTTCTTGTACTCGGTTTCCATCGCCTTTGCGAAGCCGGCCGGAATGCCTTCGAGCGGAACGCGGCCTTCGGGGCGCTTGGGACCTGCCATCGACGGCACGACGCTGTCGAGCTCGAGTTCGAGCAGGTCGGTGAAGACAGGGTCGGCCGAGCCGGCGTCACGCCACATGCCTTGCGCCTTGGAATAGGCTTCGACCAGGGCGATGCGGCTTTCCTCGCGGCCCGACATTGTGAGGTAGCGGATGGTCTCGCCATCGACCGGGAAGAAGCCGCAGGTGGCGCCATATTCGGGCGCCATGTTGCCGATGGTGGCGCGGTCGGCCAGCGTCATGTTGGACAGGCCCGGGCCGAAGAACTCGACGAACTTGCCGACGACGCCCTTCTTGCGCAGCATCTGGGTGACGGTCAGTACGAGGTCGGTGGCGGTGATGCCCTCCCTGAGCTTGCCGGTAAGGCGGAAGCCGATGACTTCGGGCAACAGCATGGAAACCGGCTGGCCGAGCATCGCCGCCTCGGCCTCGATACCGCCGACGCCCCAGCCGAGCACGCCAAGGCCGTTGATCATAGTGGTGTGCGAATCGGTGCCGACGCAGGTGTCGGGATAGGCGGTCGTTTCGCCGTCTTCCGTGTTGGTCCAGACGACCTGACCGAGATATTCGAGGTTGACCTGATGGCAGATGCCGGTGCCGGGCGGCACGACGCGAAAATTGCGGAACGCCTGCTGGCCCCATTTCAGGAATTTATAGCGCTCTTCGTTGCGCTCATATTCGAGCTCGACATTCCTGGCAAAGGCCAGTGGCGTGCCGAATTCGTCGACGATGACGGAGTGGTCGATGACGAGGTCGACCGGCACCAGCGGGTTGATCTTCTGCGGATCGCCGCCGAGCGCCTTGAGGCCGTCGCGCATGGCGGCCAGGTCGACCACCGCCGGAACGCCGGTGAAATCCTGCATCAGGACACGCGCGGGGCGATAGGCGATCTCGACGCCGGCGGTGCCCTTGTCGGTCAGCCAGCCGGCAACAGCCTGGATAGAGTCCTTGGTGACGGAGCGGCCGTCTTCATTGCGCAAAAGGTTTTCCAGCAGCACCTTCATCGAATAAGGCAGCTGGGCAATGCCGGTGAGGCCGTTCCTCTCGGCCTCGACCAGATTGTAATAGACATAGTCCGCGCCACCCACGGTGAGGGCGCGGCGGCAATTGAAACTGTCGAGGGATTTTGACACGTGCGGTCCGTCCTTGTCTGTTCAGCCTGAAAGGGAACGGACGCCGATGGGCATGCAATCACGCGCAAAGGTGCGGGTACGGCCATTTCCGCTGTCCGTTCCCAGCCAACCCGAGCCGTTCAAGGCGGCGCGTGCGCTGGTTCGGCGCAAATTCTGTTCCCGTGCCGACCGCTGGCACGGATGTCCCGCATATAGAGAATTTTCTGGAATAGTTCTAGACAGTTGCGGAGCAAATTTGTGCGATGCGGCAGCTATCGCGCGGTAAAGTTTTCGGGACGGGCAGGCATGCGGCTGATTGCCGAAAATCTGGGCGGCGAACGCGGCGGCGAGACGGTCTTTTCCGGCATCGGTTTTGCGCTCGACAAGGGCCAGGTGCTGGTCGTCACCGGGCCGAACGGCTCGGGCAAATCGACGCTGCTCAGGGTCATCGCCGGGCTGCTGCCGAAGGCGCAAGGCGATGTGCGCATCGAGGGCGGCGAGAGGTTTCCGACGATCGCTTCGGCGGTCCACTATCTCGGCCACCTCAATGCAATGAAGACGGCGCTCAGCGTGGCGGAGGATCTGCGCTTCTGGCGCGATTTCAACGGCGATGGGCAGTTGGGTGTCGGAGAGGCGCTGGAGACGGTTGGTCTCGGCGGCATCGGCCATCTGCCTTTCGGCTATCTGTCGACCGGGCAAAGGCGGCGCGCGGCAATTGCGAAATTGCTGGTCAGTCATAAGCCGCTGTGGCTGCTGGATGAGCCGACGGCTGGGCTGGACAAGGCTTCGGAGGCGCGGTTTGCGGGGCTGATGACGAGGCATTGCGCGGAGGGCGGGATTATTGTCGCGGCGACGCACTTGCCGCTGGGATTGGATGGGGCGAAGGAATTGAGGATGGGAGCAACAGGGTGATGTCGGCATTCCCGCCCACCCCCCTCTGCCCTGCCGGGCATCTCCCCCGCAGGGGGGGAGATCAGATGTCATGCCGGCTTTCGCCAATCACCGGCATTGAAAAAGAGGCGTCAGCAACGGAGCTGCCAATCTCCCCCCTTGCGGGGGAGATGTCCGGGAGGACAGAGGGGGGTGTGAAGGAACGCCACCTTCGGCAAGATGGCGATCAAACGGCAGGCGCGGCTTGGCAATGCTAGCCCTCTTCCTGCGCGACATCCGCCTCTCCATCCGGGCCGGCGGCGGAGCGCTCACCAGCGTCATCTTCTTCCTCGCCGTCATCGCCACCATCCCCTTCGGTGTCGGACCGGACCTGAAGCTGCTCGCCCGCATCGGTCCGGCGATCCTTTGGATCGGCGCTCTGCTCGCCTGCCTGCTCGGCCTCGACCGGCTGTTTCAGGCCGATCGCGAAGACGGGTCGCTCGATCTTCTGGTGCTGGGCAATGACCGCCACATGCTGGCGTTGACGGTGCTGGTGAAGTGCCTGGCGCATTGGGCGGGCAGCGTTCTGCCGCTGGTGGTTGCGGCACCTCTGCTGAGCCTGTTCATGAACATGGAGCCGCTCAGCATCGGCGCCACCGCGCTCACGCTGCTGGTCGGCACGCCGGCGATCACTTTCATCGGCGCGGTCGGGGCGGCGGTGGCGGTGGCGCTGCCGCGCGGCGGGCTGCTGATCTCGGTGCTGGTGTTGCCGCTGACCATCCCGGTGCTGATCTTCGGGGTGTCGGCGAGCTACGGCGCGGTGGCCGACCCTGATCCGTTCCTGCAGCCCTTCCTCATTCTTGCCGCGCTGACGCTGTTTCTTGCCGTGCTAGGTCCGGTGGCAGCAGCACTGGCGCTGCGGCATGGAACGGACTGATATGACCGCTGCGGCGCGACGATCAATTGCGAAGCCCCAGCCGCAAAGCTAAGAAAGCCGCAAAGCTATGGGAAGGCCATGATCGAGCACGACGAAGTGACGGTGGAAGGGGAGCGAAGCGCATGAGTGCACACGCACTCTATGTCGCGGCCGCCTATGGCATCACGGTGATCGTGCTGGCCGGGCTGATCGGCTGGATCCTGCTCGACCAGCGGACCCGCAAGCGCGAACTGGCAGACCTCGAAGCGGCCGGCGTGCGGCGTCGCTCGGACAAAGCCGGTACTGGGGCCAGCACTGGGGCCAGCAAGCCATGAGCACGGAAAGCGAAACGCCGGCGTCGCCGCGCCGCCGCCTGATCGTGCTGTTGCCGCTGCTGGTTTTTCTCGGCCTCGCCGGATTGTTCCTGTCGCAGCTTTTGTCGGGACGCGATGAGGCGGCAGTGCCGTCGGCGCTGATCGGCCTGCCGGCGCCGCAGACCAACCTGCCGGCGCTGGAAGGGTCAAACCTGCCCGGGCTGGATTCGAAAGCCTTCGCCGGCAAGGTAACGCTGGTCAACGTCTTTGCATCGTGGTGCGCGCCGTGCCGGGAAGAGCATCCGGTGCTCTTGCAGCTGTCGCAGGACAAGCGCTTGGTCATGGCCGCGCTAAACTACAAGGACCAAGCGCAAAACGCGCGCCGGTTCCTTGGTGATCTCGGCAATCCGTTCCAGGCGATAGGTGTCGACGAGGCCGGCCGCACGGCCATCGACTGGGGCGTCTACGGCGTGCCGGAAACCTTCGTCATCGGCAAGGACGGCAAGATTGCCTACAAGCATGTCGGGCCGCTGACAGGGGAGTCGGCGAGGGATGTTCTGTTGCCGCAGATTGAAAAGGCGCTCGCGGCACCGGGCTGACGTTGGCGCCATGCCCCCTCATCCGGCCGCTGCGCGGCCACCTTATCCCCGCGGGGGAGAAGAGGGAAGCATCGGCACAGGCTAGCTCCTCTCCCCGAGGGGAGAGGTCGGATTGTCCGAATTGCTCATGCAATTCGGTTTGGCAATCCGGGGGCGGTGCCCCGCTGACGTCCGAAAGCTCAGCCGTAGATCTGCTTGTGGACCTGGTAGAGCATTTCCGAGCGGTCGGCGCGCAGGTCGGCCAGATCGCGGCTCGTCAGGTTTTCGATTTCCGCGACGAGGCGGTTGTAGTGGCGGCGCTTGGCCATCGAGGTGCGCGCGCGGGAGAAGAGGTTGTCAAAAGCCATAGCAAGGGTCCTTTCGTACCGCATATCAGCGGTGAATTGTTCCTCCCTTGGTCGTTCGCACCATGACATAGGAATGGTGCGATGCAAAAAGAAGATGTTGCAATGCACCATTGCACAGGGCGCATAGCGGGTTAATACAGCGCTAACAGCACCATAAACGGCCGGACAGGCTGGCGGGCCATGCCGGCCGGGCACCTTTTGTCTTACAATTGCGCCTGCGCCACCTTGCCATCGCGCCCGCAGGCTGGCTTGATCCGCGCGTCACGTGATGCCCGGAGGAAATGCATGGCGACCGCAGACTATTACGAAATTCTCGATCCGCGTTTCGCGCGGCTGTTCAACGGCAACGCCCAGGTGGAAAAGCTGTTTACCGGATGTCAGTGGGCGGAAGGGCCGGCCTGGTTCGCCGCCGGCCGCTATGTCGTCTGGTCCGACATCCCCAACAACCGGATGCTGCGCTATGACGAGACCGACGGCAATGTGAGCGTCTTCCGTCAGCCCTCCGGCAATTCCAACGGCAACACCGTCGACCGCCAGGGCCGACTGGTGACGTGCGAGCATTCCGGCCGCCGCGTCAGCCGCACCGAGCATGACGGTTCCGTCACCACCATCGCGGCCGAATGGAAAGGCAAGCGGCTGAATTCGCCCAATGACGCGGTCGTGAAATCCGACGGCTCGATCTGGTTCACCGATCCGAGCTACGGCATCGACACCGACTATGAGGGCGACAAGGCCGAAAGCGAGATCGGCGCTTGCAATGTCTACCGGGTCGATCCGGATACGGGCGAGGTCGAGGCCGTGATCACCGACATGGTCCGGCCGAACGGGCTTGCCTTTTCGCTGGATGAAAGCCAGCTCTATGTCGTCGACACCGGCCGCACGCATGGCGCGCAAAACCCCGCGCATATGCGGGTCTTCAACGTCGGCAAGCACGGCAAGAAGGTGTCGGGCGGCAAGGTGTTCGCCGACTGCACGGCCGGCCTGTTCGACGGCTTCCGGCTCGACGAGGCCGGCCGCATCTGGACCAGTGCCGCCGACGGCATCCATTGCTACGATCCCGACGGCACGCTGATCGGCAAGGTCAAGGTGCCGGAAGTGACCGCCAATTGCGTGTTCGGCGGCAACAAGCTGAACTGCCTCTACATCGCCGGCACCACGTCGCTCTACATGGTGCGGCTGATGGTGAACGGGGCGAAGACGTATTGAGGCTGCTGGAAACGCTTCTCTGGCGGCCCTTGATGGCGTTTCTGCGCATGTCCGCGGCGCCTGTTGCGCGGCGGCCGCCGGAACCGCCGCCAAGCGGTTCGCCGGAGCGGATTTCGAAGCCGCCCAGCGGCGGCGGTATCAGACACAATTCAAGGGGAGGACGTCATGCCATTCGTCAACATCCGCATCGTCAAGGAAGTGATCGCCGCTGATCCCGCTGGCAAGAAGGCCGACATCGCCAAAAAGGTCACGGCGGCCATCATGGACGCCACCGGGCTTAGCAATGACGACGTCTGGGTGGTGTTCGAAGAGGTCAACGCGCGCGACTGGTATGTCGGTGTGACCGATGTCGAGACGTTGCGGAAGGGGTAGCACAGCGGCACGTTGGGGTGCGGCCGCACCCTTTCGTTCGTCATCCTAGGGTCTGCGCCGCGTCGCTTCGCTCCTTGCTCCGCCCTAGGATGACGAGGCAACGTCTGCGCGTATAAAACTCGCGAAAACCTGCACCGCTTCGCGCATGGCCCGCAGGTTCTCGTTCTCTCCCAGGATCGCTTCCATCTCCGGCGGTTTCTTGCCGAGCAAGGCAATCTCCAGAACCGCGTCCTCACAAAGCGCAAACGACATCGTCCGCATGATCTCCGCAAGCGCTGCGCGGGCGTAGAGCGAGCGCGCGGAGGCGTGGGCCAGCATGGCGGGCTTGCCGACTGCGGCGTCGCGCGAGACCAGCCAGTCGAGCGCGTTTTTCATGCCGCCGGGCACGCCATGGGCATATTCGGGGCAGGAGACGATGATGCCGTCGGCGCTGGTGACGGCCTCGATCAGCCGCATGGCCTCGGCCGGTGTGCGCTCGCCTTCGTCATCCGGGTTGAAGATCGGCAGCAGGCCGAGCCCGTCATAGACAGTTACGCGGCAATCCGAAGGCGCGTTCGCGGACAGCGCCGCCAGCAGCGCCGAATTGGTCGAGGCGGCGCGCAGGCTGCCGGAGATGGCGAGGAGTTCGATCACGGGGAAACAGGGCTAGGGAAACCGGCAAAGGACCGCAATGGCGAATCGTACCCGAAATCTACCACAGGGTCTTGCTGTAGGCTTCGTCCAGCGAGCGGTCGAAATCGTCGGCAGTTTCGGCATGCGCCATCTGATCGGACAGGATCTGACCGAGCGTCGGCAACGTCGCGCGGTCGTGCCAGCTGTCCGGCTTCCACAATTCGGAGCGCATGAAGGCCTTGGCGCAGTGCATGTAAGCGGCCTTGACGCTCACCACGACGACGCTTTGCGGTTGCTTGCCGTCGACGGTGAGGCGCTCGCGGAAACCGGCATCGACGGTTATGCGGGCGTCGCCATTGATGCGCAGCGTCTCGTTCATGCCGGGGATGAGAAAAAGCAGCCCGACCGAAGGGTTGAGCAGGATGTTTTCCAGCGTATCCAGCCGGTTGTTGCCGGGCCGGTCGGGAATGGCGATGGTCTTGTCGTCAAGGACAAGGGCGAAGCCGGGCCTGTCGCCTTTCGGCGTCACGTCGGCATTGCCGGCGCCGTCGGAAGAACCGATCAGCACGAAAGGGCTCTTGCCGATGAAAGAGCGGCAGTGGCCGTCGAGCGCCCTGAGTTCCTTGCGCATCGAGGTGTCGGTCGGCCGCGGCGTCTTGTAGATCGTCCTCAGTTCATCGCGCGTGGTGACGAATTCCATGGCCGTCTCCGTTTATTCTGACGCAATTCCGGACGGCTTCACACTTTTCCTGGAATTGCTCTACTTGCCGGCTTCTTCCACCTTCTCGGCCTTATCCTCGATCGAATGGTGCAGGATCAGCGGCATCTGGCTGAAGGTGAACAACAGGGTGATCGGCATGATGCCCCAGACCTTGAAGGTAACCCAGAAGTCGGTGGAAAAATTCCGCCACACCACTTCATTGGCAAGAGCCAGGAACAGGAAGAACAGGCCCCAGCGGAAAGTCAGCTTGCGCCAGCCTTCGGCATCGAGGCGAAAGGCCGAATCGAAGACATAGCCGAGCAGCGATCGGCCGAAATACAGACCGCCGAGCAGCACGCCGCCGAACAGGGTGTTGACGATGGTCGGCTTCATCTTGATGAACACGTCGTCCTGCAGATAGAGCGTCAGCGCGCCGAAGATGAAGACGACGACGCCCGAGACCATCGGCATGATCGGCAAGGTGCGCAGCAGCAGCCAGGAGGCGATCAGCGCGATCGCGGTCGCCGCCATGAACAGGCCGGTGGCGACGAAGATCGGCCCGCCGAATTCGGCCAGGACAGGAAATTTCTGCACCAGCCAGGCGCCGCGTGCATTGGCGAAGAAGAACACCATCAGCGGCCCGAGTTCCAGCACCAGCTTGAGCAGCGGATTGACGCTTTCTTTCTTCTTTCGCGGGTCGGACGGGTCGCGTTCGAGGATAGGTGGGTTCATGACTTCCTTCTGACGCATGATCTTGTCCAAAAAGCCGTCAGCTCTTCGGGATCATTGCCTGTTACGCTACGCCGGCGATCGCCCTGGCGAATTCGCCGGCCGAGAATGGTTCGAGGTCGTCGACCTGTTCGCCGACGCCGATGAAATAGACCGGCAGTTTGTGCTTTGCCGCGATCGCGACCAGAATACCGCCGCGCGCCGTGCCGTCCAGCTTGGTCATCACCAGGCCGTTGACGCCGGCGACATTGCGGAAGATCTCGACCTGATTGAGCGCATTCTGGCCGGTGGTGGCGTCGACCGTCTGCAGCACGGTATGCGGCGCTTCCGGATCGAGCTTGCCCAGCACGCGCACGATCTTTTCCAGCTCCGCCATCAGTTCGGTCTTGTTTTGCAGCCGGCCGGCGGTGTCGATGATCAGTACGTCGGAGCCGGCCTCCTTGGCGCGTTCGAAAGCGTCGTAGGCGAGGCCGGCGGCATCCGCGCCTATCTTCGAGGCGATGACCGGCGACTTCGTCCTCTCGCCCCAGATCTTCAGCTGCTCGATGGCCGCAGCGCGAAACGTGTCGCCGGCGGCCAGCATCACCGACAGGCCACCATCGGTAAGTTTGGCGGCGAGCTTGCCGATGGTCGTGGTCTTGCCGGTGCCGTTGACGCCGACCACCAGAATGACATGCGGCTTATGCGACAGGTCGAGCTCCAGCGGCATGGCGACATGGGCCAGCACCTTCTCCACCTCGGCCGCCATGATGGTGCGGACATCCGCGTCGGAGACATCCTTGCCGTAGCGGCTGGCAGCGAGGGCATCGGTGACGCGCAAGGCTGTTTCCATGCCCAGATCGGCACGGATCAGCACGTCCTCCAGATCCTGCAGCGTCTCCTCGTCGAGCTTGCGCTTGGTGAAGACGCCGGCGATGTTGCCGGTGAGTTCTTTCGAGGAGCGGGCAAGCCCGTCGCGCATGCGCTGGAACCAGGAGCGTCGCGGCGCCGGTTCGGGCGCCTTTTGCGGCTCGGCTTTCTGCTCGACCTTTCTGGTGACGGTGACTTTGCCGACTGACGGTGTCGGCTGTGGTGTCGGCGGAAAACCCGGTTCAGGCATGGGCGCAACCCCCGCCGTGGCAGCCCGGACTTCGACCGGCGCGGGTGTGGCTTCGACCGGAGTGCGCTTTACCTCCCCCTCGATGGGGGAGGTCCCAAGCGAAGCTTGGGGGTGGGGGTGATTTGCGCTGGCGTCAGCGCTGTCACCCCACCGCGCCGCTTCGCGTCGACCCTCCCCATCGAGGGGAGGGTGGGTCGCCTCGTCCTTCTCCCCGTGGCTATACGGGGAGAAGGTGCCGGCAGGTGGATGAGGGGCGGCGCTGACCTCTGAGGTAGGCTGTGCGGGAGGCGCGGACGGTTGCGGCACTTCGATCGGGGCGGCCGGTTCTGCGGGAGTCTCGGCAGGCGTCGGCACTTCGACGGGAGCGGGCTCCAGCTGCGGTTCCGGACGCGATGGTTCGATCTCCGGCTCGGCCGGCGCCGGCGGCACTTCTTGGGGCTGCGGCTCGGGAGCCGGCTCCGGAACGGCTGGCGGCGCAGGAACTTCTTCCGGTGCAGGCGGCTCGGGTATCTCCGGCTCAGGCTGCGGTTCTTCTACCGGCGCGGGCTCCGGCAACGGTTCCGGCTCGGATGGGACGACCGGTTCCGGCGCGGGCGGGATGGTCGGCGTGGGTTCGGGCTTCGGTTCTTCTGGCGCCGACTGCGGCGCAGGCTTTACCTCCCCCTCGATGGGGGAGGCCCCAAGCGAAGCTTGGGGGTGGGGGTGAGTGGCGTCGGCGTCGGCGCTCTCACCCCTCCCCGCCACTTCGTGGCGACCCTCCCCATCGAGGCGAGGGTGGGGCGTCGGCGGCTCGGGCTCCTCGCGCTTCAAGAACTCCGGAACGACCTGCTCGGCCGCCGGCTTCAGCGCCTCAAGCGCATCCCATTTGATCGGCGGCAGGGGAGCGGTTTCGTCGATGCGCTCCTCGACGACTTCCTTCTTGCCGAACGAAAATATGTTCTTGAAAAAACCGGCCATGCTTCAATCGTCTCAGGCGGCGCGGGCAGTGAGGGGCGAGGCTATCAGGCGCGCGCCGTCATGGCCGGTGATATCTGCCTCGACGATCTCGCCCGGCGCGCCGGTGCCTAGCGCGGCAAGCGTGAACCCTTCGGTGCGGCCAAGGCCGTCCCGCTCGACCAGGATCGACTGGCGCGTTCCCGGGAGTGACGACAAATGGCGGCGATACGCAGTCTCACCAGCGGCGCGCAGCTGGGCCGCGCGCTGCTTGACCAGTTCGCGGCGGACCTGCGGCATGCGCGCGGCGGGCGTGCCTTCGCGCGGCGAAAACGGGAAGACATGCAGGTGCGTCAGCCCACATTCCTCGACGATCTTTATCGAATTCTGAAACATTTCCTCGGTCTCGGTCGGGAAGCCGGCGATGATGTCGGCGCCGAAGACGATTTCGGGGCGCAGCTTGCGCACATCCTCGCAGAAGCGGATCGACTGGTCGCGCAAATGCCTGCGCTTCATGCGCTTCAGGATCATGTCGTCACCCGATTGCAGCGACAGATGCAGATGCGGCATCAGCCTGGGTTCGGTGGCGATGGCGTCGAGCAGATCATCATCCGCCTCAATCGAATCGATTGAGGACAGCCGCAGCCGCTTCACGTCGGGCACCTGCTTCAGGATGGTCTTCACCAGCTTTCCCAGCTTGGGCGCACCCGGCAGGTCGGCGCCGAAGCTGGTCATGTCGACGCCGGTCAGCACGATCTCGGCATAGCCGTTGCCGGCCAGACGCTTGACCTGCTCGACCACGGCGCCCATCGGCACCGACCGTGAATTGCCGCGCCCATATGGGATGATGCAGAAGGTGCAGCGGTGGTCGCAGCCGTTCTGCACCTGCACGAAAGCGCGCGCCCGGCCCTCGATGGCGTCGACCATATGGCCGGCGGTCTCGCGCACCGAGAAAATGTCGTTGACGCGCGCCTTCTCGCTGTCGTTGACGCCGAAATCCGGCAGCGCGCGGTAGGAGTTGGCCTTCAGCTTCTCTTCGTTGCCAAGCACGAGGTCGACCTCGTCCATGGCGGCAAAATTCTGCGGTTCGGTTTGCGCGGCGCAGCCGGTGACGATGATGCGCGCCGCCGGATTTTCGCGGCGGGCCTTTCTGATCGACTGCCTGGCCTGGCGCACCGCTTCGGCGGTGACGGCGCAGGTGTTGAAGATAATGGCGCCGCCTTTGAGCGCGCCGAGGCCGGCACTTTCGGCCTCGCGGCGCATCACTTGGGATTCATAGGTGTTGAGACGGCAGCCAAAGGTGACGACGTCTATGCCTTGGGAGTTGGGGCCCTTGGTATCGGCAAGTGCAGACATCAGGCCGCGCTTTCGGTGTCGCGGGCCCAGGTGCCGGTCGACGGATCGAAATTGCCGGAAAACTCCCATTCGGCAGCGCCGGTCAGGATGACGTGGTCGTCGTCGCGCCATTCCACATGCAGCGAGCCGCCGCCGGGCGTCATCAGCGTAACGCTGCGGCCGGTGCGCCGGGTGCGGGCAGCGGCGACGACGGAAGCGCAAGCGGCCGAGCCGCAAGCCTTGGTCAGGCCGGCGCCGCGCTCCCAGGTGCGGATGATCATCGTCTCCGGCGACGTTACCTGGGCGATGGTGATGTTGGCGCGCTCGGGGAAGATCGGATGGTTTTCGAGCAGCGGGCCGAAACGCTCGAGTTCGTAGGACCAGACATCGTTGTCGACCCAGAAGATAGCGTGAGGGTTGCCCATCGAGAGAGCCGAAGGCGAATGCAGCACCGGCGCGTCGATGGGGCCGATCTGCAACTCGATCATGCGGGTGTCGCGGAATTCCTCGGCCAGCGGAATGTCCTGCCAGCCAAAGCGCGGAGTGCCCATGTCGACCGAGATGGTGCCGTCGGCATGTTCGACGGCGTTGAGGATGCCGGCGCGGGTCTCGAAGGTGAAAGTCTTCTGGCCGGTTTCGGCGGCCAGCGCCTGGACGACACAGCGCATGCCGTTGCCGCAGGCCTGCGCGCCCGAGCCGTCGGAATTCAAGATGTCGATGTAAAAGGCGGTGCCCGGCGTGCGCGAATCGTGGATCGCCATGATCTGGTCGAACCTGGTCGCCGCATCGGCGTTCAGCGCGACAGCCGACGCCGCCGTGACCCTATCGGCACGGCCACGCATGTCGGCGACGATGATTTCGTTGCCGATGCCGTTCATCTTGGCGAAGGGGGCAGTGCCTGCCATGATCTGAGGTAATTCCTGTACGTTTCGCCGCTATATGGCGGAAACGGGCGGGAATTACCAGTGTGGGCTGCGTCTAGGTTACCGCGAAAACGCCGAGTACGATCAGCAGGAAGATGACGAGAACGATGCCGATCAGCAGGCGCGCGCCGGTGGCGGCGGCACCGGCCAGCGCCGGCATGCCGAGCAGGCTGGCGGCGGCAGCAACGATCAGAAGAATGATGATCCATTTGATCATGGACAATGCCTCGCAAATTGCCTGGCCTGCAGCCGGCTTAAGAACGCATCTGCGGCGCTCTGGTTCCGTTGCCGCGAGGCTCTTTCCGACTGGGCGCGCTATTCGGCAATCTCGAAGTCGGTCGTGAAAGGCGCCGTCTTTGGCGAGTTCTCGTCGTGCATGAGGAAATCCGCGCGGTATTTGCCGGGGGGAACGCCATCCAGGGAGACGTTTAATTTGAAGAACATCTCTCGGTTATGCGAGCGCGAGGCGAGCTGGACCCGACCAAGCTTTTCGACGGTTCCCAGCTTCTCGCCCGACTGGGAAAGCACGGTAAGGTCAACGTAAAGCGCGATCTGGTTGTTGCCGAGCCCATCCGAGCCGTAGCCGTAACCGACCGGCTCCATATAAACCACAATCTCTTCGCCCGGCTTGTAGACATGGTTCGGGCGCTCGGCGTAGGCGCCGAACCCGCTGGCCGACAGGATATGCTTCACATTTTGCACGCCAAGCGGCATCGCTTGCCACAGAGCGTCCTCGGCGCTGCGGAATTTGTCCAGCGCGCCGGCGCCATCACCCGCTTGCAGTGCCTTTTCGGCTTCAGCGGCGCGATCGGAGATTTCGCCCGCGAAAGCGGCCGGCGTCGAAATTACCAGCGCGATCAAAACTGCCAAGATTGATTTCATCTGTTCCCCCTTTTGCGATAGAACATCGGCTAAAACGGCAGTGCCGTAAACGGCCAAATGCAGACTTCAGCCGCGCTCGATCTCGGGAACGTCCCAAAGCTCGCCCGGACGGAAGGCGCGAAACCGCTCACGCGCCAGGCCTTGCGCCTCAAGCGCTTCAGTCAGTTTTGCGCCGGCAGTTGCGCTCGACCGCCGATGCGCCGACCTGCTGCGGGCTCCGGTGCCGCTTTCGCAACCAATGTACCGGTTGGAACCGCGCTAGAGCGAAGACATGCCTTTTGTCCGCCAGCCATTTTGCGACAAATTTACAACAATTCGTGGTGCAAACCCTATTTTAACCATATCGGGTTGAAATTTCGCCACCTTCTCCATCTTGGTGAGGGGGTGAGATTGTGCGGACGGCTTCCCCCCAGCCGGATCCGACGGAGGTTGGAATGATTTTTTCGAGAAGCGGGCTGATGGCCGTATCGCTGGCAGCGCTCGTTGCGAGCGGCTGTTCGACCTCGCGTTTTTCATCGATGGATGACCAGCAGCCCGCCCCGCTGCAGCCCGCGCCCGCCGGCACGGTGAGCGGAAGCCAACTGCCGCCCCCGGCAGCGCCGGGCACCACCGACCCATCGCAATTCCCGACCGCGCCGGCAGGCGCGCAGGTCGCCTCGCTGCCGCCGGACGGATCGGCGCCGGCCGGAGCCTCCGACCTTACCGCTGCGAGCGTTGCCGGCGTTTGGAACGCCAGCGTGTCCGGACAGAGCTGCAAGGTGGCGACGCCGCAGACCAAATTCGGCGCCGGCTTCCGCGCCGGGCCGCTGCATTGCCCGCCGCCCATCGACGGCATCAAATCGTGGAACGTCGCCGGCAAGCAGCTGACGCTCTATGACGAGAATGGCGGCACGCTGGCGCGGCTCTATTCCTCGGGCGGTTCGAAATTCGACGGCCAGACTACCAACGGCTTGCCGATATCGCTTACAAGATAGGCTGCCTATCCCTAGACAGCGACGTGACCGATGCATCTGCGTGACGGCCTCCAGACCCATGCGACCGTCAGGCAGCGCTACGACCATCTGGTCGCAACCGGCGCCATCGAGCGCGATGCGGCGCAGGAGCGCATCGCCGCCGCGCTCGACCGGCTGACCGACGAGATCTCGGTCAAGCGGCTGGCGCACAAGTCGAGCGCGCTCGGCTGGCTGTTTGCCCGCAAGCGCGAGACGCGCGAGGTCGTCAAGGGCCTCTACATTCATGGCGGCGTCGGTCGCGGCAAGACCATGCTGATGGATATGTTCTTCGAGCTGTTGCCGGTCAGGCGCAAGCGCCGCGTTCATTTCAACGACTTCATGGCCGATGTGCAGGACCGCATCCAGAAGCACCGGCAGGCGCGCAAGAACGGCGACGTCAAGGAGGACGACCCGATCCCGCCGGTCGCGCTCCAGCTTGCCGAACAGGCCTGGGTGCTGTGCTTCGACGAGTTTTCGGTCACCGACATTGCCGATGCGATGGTCCTGTCGCGGCTGTTTTCGGCGCTGTTCGCCAATGGCGTGGTTCTGGTCGCCACCTCGAATGTCGCGCCGCAAGACCTTTATCGCGACGGGCTGAACCGCCAACTCTTCCTGCCCTTCATCAGCATTCTCGAGCGCCACGCCCATGTGCTGACGCTCGATGCCGACAAGGACTACCGGCTGGAAAAGCTCGCCCGCACGCCTGTCTATGTCACGCCGGGGGATGCCGAAGCCGATCGTATGCTCGACGAAGCCTGGCAGGCGATGACGCGTGGAGCGCTGACGGCCGAGACCTCGCTGACGCTCAAGGGGCGGCAGGTGAGAATACCGGCTGCTTCCGGCAATGCGGCGCGGTTTTCCTTCGCCGATCTCTGCGAAAAGCCGCTCGGCGCGCGCGATTTCCTGGCGATTGCCGGCCGCTTCTCGACCGTCTTCATCGATCACGTGCCGGTGCTGGGCGAAGGCAAGCGCAACGAGGCCAAACGCTTCATCCTCCTGATAGACACGCTCTACGATCATCACACGCGGCTGGTGGTGAGCGCTGAGGCTCCCCCGCCTGAGCTTTACACGGCCAGGCGCGGCGTCGAGGTGTTCGAATTCGAACGCACCGCCTCGCGGCTGATCGAGATGCAAAGCCGCGACTGGCTGGAGGACTGGGCGGAACGGCAGAAGGACAACGCGGAAGCGCAGGTCTGAGGGTTCCAGAGAGGTCATTATGTAGTGATCCTTCGCGCCCCCCTCTGTCCTGCCGGACATCTCCCCCACACGGGGGGAGATTGGCGGTTTCGGCGCTCCGCTCATTCCTGCGGCCATGGCGAAAGGTCGCGTGACGTCCGATCTCCCCCCTCGTGGGGGAGATGCCTGGCAAGGCAGAGGGGGGCGCTGTCCCGCCGACGCCTAAAGCTCGTACACATACATCACAAACGACTCCGCCGGCCCACGCACCTCCTTGCGCGATTCATAAAGCGCGCGCGCTGGGACATTGTCCGGTTCGGTGCCGACCCAGGCTTCGCCGCATCCCTGCTCGCGGCCGAGCGCGAACATGGCGTCGAGCATCTTTCGCGCGATGCCATGGCGCTGGTGGGCGGGTGAGACGCCGACCTCGTCGATGTAGAGTTCGCTGACCTTGTCCAGGTGGCGGTGGATGACGGCAGCACACTGGCCGACGACGACGCCATCGGCCAGTGCCACAATCATCATATGACCTGAGGAGGCGAGGTAGGCGGACAGTCTGTCGGCCCGTACCGGCTCGTCGAACACGTCCTCGGCGATGCGCTTCACAAGGGCGTCATCGCCTGGATATAGTCTTCTGATTTCCACGCTCATTGTGTAAAATCTCCCAAGCTGGCATACAAACTTTGACGTTTACGTAAGTCCCAATGTTTCTAACCGATTGAAATCATTCACTCGAAAATAATCGATTGAATATATTTTCCACCGGGGCTACTGGATGCGGCGAAATCTAGCTGAGACCATAGCATTCCGGCCTCTTCCTCGACGCCGTCAACAGATCGCCAGGGATTTTGGGCGTCGTCACAGACAAAGGGAAAATTTCCTCACATGGCACGCAACAAGATAGCGCTCATCGGCTCCGGCATGATCGGCGGCACGCTCGCTCACATGATCGGCCTCAAGGACCTCGGCGACGTGGTGCTGTTCGATATTGCCGAGGGCATCCCGCAAGGCAAGGGGCTCGATATCGCGCAGTCTTCGCCGGTCGACGGTTTTGACTCCAGGCTGACCGGCGTCAATGATTATGCCGGGATCGAGGGCGCCGATGTCTGCATCGTCACTGCCGGCGTGCCGCGCAAGCCGGGTATGAGCCGCGACGATCTGCTCGGCATCAACCTCAAGGTCATGGAACAGGTCGGCGCCGGGCTGAAGAAATACGCGCCCAAGGCCTTCGTCATCTGCATCACCAACCCGCTCGACGCCATGGTCTGGGCGCTGCAGAAGTTTTCGGGCCTGCCCAAGACCCATGTCGTCGGCATGGCCGGCGTGCTCGACAGCGCGCGCTTCCGCTATTTCCTGGCCGAGGAATTCAAGGTCTCGGTCGAGGACGTCACCGCCTTCGTGCTGGGTGGCCACGGCGATTCCATGGTGCCGATGATCCGCTATTCCACGGTGTCGGGCATTCCGCTGCCGGACCTCATCAAGATGGGTTGGACCTCGAAGGAAAAGCTCGACCAGATCGTGCAGCGTACCCGCGATGGCGGCGCCGAGATCGTCGGCCTCTTGAAGACCGGCTCGGCCTACTATGCGCCGGCCGCCTCGGCCATCGCGATGGCCGAATCCTATCTCAAGGACAAGAAGCGTGTGCTG
Organism: Mesorhizobium sp. M1143; assembly: GCF_040318435.1. Classification (NCBI taxonomy): domain Bacteria; kingdom Pseudomonadati; phylum Pseudomonadota; class Alphaproteobacteria; order Hyphomicrobiales; family Phyllobacteriaceae; genus Mesorhizobium; species Mesorhizobium sp. M1143. Next base: position 46,306 of record NZ_JAMYMJ010000031.1, on the reverse strand, counting down.
CCTTGTGCGGCGCATCTCTCGGGTCAGTATGGCGTCAAGGGCACCTATGTCGGCGTTCCCGTGGTCATCGGCGCCGGCGGCGTCGAGCGCATCATCGAGATCGACCTCAACAAGGCCGAGCAGAAGATGTTCGACGCTTCGGTGGCGACGGTGCAGGGCCTGACCGAGGCTTGCGTCAAGATCGCCCCGCATCTCGCCTCGAAATAATCCTCCGGAGACCATCCAGATGAACATCCATGAATATCAAGGCAAGGCGCTGCTGAAGAGCTTTGGCGCGCCGGTGGCCGAAGGCGTGCCGGTGTTCAAGGCAAGCGAAGCGGAAGCCGCGGCACAAGCGCTTCCCGGTCCGCTCTATGTGGTGAAGAGCCAAATCCATGCCGGCGGCCGCGGCAAGGGGAAGTTCAAGGAACTGTCGCCCGACGCAAAGGGCGGCGTGCGGCTGGCTAAGTCGGTTGCCGACGTCGTTGCCAACGCCAATGAGATGCTCGGCCACACGCTGGTGACCAAGCAGACCGGCCCCGCCGGCAAGCAGGTCAACCGCCTCTATATCGAGGACGGCGCCGACATCGATCGCGAGCTTTATCTGTCGATCCTGGTCGACCGCTCGGTCGGCCGCATCGCTTTCGTCGTCTCGACCGAGGGCGGCATGGACATTGAAGGCGTCGCCCACGACACACCGGAAAAGATCATCACCCGCGCCATCGATCCGCTGGCCGGCGTGACGACCACCGACGTCGACATATTGGTGGAAGCGCTGGGCCTCACTGGCGATGCCGCCAAGGATGCCGGCACGCTGTTCCCGATCCTCTACAAGGCCTTTGTCGAGAAGGACATGAGCCTGCTCGAGGTCAACCCGCTGATCGTGATGAAAAACGGCCGCCTGCGCGTGCTGGACGCCAAGGTGTCGTTCGACAACAACGCGCTGTTTCGCCATCCCGAACTGATGGAGCTGCGCGACACCACCGAAGAGGACGAGAAGGAGATCGAGGCGTCGAAATACGACCTCGCCTATGTCGCGCTCGACGGCAATATCGGCTGCATGGTCAATGGCGCCGGCCTCGCGATGGCGACGATGGACATCATCAAGCTCTACGGCGCCGAGCCCGCCAACTTCCTCGATGTCGGCGGCGGCGCGTCGAAGGAGAAGGTGACGGCGGCGTTCAAGATCATCACCAAGGATCCGGCCGTCAAAGGCATACTAATCAACATCTTCGGCGGCATCATGAAGTGCGACATCATTGCCGAGGGCGTCATTGCCGCGGTCAAGGAAGTCGGCCTGCAAGTGCCGCTGGTGGTGCGCCTTGAAGGTACCAATGCCGAGCTCGGCAAGAAGATCATCAACGACAGCGGCCTCAACGTCGTGTCGGCCGACGATCTCGACGACGCAGCCAAGAAGATCGTGGCGGCGGTGAAGGGCTGAAGGCGAATGCCTCCACGCAAGATAAACCTCGTCGAGGCGGCGGACGCGAAGATCACCAAGGTCTTCGATCCGCACATAGCCGGCGATGTCAATGACAGCCAGGCGAAGGTTGCCAAGTTCGGCGAGTCCTTCGACTGGCATGCGCATGAGCATGAGGACGAGGCCTTCCTGGTGCTGCGCGGACGCATTGCCATCGATTTCCGCGATGGCCCGGTCGAGCTTGGCGAGGGCGATTTCATCGTCGTGCCGCGTGGTGTCGAGCACCGGCCGCGGTCGCTGACCGCCGAGCCGGTGGTGCTGATGTTCGAGCCGGCGACGACGCTCAACACCGGCAACGCCAAGAGCGACCTTACCGTCTCCGATTTGAAGCGGCTCTGACCCATGAACGCGTTCTCCTCTCTCTCGGCCGATCACCAGCGCCTGCAGGCACTGGTCGGCGCTTGGCGCGGCGAGGAAGAGGTGGCGGAAACGCAGTGGGCCGATGGCGGACCGGCGGCGTCGGAAGTGCTGGCAGAGCCACAGTTCGGCGGCCTGTTCGTGGTGCAGCGCTATCGCCAGCGCCGCGACGGCACGGTCTCGTTCGGCTCGCACAGCGTGTTCGGCTTCGACCAGCCAAACAGGCTCTTCACCATGCACCAGTTCGACTCCATGGGTTTTGTGCCGGCCTCGCCGGCCACAGGAACGTGGAACGGCGATGAGCTGGTTCTGGAGCGGTCGTCGCCGCGTGGCTCAGCACGCGTGACGTATATTTTCGACAATGTCGATGCCTACCGGATGCGACTGCATTTCAAACCTGCCGGCAGCGACAGCTGGCAAGACATGGTGAGCGGCGTCTACCGGCGCGTCTCGCCTTCCTCGATCAACGGTTTTTAGAAAAGGGCTCCGATGTCCATTCTCATCGACAAGAACACCAAGGTGCTGGTTCAGGGCCTGACCGGCAAGACCGGCACGTTCCACACCGAGCAGGCCTTGGCCTATCACGGCACCAAGATGGTCGGCGGCATCCATCCCAAGAAGGGCGGCGAGACCTGGACCGGCGCCAAGGGCGAAAACCTGCCGATCTTCGCTTCCGTTGCCGAGGGCAAGGAAAAGACCGGCGCCAATGCCTCGGTTGTCTATGTGCCGCCGGCGGGCGCCGCCGAAGCCATCCTCGAAGCCATCGAAGCCGAGATCCCGCTGATCGTCTGCATCACCGAAGGCATTCCGGTGATGGACATGGTCAGGGTCAAGGCGCGGCTCGACCGCTCGACCTCGCGGCTGATCGGCCCGAACTGCCCCGGCGTGCTCACCCCCGACGAATGCAAGATCGGTATCATGCCCGGCAACATCTTCCGCAAGGGCTCGGTCGGCGTTGTTTCGCGCTCGGGAACGCTTACCTATGAGGCAGTGTTCCAGACCACCAATGTCGGCCTCGGCCAGACCACTGCCGTCGGCATCGGCGGCGACCCCGTCAAAGGCACCGAATTCATCGACATGCTCGAAATGTTCCTCGCCGACGACGAGACCAAGTCGATCATCATGATCGGTGAGATCGGCGGTTCGGCCGAGGAAGACGCCGCGCAGTTCCTCAAGGACGAGGCCAAGCGCGGCCGCAGGAAACCGATGGCGGGCTTCATCGCCGGGCGCACCGCGCCGGCCGGCCGCACCATGGGCCATGCGGGCGCGGTCATCTCCGGCGGCAAGGGCGGCGCGGAAGACAAGATCGCGGCGATGGAATCGGCCGGCATTAAAGTATCGCCATCGCCGGCGCGTCTGGGCACGACGCTGGTCGAGGCGATCAAGGCCAAGTGAGTAGCGAGTAGTGAATAGCGAATAGGGAAAAGAGAGTAACGGCGCGACCCGGGAAAAATCCCTACTCGCTATTCGCTACTCACTATTCGCTTTTGAAAAGGAGACGGAGCCAGGCTCCGAGGACAAAAATGGCAAGACAAGATCAGGCCAACGACCAATTTTCGCTCACCTCTTTCCTCTATGGCGGCAATGCCGACTATATCGACGCGCTGTACGCGTCCTATGAGGATGATCCAGAGTCGGTAAACCCCGAATGGCAGGATTTTTTCGCCGGGCTGAAGGACGACGCCGGCGATGTGCGCAAGAACGCCAAGGGCGCTTCCTGGGCAAAGCCCTCCTGGCCGCTGCAGGCCAATGGCGAACTGGTGTCGGCGCTCGACGGCAATTGGGGCATCGTCGAGAAGCATCTGGAAAAGAAGGTCAAGGACAAGGCGGTCACCAATGGCGTCGTGCTGTCGGATGCCGACGTGCATCAGGCGACGCGCGATTCGGTGCGCGCCATCATGATGATCCGCGCCTTCCGCATGCGCGGCCATCTGCATGCCAATCTCGACCCGCTCGGCATCGCCAAGCCGCTTGAGGACTATAACGAGCTGTCGCCGGAAAATTACGGTTTTACCGCAGCCGACTACGACCGGCCGATCTTCCTCGACAATGTGCTCGGCCTCGAATTCGGCACCATCCGGCAGATGCTGGAGATCCTGACCCGCACCTATTGCTCGACGCTCGGTGTCGAGTTCATGCACATTTCCGATCCCGAAGAGAAGGCCTGGATCCAGGCGCGCATCGAGGGTGCCGACAAGGAGATTTCCTTCACCGCTACGGGAAAAAAAGCGATCCTGCAGAAGCTGGTCGAGGCCGAAGGCTTCGAGCAGTTCATCGATGTCAAGTACAAGGGTACCAAGCGCTTCGGCCTCGATGGCAGCGAAGGCCTGATCCCGGCGCTGGAGCAGATCATCAAGCGCGGCGGCCAGCTCGGCATGAAGGAGATCGTGCTCGGCATGGCGCATCGCGGCCGGCTGAACGTGCTGTCCCAGGTGATGGCCAAACCGCATCGCGCCATCTTCCACGAATTCAAGGGCGGCTCGGCCGCTCCTGACGAGGTCGAGGGCTCGGGCGACGTCAAGTACCATCTCGGCGCCTCGTCGGACCGCGAATTCGACGGCAACAAGGTGCATCTGTCGCTGACCGCCAATCCTTCGCATCTGGAAATCGTCGATCCGGTTGTGATGGGCAAGGCGCGCGCCAAGCAGGACTATCTGTTCGGCCGCAGCCGCGAGGAGATCGTGCCGCTGGAAGAGCGCGCCAAGGTGCTGCCGCTGCTTCTGCATGGCGACGCCGCCTTTGCTGGCCAGGGCGTAATCGCGGAAATTCTCGGCCTGTCGGGCCTGCGCGGCCACCGCGTCGCCGGCACGCTGCATTTCATCATCAACAACCAGATCGGCTTCACCACCAATCCGCGCTTCTCGCGCTCGTCGCCCTATCCGTCCGACGTCGCCAAGATGATCGAGGCGCCGATCTTCCACGTCAATGGCGACGACCCGGAAGCGGTGGTGCATGCGACCAAGGTGGCGATCGAATTTCGCATGAAGTTCCACAAGCCGGTGGTGGTGGACATGTTCTGCTATCGCCGCTTCGGCCACAATGAGGGCGACGAACCGGCCTTCACGCAGCCGATCATGTACGCCAACATCCGCAACCACAAGACGACGGTGCAGATCTATGGCGACCGGCTGATCGCCGAGGGCCATATCAGCCAGGCCGAACTCGACAAGATGAAGGCCGACTGGCGCGCCCATCTGGAGTCCGAATGGGAAGTCGGCCAGCACTACAAGCCCAACAAGGCCGACTGGCTGGACGGCGCCTGGTCTGGTTTGCGCACCGCCGACAACCAGGACGAACAGCGCCGCGGCAAGACCGCCGTGCCGGTCAAGGTGCTGAAGGACATCGGCAAGAAACTGACCGAGGTGCCGAAAGGTTTCGAGGCGCACAAGACCATCATCCGCTTCCTCGAAAACCGCCGCCAGGCGATCGACTCCGGCGAAGGCATCGACTGGTCGACGGCCGAGGCGCTGGCCTTCGGCGCCATCCTGCTCGACGGCAATCCGATCCGGCTCTCCGGCCAGGATTCAGAACGCGGCACCTTCTCGCAGCGCCATTCCGTGCTCTACGACCAGAAGGACGAGACCCGCTACATCCCGCTCAACAATCTGTCGGCGGCACAGGCCGGCTACGAAGTCATCAACTCGATGCTGTCGGAAGAGGCGGTGCTTGGCTTCGAATATGGCTACAGCCTGGCCGAGCCGAAGGCGCTGACGCTCTGGGAAGCGCAGTTCGGCGATTTCGCCAACGGCGCCCAGGTGGTGTTCGACCAGTTCATCTCGTCGGGCGAGCGCAAGTGGCTCAGAATGTCAGGCCTGGTCTGCCTGCTGCCGCATGGCTATGAAGGCCAGGGTCCAGAGCATTCTTCGGCCCGGCTCGAGCGCTTTCTGCAGCTTTGCGCCGAAGACAATATGCAAGTCGCCAACTGCACCACGCCGGCGAACTACTTCCACATATTGCGCCGGCAGTTGAAGCGCGACTTCCGCAAGCCGCTGATCCTGATGACGCCGAAGTCGCTGCTGCGCCACAAGCGGGCGGTATCGACGCTGCCGGAGATTTCGGGCGAAAGCTCATTCCACCGGCTTTTGTGGGACGATGCCCAGCTGCTGCAGAACCAGGCGATCAAGCTCACCAAGGATTCCAAGATCCGCCGCGTCGTGCTGTGCTCGGGCAAGGTCTATTACGACCTCTACGAGGAGCGCGAGAAGCGCGGCATCAACGACATCTACCTGCTGCGCGTCGAACAGCTCTATCCCTTCCCGGCCAAGGCGCTGATCACCGAACTGTCGCGTTTCCGCAATGCGGAGATGGTGTGGTGCCAGGAAGAACCCAAGAACATGGGCGCATGGTCGTTCATCGACCCTTATCTGGAATGGGTGCTGGCGCATATCGACGCCAAGCATCAGCGGGTGCGCTACACCGGCAGGCCGGCGGCGGCATCGCCGGCGACCGGTCTGATGTCGAAGCATTTGGCGCAGCTCGCCGCCCTGCTCGAAGACGCGCTCGGCGAATAGAACAAACCCGGCGAATAGAACAGACAGAGAAGAAACGGACAGGCACAATGGCTACCGAAATCCGCGTTCCCACTCTCGGCGAATCCGTCACCGAGGCGACCATCGGCAAGTGGTTCAAGAAGGTCGGCGATGCCATTGCCGTCGACGAGCCGCTGGTCGAGCTCGAAACCGACAAGGTGACGGTGGAAGTGCCTGCCGCCGCCGCCGGCACGCTGGGCGAGATCACCGCCAAGGAAGGCGAGACCGTCGGCGTCGGTGCGCTGCTCGGTTCGATCTCGGCTGGAGGCGCTGCCGCCGCCCCGGCGTCCAAGCAGGAGACCAAGCCGCAAGCTGTGTCGCAGGCGTCGAGCCCCGACGCGGCACATACGACCAAGCAGGCTGCGGCCGAGACCGCCAAGATTGCCGGCGATGCCGGGCCGGTCGAGCCGCGCGCCATGCCGCCGGCGCCAGCTGCCGCAAAGCTGATCGCCGAGAACAATCTGTCGGTCGACCAGGTTTCTGGCTCGGGAAAGCGCGGCCAGGTGCTGAAGGGCGATGTGCTCGACGCGATTTCCAAGGGCGCGCCGTCGCAGCCGGCCGAAATTCCGAAGGCCGCACCGGCTCCGGTCGCCGTGCGTGCGCCGTCCTCGGGCGACGATGCGTCGCGCGAGGAGCGCGTGCGCATGACCAAGCTGCGCCAGACCATTGCGCGCCGGCTGAAGGAAGCGCAGTCGACCGCCGCCATGCTGACCACCTTCAACGAGGTCGACATGTCGGCGGTGATGGCGCTCAGGACCAAGTACAAGGACATCTTCGAGAAGAAGCACGGCGTGAAGCTCGGCTTCATGGGCTTCTTCACCAAGGCCGTCACCCACGCCTTGAAGGAGATCCCCTCGGTCAATGCCGAGATCGACGGCACCGACATCATCTTCAAGAACTATGCCCATATCGGCGTCGCCGTCGGCACCGAAAAGGGCCTCGTCGTGCCGGTGGTGCGCGACGCCGATCAGATGTCGATTGCCGAAATAGAGAAGGATATCGGCCGGCTGGGCATCGCCGCGCGTGACGGCAAGCTCTCGGTCGCCGATATGCAAGGCGGCACGTTCACGATCTCCAACGGCGGCGTTTACGGCTCGCTGATGTCGACGCCGATCCTCAACGCGCCGCAGTCGGGCATTCTGGGCATGCACAAGATCCAGGACCGGCCCGTCGTGGTCGGCGGCCAGATCGTGATCCGGCCTATGATGTACCTGGCGCTGAGCTACGACCACCGCATCGTCGACGGCAAGGAAGCGGTGACCTTCCTGGTCCGCGTCAAGGACAGCCTGGAAGATCCGGAACGGCTGGTGCTCGATCTGTGATCGGAGCTGATCCGTCATGAGCGGCTGGCTGGCGCGGTTTGGGTTCAAGCTGGGTCGAGTAGCGGGTAGCGTATTGAGGCGTTCCCGGCCGGCGGCTTCCGCCGCCATCTCTCCGCCGGCGACATCGACTGAATGGGATTCGGCGCCAGCGAGCAGCAATCTCGGTGTCTTCGCTCTCAGCGAAGCCGAAATGGCGGAGCGGAAGATCATCGTCACCGCGATCGGTGAGCTTGAGCTACCGACCGGCGAAATCATCGCTTGCGATCCACTGATTACCGGGCTGGAACGGCCTGTGTTTAGCCGTAAGGTCAGGCCGGGATGCTATCCAGTCACGTTGCTTGAGGCGCAAGGCCGTGTTGCTGCAGCGGTATTGCGGTTTGGCACTGGCTTGCCGGTGCGGTGGGAGTTGGCTGCCTTCGTCCGCGACGTCGGCACATCGTCCTGGAAGTCTGGATTTATTGTCGATGATAATGTTGCTTCGTTCATGGACAAGTCGGTTCTGACGCTGATGTCCGACCAGGAGGAACTCGACAGCTATCTTGCTGACGTTGCATGCTCGTTCGACAAGTTCCGCATGGATAATCCGGTTGATGGAAATCCGCTTAATATAGCCATGTTCGACACTGGCTTCGGTGATGGGAACTATTATTCCTTCTGGGGACTGGATGCGGCCGGCGAGCCGCTGGTCTTGATGACCGATTTCGAGGTGCTCGAAAACGCCGACGGCCGCGAGAGCAGCCAGAGCAATTCATGACAAACATCGCTTCGCCAATGATCGGATTTATGGCCGGGCTGGCTGTTCTCGCAGCGGGTTACGAGGCGCATGCCGCCTGCCCGCTGGCGCTTGCTGTCTATGGCGATGCCGAAAGCGAGGCCGGCATTGATTTCCGGCCGACGACGGATGCGGTCACCGTCACCAACTCGTTCAAGATGGTGCTCGACAAGGGCATCGTTCTCGACGGCATTGTGATGTGGACCTCCGGTGTTTCGCGACCGCATGGCTCGCTGATGTACAAATGCCCGACCGGCGACGTCACCGGTGACGAGCTTGCCGCCTGCACGGTCTGGCAGGGCGTGGTCTACAGCGCCGACGACAAGGGCAACATTGCGCTGCTGGCGGCCGAAGGCACGGACGCGCCGCAGAGCCTGATCTTCCCCGATCTTGGTCCATCGTTGCAGATGTCGTCTGCCTTTGGCTCCAATGGTTTTTCGAAACTGCCGTGGGATGTGTTTTTGCTGAAAGGTTGCCAGAAATGAGCGCGGCGAAGAAAGTTCTTCTGGTCACCGGCGGCAGCCGCGGCATTGGTGCGGCCACTTGCCGGCTTGCGGCGAAGGCCGGCTACCGCGTCGCGGTCAACTATGCCGCAAACGAGGCCGCGGCCCAGGCGCTGGTCGCCGAGATCGAGGCCGGTGGCGGTGAAGCGATAGCGGTCAAGGGCGATGTCGGCGTCGAGGCTGACATCGTCGCCGTGTTCGAAGCCGTCGATAGCGCCTATGGCCGGCTCGACGCCCTGGTCAACAATGCCGGAATCGTCGACGTCAAGGCGCGTGTCGACGAGATGAGCCTGGCGCGGCTGGAGCGCATGATGCGCATCAATGTCATCGGCTCGTTTCTGTGCGCCCGCGAAGCGGTGCGGCGCATGTCGAGCAAGCATGGCGGCGAGGGCGGCGCCATCGTCAACATCTCGTCGGCTGCGTCGCTACACGGCTCGCCAGGCGAATATGTCGACTATGCCGCGTCCAAGGCGGCGATCGACACCTTCACGCTCGGACTGGCGCGCGAAGTCGCGACCGAAGGCGTGCGGGTCAATGCGATACGGCCAGGCATCATCGACACCGAGATCCACGCTTCGGGCGGCCAGCCGGACCGGGTCGAGCGGTTCCGCGACATGCTGCCGATGAAACGAGCCGGCACGGCGGATGAAGTCGCGCATGCCGTTCTCTATCTTTTGTCGGATGAAGCGTCCTACACGACGGGCGCAATCCTGAATGTAAGCGGCGGCCGCTGAGCCCCAAGCTAAGGGAAACGAACATGGCTTATGATGTCGTTATCATCGGGTCGGGACCGGGCGGCTATGTCTGTGCCATCAAGGCGGCACAACTCGGGCTCAAGGTCGCGGTGGTCGAGAAGAACGCCACTTTCGGCGGCACCTGCCTGAACATCGGCTGCATCCCATCCAAGGCGCTGCTTTATGCCTCGGAGATGTTCGCCGAGGCCGGCCATTCCTTCGATGCGCTGGGTGTCGAGATACCGGCGCCGAAACTCAATCTGAAGAAGATGATGGCGCACAAGGACGCGACCGTTTCGGCCAACGTCAATGGCGTCGCCTTCCTGTTCAAGAAGAACAAGATCGACTCGTTTCGCGGCACCGGGAAGGTGGTCGCGGCCGGCAAGGTGTCGGTGTCGGCTGAGGATGGCAAGGTCGAGGAGATCGAGACGAAAAACATCGTTATCGCCACGGGCTCCGATGTCGCCGGCATTCCCGGCGTCAAGGTCGACATCGACGAGAAGGTGATCCTGTCGTCGACCGGAGCGCTGTCGCTGGAGAAGGTGCCTGGCCATCTGGTGGTGGTCGGCGGCGGCGTCATCGGGCTGGAGCTTGGCTCGGTATGGGCGCGGCTCGGCGCCAAGGTCACCGTGGTTGAATTCCTCGACACCATCCTGGGCGGCATGGACGGCGAGGTTTCCAAGCAGTTCCAACGCCTGCTTTCGAAGCAGGGTTTCGAGTTCAAGCTCGGCGCCAAGGTGACCGGCGTTGCCAAGGCCAAGAAGGGCGCGACCGTCACCTTCGAACCGGTCAAGGGCGGGGCGGCCGAGACCATCGAGGCCGACGCGGTGCTGATCTCGACCGGACGCCGCGCATATTCGGATAGCCTTGGACTGAAGGAAGCCGGCGTCGAGGTCGACGAGCGCGGCCGGGTCAAGATAGACAGCCATCTCAGGACAAACGTCGCCGGCATCTACGCCATCGGCGATGTCATCGCCGGACCGATGCTGGCGCACAAGGCCGAGGATGAAGGCGTGGCGGTGGCCGAGACCATTGCCGGCCAGGCCGGCCATGTGAATTACGACGTCATTCCGAGCGTCGTCTACACCAGCCCGGAAATCGCTTCGGTCGGCAAGACAGAGGAAGAGCTGAGGAAGGCCGGCATCGACTACAAAAGCGGCAAATTCCCGTTCACCGCCAACGGCCGCGCGCGCGCCATGCTGCACACGGACGGCTTCGTGAAGATCCTCGCCGACAAAGCCAGCGACCGCGTGCTCGGCGTCCACATTGTCGGCTTCGGCGCCGGCGAGATGATTCATGAGGCGGCGGTGCTGATGGAATTCGGCGGCTCATCCGAAGACCTCGCCCGCACCTGCCACGCGCATCCGACAATGTCGGAAGCGGTGAAGGAAGCAGCGCTGGCGACGTTCTTCAAGCCGATCCATATTTAAGGAAACGCTGGAGGGACAGCACCCCCCTGTGGCCTGCCGGCCATCTCCCCCTCAAGCGGGGAGATTGGACTTCACCGCCGCGTCGCGAGCTTTCAAGTTTCTCACGTTTCTAACCTGGCGCTGTTCGTGAACTGCCGATCTCCCCTCTCGAGGGGGAGATGTCCGGCAGGACAGAGGGGGCGGTGAAGAATCGCGACGCTCGCCGATAGGTGCCCCAAACAAAACGGCCCACTTTTCAGCGGGCCGTTCTTGGCTGGAATCAAGATGCCAGATCAGTTGGCCAGATTACGGGCTCGGCGCCGGAGCGGGCGCGGGTGCCGGGGCTGGCGCAGGAGCCGGTGCGGGAGCAGGGGCTGGTGCCGGTTCGGCGGGCTTCATCGGCTCAGCCGGTGCAGGTGCGGGCGCCGGTGTGCTGGCTGCCGGCGGCTCTGCGGGTGCAGGATGTTCGCCGCTTCTGCCGAAAACATAGTACGCGACAATCGCAAGGATGACGACGACCAGCGCAATCAGCCAGCCGCTGCCACCACCCGACCTGGGCGCTGGATCGTTAGGGTTCGCCATAAAAGTGTCCTCCGTGGATGAAAAGCATCAATCAACACCCCTCAACGCGCAACCGTTGAACGGGTTCATACTAGGCCTTCAAATTGACGAACGCAGGAAAATTCTGATTCGCAACCGCTTGTTGGCCTGTATTTCCCCCGCAAAATCAATCACGAACGAGGTAGAACGAGCTTAGCTGGCCTTTTCCGCCAAAAATAGGGCCAACCGCCTCCGCTTTGCGAATCAGTTGCGCACCGCACAGAGCCGGGCTTACGTGATTCGGCATTCAAGACGGGCGCTGCTCAGTCGACGGCGGTGACGGTATAGCCGGCCTTGCGAAAATCCTCGACCAGGCCTTCGGGGCCGGGAAGATGCATGGCGCCGACGGCCATGAAGGCATTGCCCTTGGCCAGGATCGGTGCGGCATGGTCGGCCATGACCTTGTTGCGGCCGGTGATCATCGTCCGGTCGAATTCGGCGTAACCTGCGTCGTCTTCGTCGGGCGAGATCGAACGCAACAGCGGCCAGAAGGTGCCGGTGTCGCCGCGCTGGTAAAGCACGATCATGGTTTCGTTGATGTCGTTTATCTTGTCGCCGAGCTTCAGGGTCTCGACCAGCCCCTTGATGTGGAACGCAAGCGGCAGCGAGGCCATGGCGCGCAGCTGGCTGGCTGCGGTCTCCAACCCTTCCACCGGCTTGCCATTAGCCTTGGCGTCCTGCGCCAGCTTGACGTCGAGAACCGGTGCGCCGCCTGCCTGACGGGCGACCTCACAGACCGGCAGCGCGACCATGGCCGACAGCAGCCACGGCTTCATCTTGGAGACGCTCGCCGGCGGAATGCCGCGCGCATCGAGCCCTTTGTTCACCACCGCCGCATCCTCCGGCGACAACAGCGACGACAACGTCGTGTTGTCGGTGAACATCATCAGCTCGGGTTCCTTGAGCATGGCCTCCATCATCTTCTGCTTGTCGAGCACGTCGGTGGTCTCGATGATGATGGTGCCGGCAGCGCCATAGGCTTTCCTGGCTGCCGGCGGCAGAGTGGTCACGCGCGGGTCGGTCATGTGCATGGTGCCGAACAGGAAGGATGGCTTTTCGCCTGATTTCTCCAGCTTCCACAACAGGCCCTTGCCGTTCAGCGTCGCTGCTGCTTCCGTCTCGATCCTGGAATAGGTGGCGGGGTCTTGCTTCTGCAGGGCCGACAGCAGATCGGCGCCGGCGCAGGCCGGGGCTTCGGCATGCGCCCTGCCCATGGCAAGCAGCAGCACGATGAGGAAAGACAGGAAAAACAGGGCGTTGAGCGCGACGAGCAGCTTCAGCGACACAAGGGCGGCGCGGTCGGCGATGGCAAGGGCGCGTTTCATGGTGCGGTTCTAGGACTGAAAAGCGGCGAAACGGTTAACCGGCGTGGGGAAATTGTCCTGGACTTATACAGTGTCACGCGCGGGGATGGGCAGATTCGTAGATCTCGAGCAGCCTTGCCGTGTCGACGCCGGTATAGACCTGCGTCGTCGACAGGCTGGCGTGGCCGAGCAGTTCCTGGATGGTGCGCAGGTCGCCGCCGCGCCCGAGCAGATGGGTGGCGAAGGAATGGCGCAACGCGTGCGGCGTCGCGGTGTCGGGCAGGTTCAGCGCCGAGCGCAGCCTGGCCATGTCGCGCTGGACGATGGCCGGGTTGAGCGGCCCGCCGCGGGCGCCGCGAAACAGCAGGCCCTTGGGATCGAGATGGTAGGGACACAGTTTTCGGTATTCGGCGATTGCCCTGAGCGCCACCGGCAGCACCGGCACCAGCCGTGTCTTGCCACCCTTGCCGGTGACGCGCAGCACGGTGTCGGCTTCCGATGCCAGGTCGGCGGCGCTGAGGCCCAGCGCTTCGGAAATGCGCAGGCCCGATCCATAAAGCAGCGTCAGCACGGCGGCGTTGCGGGCGGCGATCCAGGGCTCTTCAGCCAGCTGGCCTTCCACCGACACGACATGTTTGGCATCGCTGGCGGTCAGCGGCTTGGGCAGCGATTTCGGCTGGCGCGGCGCGCGCAACGCAGCGGCACCAGCGGCATTGGCGAGACCGCGCCGTTCGAGGAAGCGCAGCAGCGAGCGGATGCCGGCGAGGCCGCGTCCGAGCGTGCGGGCGCCGGCGCCGGCGTTGCGCCGCGCGGCAAGAAAGCCGCGCAGAACGGCCGGGCGCAGAGTGGCGATGTCGGAAAGACCAGGCGAGCCGCCGCAATGCCCTGTGAGGAAATGCAGGAACTGGCGCGTGTCGCGCTCATAGGCTTCGACGGTCGCCGGCGACAGCCGGCGCTCGCGCGCCAGCATCTTCAGCCAGCTTTCGCGCGCTGCCTGGAGGTCGGGTTTTGCCGGGATGAGAAATTCCTGCATGCCGCCATTGTCAGGCAGCCGGGTTAGGAAGCGGTGAAGAACCTGTCATTGAAATGACGCCGGTAGGGCGTTAGAGCAGGGCAAAGGATATCAGCCATGTCGAAGCCCCAGAACCCCGTGCAAATGGCCGTGATCGGCGCCGCCCACGGCATCAAGGGCGAATTGCGGGTGAAGACTTTCACTGGCGAGCCGATGGCGCTGGCCGATTATGGGCCGCTCTATGCCAAGGACGGCCGCGTTTTCCAGATCACCGACATAAGGCCCGCCAACACCGTCGTGGTGGTGCGCTTCAAGGGCATTGCCGATCGCAATGCCGCCGAGGCGCTGGCCGGAACCGAGCTGTTCGTCGACCGCTCGATGCTGCCCGACGATGGCGAGGAGGACGAATTCTACCACGCCGATCTCGTCGGACTTGAAGTCCGCGACGATAAGGGCGCGGTCATCGGCAAGGTGGTGGCGGTGCATAATTTCGGGGGCGGCGACATTCTCGACGTTACCCTCGGCGGGCGCAAAGGCGTGCTGATCCCGTTCACCCAGGCCGCCGTGCCTCAGGTTTCGATCGCCGAAGGTTTTCTCCGCGTCGACCCGGCAGCCGCCGGCCTTGTCGAGGATGAGGATGGCGACGCGCCGCGCGAAGAAGATTTCGACGCGAAGGGCCGACCGCGCGGGCCGCGCGAAGCCGGAGGCAACCGGTGACGTTCAAGGCGTCGGTGCTGACGCTCTATCCCGAGATGTTTCCGGGCGGGCTAGGCCTGTCGCTGGCCGGACGGGCGCTCGAAGTCGGGACATGGTCGCTGGAAGCTATCCAGATCCGCACCTTCGCCAGCGATCGCCATCACACCGTCGACGACACGCCGGCCGGCGGTGGCGCCGGTATGGTGATGCGCGCCGATGTGCTGGCCAAGGCGATCGACCACACGTCGCCGGCGGGCGATCCGCGGCCGCGTTTGCTGATGAGCCCGCGTGGAAAGCCGCTGACGCAGGCGCGCGTGCGCGAACTGGCTGGCGGGCCAGGCGCCGTCATCGTTTGCGGCCGGTTCGAGGGCGTCGACCAGCGGCTGATCGAGGCGCGTGGACTGGAAGAGGTCTCCATCGGCGATTTCATCCTGTCGGGCGGCGAGCCGGCGGCGCTTGTGCTGCTCGACGCCGTTGTGCGGCTGTTGCCCGGCGTCATGGGCAATGCGGTGTCGGGCGAGGAAGAAAGTTTCGAGAACGGCCTGCTCGAACACCCGCATTACACGCGGCCACAGGAGTTCGAGGGCAGGCCGATCCCCGACGTGCTGGTCTCCGGCAACCACAAGAAGATCGCCGCCTGGCGGCGTGCGGAGTCCGAGAAGCTGACCAGGGAGCGCCGGCCGGATTTGCTCGCCGCTCAGCCCTTGGCAAAATAGTAGACGGCGAGAAACAGGCCGACGGCGATGACGAAGCCGCGTACTGCGTTTTGCGGCACGCGCTTGGCGATCCAGACGCCGGCATAGCCGCCGAGCGCGCCGCCGGGGATCATGACGATTGCCTGAGGCCAGGCAACAACGCCGCCGGAAACGAAGACCAGTATGGCAACGGCGGCGATGACCACGGCCAGCATGTTCTTCAGCGCGTTCAGCCGGTGATAGTCGCCGGATTGCGTCAGGCCGAGCGTCGCCAGCATCATGACGCCCATGCCGGCGCCGAAGAAGCCGCCATAGATGGCGGTAGCGAACTGCGCCAGCGAACCGGCCAGAGAGCCGACCGTGGCTTCATGCCCAGGCTTCGGCGTTGGTTTCAGCCACGGCCCGGCGGCGAACAAGGCGGTTGCGGCCAGCAGCAGCCACGGCACGAGGGCGCGGAACGACGGATTTGAGAGCGCCAGCAGGATGAGCGCACCAGCCAGCGCGCCCAAAGCCGAGATCAGGCAAAGCAGCAGCGCGCCGCGCCAGAAATGCTTGATGTCGGTCCAGTAAGCCAGCGTCGAGGTGATGTAACCGGGAAACTGCGTCACCGAGGACGTGGCGTTGGCGACGATCGGCGGCAGGCCGGCCAGCGTCATGGCGCCGAAGGTTATGAAGGTGCCGCCGCCGGCAACCGCGTTGACGGCGCCTGACAGAAAACCCGCGAGGAAGAGCAGGACTGTGTCGAAAACAGACATTGTGAGGCCGCCGGACAAGTGTGCTGCTCCCGGATTAGGAAGCTTGAAGGGCCGGCGCAACCCTGCACTGGACGATTGCGTGGTGGCATGCGACCAAAAAAGACAGGGCCAAGGCGTGACAAGTCAGTGAAATAGCTGTATGTGCCCGCCCGTACTGGCGAGAAAAATCTCCCGGACCCGTCAACAATGACGGTGTAGTCGCCCCTGCCCAATGTTTCGAAGACAAGATGTCTCTGGACAAAAGGCATAGCCGAGCGGTCAATGGAACTGCAAGGCGAGTGTCGGACGCTCTGACTGTCGGAAGAACAAGAAGTGGACTATTGAGATGGATATCATCCGTCAGCTCGAGGCCGAACAGGCCGCCAAGATCGAAGCCAAGCGCAAGCTTCCCGAGTTTCAGCCCGGCGACACCGTGCGCGTCCAGGTCCGCGTGACCGAAGGCACCCGCACCCGCGTCCAGGCCTATGAGGGCGTCGTCATCGCCCGCGCCGGCGCCGGCTTCCAGGAAAATTTCACCGTCCGCAAGATCTCCTACGGCGAAGGCGTCGAGCGCGTTTTCCCGGTCTACTCGCCGATGGTCGAAGGCGTCGAGATCGTGCGCCGCGGCAAGGTGCGCCGCGCCAAGCTCTATTATTTGCGCGACCGTCGCGGCAAGTCGGCCCGTATTTCGGAAAACACCGGCGTGCGCGCCCGCAAGCTGAACGATGAGGAGCGCGACGCGCTGAACGCTGAGAAGGCACGCATCGAGGCCGAGAAGATCGCCGCCGTGCAGGCGCTGGCAGCCGAGAAGGCCGCGCAGGAAGCCGCCGAGAAGAAGGCCGCCGACGAAGCCGCCAAGGCCGCCGACGAGGCTGCAAAGGCCGCGGAAGCGACCCCGGCCGAATAAGATCTCGACCAAGGATTTTGAAAAGGCGGCTTCGGCCGCCTTTTTTCGTTTCACCAGACTGTGAACGATTGCCGGCCGAGAGTTGCGCCACGGCTGTTGACTCGAATTATCTTGTACACTAAATGATCGTATACAAAGCAAATGGAGAACTGACATGGCACTCTACACCACACAGGCTCGCGTCACCGGCGGCCGCGCCGGCCACGGCGAGACCAGCGACGGCCTGCTGAAGGTCGACCTCGCTTTGCCGAAGGAGCTCGGCGGACAGGGTGGCGCCACCAATCCCGAGCAGCTGTTCGCGGTCGGCTATGCCGCCTGCTTCGAAAGCGCCATCCGCTTCGTCGCGCGCAAGCAGAAGCTGCCGCTGGACGATGCGGCGGTGAGCGCCACCGTCAGCCTGCTTCCCAATGGTGAAGGCTTCAAACTTGGTGTCGCACTGGCCGCGGAGACCAAAGGCCTTGATCAGGCGGCGGCGGAAGCGCTTGTATCGGCAGCGCATCAGATTTGCCCCTATTCCAATGCGATCAAAGGCAATATCGAGGTGGCGCTTTCGACCGTGGCGCTTCCGGCAAAGGCAGCATGACGACGAAGACCGAAACCAGGGCCAGCGAAGTCCCGGCGGACACCGGCG
The DNA here is from genome assembly GCF_040318435.1 of Mesorhizobium sp. M1143. Taxonomy (NCBI): domain Bacteria; kingdom Pseudomonadati; phylum Pseudomonadota; class Alphaproteobacteria; order Hyphomicrobiales; family Phyllobacteriaceae; genus Mesorhizobium; species Mesorhizobium sp. M1143. The sequence goes on along the minus strand of NZ_JAMYMJ010000031.1, from coordinate 28,642 downwards.
GGAGGATCGCCGTTCCGCGCCTCGACCAGCAGCTCTGCTTCGCGCTCTATTCGGCGAGCGGGCTGATGACCAAGCTCTATCGGCCGCTGCTTGACCCGCTCGGCCTGACCTATCCGCAATATTTGGCGATGCTGGCGCTGTGGCAGCATGCGCCGAGCACGGTCGGCGAACTCGGCGAGGCGCTGGGGCTGGATTCGGCGACATTGACGCCTCTGCTCAAGCGGATGGAAGCGGCTGGTCTCGTCACCCGCCGTCGCGATCCGGCCGACGAGCGCCGCGTGCTGGTCGAACCGACTGCCAAGGGCCAGGCGCTGCGCGCCCGCATCAAGGACGTATCCGCAGGCCTTGCCTGCGCCATGCCGCTGGAAGTCGAGGAGCTGAAGTCGCTGCACCGGACCTTGACCGGATTTGTCGCCAAGCTGCGTGAGGCTACGTCACCATCCTGATCCGTCATCTGACGGGTTCCCGTGTCCAGGAGGGGCCTGGTTTGCCGGCGGCGCAATCACGGAATAAATTCCGACCACGGGGCGTTCTAAAACCGCGTTGGTTGAAGGCATTGGAATCCGCTTTCACCGGACGCTGAGCACCGGACCGGCTTGCAAGCCGTCTGCGGACGGCTAAAGTCGCGCCTGGATTTTCATGCGAGCCCGGCTGCAAGCGGGCTTCTCATCCTGGAGCGTGTCATGACCAAATCGAAGCTGCTGCTGGCCGCCCTCGCGGCCTGTTTCCTCGCGCCCGTCGTTGCATGGGCGGCCGATGCACTGCCCGATCTCGGCGGCAAGAAGGTCGTGGTGGTGACGGAAAACGCCTATCCGCCGCTGCAGTTCATCGACGCCAAGACCGGCAAGCAGATCGGCTGGGAGTATGACGCGATGGACGAAATCGCCAAGCGGCTGAACTTCAAGGTGGAGTACCAGAACACCTCCTGGGACGCGATGATCCAGGCGGTTTCCGACAACCAGTACAACATTGGCATGACCGGCATCACCATCAAGGACGACCGAAAGGAGAAGGTCGATTTCTCCGACCCCTATATGCGTTCGGAGCAGTTCATGCTGGTGCGCGCCGATGAAAGCCGCTTCACCGACGCCAAGACCTTCGCCGCCTTCAAGGACGGGTTGATCGGCGCGCAGGCCGGAACGACGCCGTTCTACACCGCCGTCTACAGCGTGCTCGACGGCAATGAGCAGAACCCGCGCATCAAGCAGTTCGAGACCTTCGGCGCTTCGGTGCAGGCACTGAAATCCGGCGACGTCGATGTCGTCCTGACCGACGGCACCGCCGGCAAAGGCTATGTCGATGCCTCCGGCGGCAAGCTCAAGCTGATCGGCGGCCCGCTCGGCACCGAGGATTTTGGCTTCATCTTCCCGAAGGGCTCGGACCTGGTGAAGCCGGTCAACGCGGCGATCGCGGCGCTGAAGGCCGACGGCACGATCGAGGCGCTGAACAAGAAGTGGTTTCTCGACTACAAGATGGGGCAGTGATGTCCGACTCCTTACCCTCCCCCTTGTGGGGAGGGTCGATCCGCGAAGCGGAGCGGGGTGGGGGTGCCAGCGCCGGCGCTTTGTCACGACCCCCACCCCGGCTCACCAGCTTTGCGATGCAAAGCTTGTTCGCCGACCCTCCCCACAAGGGGGAGGGTGAAGCGCCCTGATGGCCACGCCCCCCGCTTCGACTCTCAAATCCGATTTCCCCTGGTGGCTTGCCGCCGCGATCGCGCTCGCCGTCGTCGCTGCGCTCTCCATTGCCGCCAGCGATCTCTACGCCCAGGTTTTTGCCACCGTCGCCAAAGGCATCGGCATCACCATTCTTGTCACCGTGGTCGCCTTCGCGCTGGCTTCCGCCGTCGGGCTCGGCATTGCGCTGATGGGGCTGTCGGGGTCGCGTTGGCTCAAGCAGATCGCTCGTTTCTATGTCGAGATCATCCGCGGCGTGCCGATCCTGGTGCTGTTGTTCTGGATCGCCTTCGCCGGCGCGCCGGCCTTCGTGGCTGCGTGGAATGCGCTGACCGCGCCGCTGCAAAACGCCGGCTATCTCGGCGAGCTTTTGGTGCGCGACGTGTCGCTGTTGTGGCGTGCGATCATGGCGCTGACCATCGGTTATTCCGCCTTCATCTCCGAGGTCTTCCGCGCCGGCATCCAGTCAGTCGAGAAAGGCCAGATCGAGGCTGCCAAGGCGCTCGGGCTGACGCGCACGCAGCGCTTCCGGCTGATCGTGTTCCCACAGGCGATCCGCACCATCCTGCCGCCGCTCGGCAATGACTTCGTCGCCATGGTCAAGGATTCCTCGCTGGTCTCGGTGCTCGGCGTCGCCGACATCACGCAGATGGGCAAGATCTACGCCGCCGGCTCGTTCCGCTTCTTCGAGACCTATTCGATCGTCGCCTATATCTATCTCATCCTCACTGTCAGCCTGTCGCTGGCACTGCGGGGGCTGGAGCAACGACTGCGGCGGGCGCAGCAGGAATAGAAGTCCGACGCGGGCACGGCTACGATGGCGGAGGACAGGATTCCGGAGGATGCAGGCGATGACGATCGACAAGGCCAATGCGGCGCTGGGCACCGTCTATTCGGCCGACACGCCGGAAGGGCTGGCCAAGGCCTATGCGGACTGGGCCGCGACCTATGACAGCGAAACCGCTTCGCTAGGCTATCTGCTGCCGTTCCTGATCACCGCCTGGGTGGCGCGCCATGTGAAGGTGGGTGAAGGACCGCTGCTCGACGCCGGCTGCGGCACCGGCCTGTCGGGCCCGTCATTGAAGGCGCTGGGTTATCACGACATTGCCGGGCTCGACCTCTCCGACGACATGCTGAAGATCGCCGGCAGCCGCAATGCCTATGGCGATCTGAAGCAGGCAATGCTCGGCGGGCCGCTGCCCTGGCCAGACGGGCATTTCCGCGCCTTCTTCTCGACTGGCGTGTTCACCATCAGCCATGCGCCGGCGTCCGGCCTGCACGAGCTTGTCCGCATCACCAGAAAAGGCGGCCACGCCATCTTCACCGTGCGCGACCAGGTGTTTGACAGCGGCGGCTTCCAGGCCGTGTTCGACGGGCTGGAGCGGGCCGGGAAATGGCGGCCGGCCGAGCAAAGCCCATGGTTCCGCTGCTATGCGATCGCCGAGCCGGACGCGCTGGTGAAGACTTTTGTGTTCGAGGTGCTTTGAGCGCCGCCCTCTTCGCCTTCTCACAAGGGGAGAAGCGAAAACACGCCGCAATTGCCGAAAACCGAAAACATTGGTATGAGCCACGCCATGGAAGAGCTTTTTGGCGATCCGGCCTATAAGGGTTTCGTGCTGCAGGACAGAAAACGCCTGCCGTCGCGTTTCTCTTCGCGCATTTCCGGCGCGCTCACCAGCCGACTTAGCTAAGCCGCTTTCGCCGGGCCGAAGGCTTCGGCGCGTCTGCCCCTCCCCTTTTTTGCAAATCGACGGATTTACGCACATGAGCGCACCGCGCACCCTCTACGACAAGATATTCGACGACCACGTCGTCGACCGCCAGGACGATGGCACCTGCCTGCTCTACATCGACCGCCATCTCGTCCATGAAGTGACCAGCCCGCAGGCCTTCGAAGGTCTGCGCATGACCGGCAGAAAAGTCCGGCATCCGGAAAAGACGCTGGCCGTGGTCGATCATAATGTCTCGACCTCGCCGGAGCGCAAATTCGGCATCAAGAACGAGGAAAGCCGCATCCAGGTCGAGGCCTTGGCCAAGAACGCTAGGGATTTCGGCGTCGAATATTACTCCGAAAACGATATCCGCCAGGGCATCGTCCACATCATCGGGCCGGAGCAGGGCTTCACGCTGCCTGGCATGACGATCGTCTGCGGCGACAGCCACACCTCGACGCATGGCGCCTTCGGCGCATTGGCACATGGCATCGGCACCTCCGAGGTCGAGCATGTGCTGGCGACCCAGACGCTGATCCAGCGCAAGGCCAAGAACATGCTGGTGCGCGTCGACGGCGTGCTGCCGGAAGGCGTCACCGCCAAGGACATTATCCTCGCCATCATCGGCGAGATCGGCACTGCCGGCGGCACCGGCTATGTCATCGAATATGCCGGCGAGGCGATCCGCGCGCTGTCGATGGAAGGCCGCATGACGATCTGCAACATGTCGATCGAGGGCGGCGCGCGCGCCGGCCTGATCGCGGCCGACGAAACCACCTTCGCCTATGTCAAAGACAAGCCGCGCGCGCCGAAGGGCGCGTCGTGGGACGCCGCGCTCGAATACTGGAAGACGCTGCAGTCCGACGAGGGCGCGCATTTCGACAAGGTGATCGTGCTCGACGCGGCCAAGCTGCCGCCGATCGTCTCCTGGGGTTCCTCGCCCGAGGACGTCGTTTCGGTGCAGGGCGTCGTTCCCGATCCGGAAGAGATCACGGACGAGAACAAGCGGACGTCAAAGATCCGCGCGCTCGACTATATGGGGCTGACGCCGGGCACGAAGATCACCGACATCACGCTCGACCGCGTCTTCATCGGCTCCTGCACCAATGGCCGCATCGAGGATCTGCGTGCGGTGGCCAAGGTGGTCGAAGGCAAGACGGTGAGTGCGCATGTCGATGCGATGATCGTGCCGGGCTCCGGTCTGGTCAAGGAACAGGCGGAGGCCGAGGGTCTCGACAAGATCTTCATTGCCGCCGGTTTCGACTGGCGCGAGCCGGGCTGCTCGATGTGCCTGGCCATGAACGACGACCGGCTGAAGCCGCATGAGCGCTGCGCCTCGACCTCGAACCGCAATTTCGAAGGCCGGCAGGGCTTCAAGGGCCGCACCCATCTGGTGTCGCCGGCCATGGCGGCGGCGGCGGCGATCGCCGGCCATTTCGTCGACATCCGCGACTGGAAATAGCGCAGACTGGTTCAAGCCTGATCTGAGCGTATGCAAAACCCCGAACGGCAAAACCGTTCGGGGTTTTGTTTACAGCGCGCCGCTCTAAGACCCTTGGGGTATATGCCCTAGCCGGCACGCCGGATGATTTCATGAAATTCCTCCCGGCTGCCGGGTTCGTCGGTCGCGACCACCAGCGCCAGTTCGCGCTCGTCGAAGATCTTGAACCACTCGTCCCATTCGACCAGCTCGTAGCCGCCTGCGTTGACCGGGCGTTCAGGCTGATCCTGGTCCTGATAGGCGTGCTGGCCGAAGACGAGCCTCAGCAACGGCTGCGTTCCGGTTTCGGGCGATACATCGACGATCGCCGGAAATCCGGCGCGCCCTGCGGCCCATGAGCGAATTGCTTCGTGATCGGTCAGCGTGATCGTGTCGGCCATGAACAACTTCTCCTTGATTGCTGTCAGGAAACGCCGGCCTCAGGTCCCGGTTCCGTGCACCAGCTTCATGAGTGGCGACTTGCATATTCGTCCCGGCTTAACCGCTTGTTGGGGCTTGCGCTCTAAGGTCTTCCCTGACGTCAAGCGGGGAAGTCACCGTCCTTTGGACACCGGCCTGTTCATAGCGCTGCTCAATCCGACGATCGCGCTGGCGCTCGGCGCGGCGTTCCTCGTGCTGTGGTTCTATCAGCGCCACCGGCCCTATCTGGCTGTGCTCGGCACGAGCTATTGCGTGTCCGCGCCCGGCTTCCTGCTGCAGTATTTCACGCTGCCCGGCGGCATGGTGCTGACCAAGCTGGTCTCCAACCTCTGCTTCACGCTCGCCGCCTGTTGCCTCGTCGGTGCGATCATCTCACGCTACGGCAGGCGCGTGCCCTATATCGCGATCGGCATTCTGGCGGGTGGCGGGATGGTGGCATTCTGCTGGTTCCTGTTCGTCCAGCCGGACTTGACTTGGCGCATCCTGTCGATCAATTTCGGCTTTGGCGGCCTCAGCCTGCTGGTCGCTGCCGAGCTGCGCGCCGTGCGCAAGAACGGCCCGACGGAAAAAATCCTGTTCGTGTTGTCGCTGCTGTCCGGGCTGAACTTCATCGGCCGCACGCTGCTCGTCGTCATCTCGCACGGGCCGTTCACCAGCTATGACGGGTTTTATGGCTCGTCCTACTGGACGACGGCGCTTTTGACGCACGCGCTGCTGTCGTTGCTGATCGCGCTCTGCCTGTTCTCGGCAGCTGCGCTCGACGTGATGAAGGCGCTGAAGACCGAGACGCACACCGATCCGCTGTCTGGCCTGCTCAACCGCAGGGGTTTCGAGGAGCGCGCCTTGCTGGTGCTGCAGCATTGCGCTGTTACCAAGGTGCCGGTCGCGCTGGTGCTGGCCGATCTCGATCACTTCAAGGCGCTCAACGACAAATACGGACATGCCGCGGGCGACCAGGTGATCGCCGACTTCGCCGCCAAGCTTCGCGCGGCCGCCGGCACGCGTGCGGTTGCCGGCCGCATCGGCGGCGAGGAGTTCGCTGTGCTTCTGTCGCTGAGCGATCTTGCCACGGCGCGGCTGTTTGCCGAAGCCGTGCGCACGCACTATTCGGCCGGCAGTGTCGACGGGTTGCCGCCGGGCACCAGGGTGACCGCGAGCTTCGGCGTCGCAGCGCGCACCGGCGACGAAGGGCTGGAGCCGCTGATGCGGCGCGCCGACGAAGCGCTCTACAAGGCCAAGAAGAACGGCCGCGACAGCGTGCGATTGTCCTATGAGCGGGCGGAAACGGTGTTCATCCCGGATACAGGCAGCGTCGGTTAGCGTCTCGCTTAAACGGCCTCTCGGCCGTGCCGGATCATCAGCGGCAAGGGCTGAGGTTGGGCATTTCGCCATCGGAGAGGCCGTACATATAGGAGCGGCCCTTCACGAACACCGGCGGCTGGTAGCAGCCACGCCTGGAGATGTGATCCGCCTCGTCTTCATAAAGGACTTCCGGTTCCGCTTCCGGCTGCCCGGCGCTGGTGTAGTCGGACAATTTCTTGGCCAGCCTGCCTTGGCCGACAATGATGCGCTTGTAGCCGGCGGCGCTGTCGATGACGAGATTGCCTAGGGAATCGGCATAGACGCGGTCATGATGGCGCGACCAGGCCATTGCCGGGGCGGCGAAGCCGAGACTGGCTGTCGCCAGCACAAGCGCCGCAAGGCGCGCTCTTCCTGAATTCGAAAGCATGGTGTCCTCTCTGCTGTGGACCCGATCGAATCGGAAATTAACCTTTTCTTAACCTTTGTTAAGAGGGCAGGCGCATCCGGCGGCGATCTCTCGCCAAACATGGTTAATATCCGACGGGATGGAAACCCGGGCGTCATCATTCGGCCATGCTTGCCCGCACCATCGGCCGCGACGCACACAACTACGCTGACGTCGGGTGAGCTTGATCTTGGTGGAACATCGCGGCTAGTTAGCCGCGCAGGAGGACAGCATATGGCGTTACGCCGGACGTTTCGGGTGACGCTGTTGTCGATCCCCTTGCTGACTGCCGCAGCCTGCGTGCCGCAGAACGGCGCGCCGACGGCGGTGAATACCGTACCACCCACTGTCGCGCCCGTGCCGGCTCAGCAGTCCGCCGCACCTGTGGCGCCCCCGGCTTCCGCAACGGCTCCGACAGCGCCTGCCGCACCTTCAGCCAAGATCGTCACCGACCTTACCGCGCCGCGGTCTGCTGTCGGCACGGCAACTTACAGATGCGGCAATGGCGGCATGATCACCATCCAGAACCTCGGCACGGCGTTGCGCGTTGTCAGGCCCGATGGCACGACCGAGGAGTTTGCCGCATCACCCGCCAACCAGTCCAGCCGCTACCAGGAAGCTGCGTCGCATGACGCAATCGTGATCGACGCGCGCGAGGCGCTGGTGATGAAGAGGGGCTCGACACCACAGACCTGCAAACGATAGCCTGGCGTCGATTGCAAAGGAAATGCCGCACTGCAGCGAACGGTGCGCTGGCTTTCGACGGTGGCCAAATCGATTGAAGCGAAACAGCAGCCTTTTGTCAGACTAAATGACGTTTTCAAAACGATTTTCCGGCTTTGACGCGGTGCAAAAAGAGCATTAGAAACCGGCTGTCTGAAGTCATATATCGAGGCGGTAAGTGCCGCTTTCCACCGCGGCTCCGGACATCGAACTGGGGCAGCCATGAGCAAATCACCAGCCACCCGAACCGCCAGACGTGAACGGCCGCTCTCGCCGCACCTGACGATTTACCGCCCACCGATCACCATGACGATGTCGATCATTCACCGCATCACTGGCGGGGCGCTGTATTTCGGCACGCTGCTGGTCGCCGCGTGGCTGATGGCGGCGGCGAGTTCGCAAGGCGCTTTCGATTGGATCAACTGGGCCTTCGGCACCTGGCTCGGCCGGCTCATCCTGTTCGGCTACACCTGGGCGCTGATGCACCACATGCTGGGCGGCGTGCGCCATCTCGTCTGGGACACCGGCGCCGGGCTGGAGAAACACACGGCATCGAAGATCGCCTGGGCGACGCTCGCCGGTTCCATCCTGCTCACGCTGCTGATCTGGGTCGCCGGCTACATGGCGCGGGGAACCTTGTGATGAGCGGCACGAACAACAACGATATGCGCACGCCGCTGGCCAAGGTCCGCGGTCTGGGCTCGGCCCGCGAAGGCACCGGGCATTTCTGGCGACAGCGGCTGACGGCCATTGCCAACATCCCGCTGATACTGTTCTTCGTCGGGTTCCTGATCGCGCTCAATGGCGCCGGCTTCGCCGAGGTGCGGGCGGCGCTCGCCAGTCCGTTCGTGGCGCTGGTGTTGGCGCTGGTGCTCGTTTCCGGTCTCACCCATATGCGTGTCGGCATGCAGGTCATTATCGAGGATTACGTGCATGCCGAAGGCATGAAGCTGGCGCTGATCGCACTCAGCACGTTTTTCACCATAGCGGTCGGCGTCGCCTCGATCTTCGCCCTGCTCAAACTGGCATTCGGAGGCTGATTTGTCCAAGGACGCGAAATCGGCCACCGGCTATACCTTTGTCGACCACAAGTTCGACGTGGTGGTCGTCGGCGCCGGCGGCGCCGGCCTGCGCGCCACGCTCGGCATGGCCGAGCAGGGCCTGCGCACGGCCTGCATCACCAAAGTGTTCCCGACCCGCTCGCACACGGTGGCGGCACAAGGCGGCATTGCCGCGTCGCTGTCCAACATGGGTCCGGACTCCTGGCAGTGGCACATGTACGACACCGTCAAGGGTTCGGACTGGCTGGGCGACGTCGACGCCATGGAATATCTGGTGCGCGAGGCACCGGCGGCGGTCTACGAGCTCGAGCATTACGGCGTGCCGTTCTCGCGCACCGAAGAGGGCAAGATCTACCAGCGGCCGTTCGGCGGACACATGATGAATTATGGCGACGGCCCGCCGGTGCAGCGCACCTGTGCTGCCGCCGACCGCACCGGTCACGCCATCCTGCACACGCTCTACGGCCAGTCGCTGAAGAACAATGCACAGTTCTTCATCGAGTATTTTGCGCTCGACCTGATCATGGAACCGGACGGCACCTGCACCGGCGTCGTCGCCTGGAACCTCGACGACGGCACCATCCATCGCTTCTCCGCCAAGATGGTGGTGCTGGCGACCGGCGGATATGGCCGCGCCTATTTCTCGGCGACGTCGGCGCACACCTGTACAGGCGACGGCGGCGGCATGGCGGCACGGGCCGGCTTCCCGCTGCAGGATATGGAGTTCGTGCAGTTTCATCCGACCGGCATCTATGGCGCCGGCTGCCTGATCACCGAAGGCGCGCGCGGCGAGGGCGGCTATCTCGTCAATTCCGAGGGCGAGCGCTTCATGGAACGCTACGCGCCGTCGGCCAAGGACCTGGCCTCGCGCGACGTCGTCTCGCGTTGCATGACGCTGGAGATCCGCGAAGGCCGCGGGGTCGGCAAGAACAAGGACCATATTTTCCTGCATCTCGATCATCTCGATCCGGCCGTGCTGCATGAGCGGCTGCCGGGCATTTCGGAATCGGCCAGGATTTTCGCCGGCGTCGACCTGACCAAGGAGCCGATCCCGGTGCTGCCGACGGTGCACTACAATATGGGCGGCGTGCCGACCAATTACTGGGGCGAGGTGCTGAACCCGACGGTCGAGAATCCTGACCGGGTGTCACCCGGGCTGATGGCGGTCGGCGAGGCCGGCTGTGCCTCCGTGCACGGCGCCAACCGGCTGGGCTCGAACTCGTTGATCGATCTGGTGGTGTTCGGCCGCGCCGCCGCAATCCGCGCCGGCCAGGTCATCGACCGTAATTCGGCGATCCCTTCGCCCAACGAAGCCTCGGTCGAAAAGATCATGGATCGCTTCGACCGGCTGCGCCACGCCAATGGGTCGACGCCAACCGCCGTTCTGCGTGAGAAAATGCAGAAGGCGATGCAGGAAGACGCGGCCGTGTTCCGCACACAGGAGTCACTCGAAAACGGCTGCAAGCGCATTTCGCAGATATGGACCGAGCTCAAGGACCTGAAAGTCTCCGACCGTTCGACGATCTGGAATTCCGATCTGGTCGAGACGCTGGAGCTGGAAAATCTGATGGCCAACGCCATCACCACGGTCTACGGCGCCGAGGCGCGCAAGGAGAGCCGCGGCGCGCATGCGCGCGAAGATTTCTCGGCCCGCGACGACACTATCTGGCGCAAGCATACGCTGGCCCGGCTAAGCGAGGACGGCCAGGTGAGCCTCAGCTATCGTCCGGTGCACACCGAACCGTTGGTGGCGGAAAAGGACGGCGGCATCAGCCTCGCCAAGATCGCGCCCAAGGCCAGGGTGTACTGACCATGGTGCCGAAGCTCGTCATCCGAAAGGACCTGAGGTAATGGTCGAACTCACGCTTCCCAAGAACTCCAAGGTGCAGCCGGGCAAGACCTGGCCGAAGCCGGAGGGCGCCACCAACCTGCGGGAATACCGCATCTACCGCTGGTCGCCCGACGATGACGAGAACCCGCGCATCGACACCTATTTCGTCGACATGGACGATTGTGGGCCGATGGTGCTCGATGCGCTGCTCTGGATCAAGAACAAGATCGATCCGACGCTTGCCTTGCGCCGCTCATGCCGCGAAGGCATTTGCGGCTCCTGCGCCATGAACATCGATGGCTCCAACACGCTGGCCTGCACCAAGGGCTGCGACGACATTTCCGGCGCCGTCAAGGTCTACCCGCTGCCGCATATGCAGGTGGTCAAGGATCTGGTGCCCGACCTCACCAATTTCTACGCCCAGCACGCCTCGATCCAGCCATGGCTGAAGACAGTGTCGCCAGAGCCGGCCAAGGAATGGCTGCAGAGCCATGAGGATCGCGAAAAGCTCGACGGGCTCTACGAGTGCATCCTGTGCGCCTGCTGCTCGACCTCGTGCCCGAGCTATTGGTGGAACGGCGACCGCTATCTCGGCCCGGCGACGTTGCTGCAGGCCTATCGCTGGCTGATCGACAGCCGCGACGAAGCCACGGGCGAACGGCTCGACGATCTCGAAGACCCGTTCCGGCTCTACCGCTGCCACACCATCATGAACTGCGCCCAGACCTGCCCGAAGGGGCTCAACCCGGCCAAGGCGATTGCCGAGATCAAGAAGATGATGGTGGAGCGGCGGGTTTAGTTGAGGCGAGTTCGCTCGCGGCAATCTCGAACGCGGCGATCCTTCGCGCGCCCCTCTGTCCTGCCGGACATCTCCCCCACGGGTGGGGAGACTGGCCGTCATCGCGGCTTTCGCCAATCTCCAAGGTTGAAGGATGGCGCGCTGTCGGCGAAGCTGCCGATCTCCCCCCGCGTGGGGAGATATCCGGTAGGACAGAGAGGTGGGCGCTGTCTCGCCGGCGCTAGAAAGGATACTCAACCCAATGAGCGAAGAGCTTCCAATCCTCAATCCCGTCGAAGCCCGTGTGCTCGGCTGCCTGATCGAGAAGAAGGAGCTGACGCCGGATGTCTATCCGCTGACGCTGAATGCAGCACTTGCAGCCGCCAACCAGAAGACGGCGCGCGAGCCTGTCATGGCGCTCGAGCCGACAGAGGTGCATCGGACGCTGAAGTTGCTCGAGCAGAAGGGGCTGGTGCGGCAGATGTTCGGCTCGCGCGTCGAGCGCTATGAGCATCAGATGGCGCAGCGCTTCTCGCTGACGAGGCCGCAGACCGCGGTGATCGGCCTGCTTTTGCTGCGCGGTCCGCAGACGGTGCATGAGCTGCTGGCGCGAGCTGAGCGCATGGCGCGGGTTTCGTCGATCGAAGACCTGCGCGCTGAACTCGACATGCTGATCGGCCGCCGACCGCCGCTTATCCAGGAAATACCGCGCGGGCCGGGGCAGCGCGAGGACCGTTTTGTGCATCTGCTCGCCGGCCCCGTGGACGTTGCTGCCCTCTCTGCACAACGGAGTTCGCCGGTCCTGCCGGCCTCTGACCTGGAAGCAAGGATTGAATCGCTGGAGCAGGAAGTCGCAGCGCTTCGCGCCCGGCTTGATGCGCTGGGGGCTTAACTATCACCGGAGCGTTGGCGCGACGGATCGCTGGCCTCTGAAAATGCAAACGCCGGCGTTAAGCCGGCGTTTCTCACTTCGAATCCCTTCGTTTCACCCCAGCTTCGCGTCGAGCGATACTTTGATGGCGCCGAGCGCCTTCGAAACCGGGCATTCGGCCTTGGCCTTCTCGGCCAATTCCTTGAACTTCGCCGCATCGATGCCCGGTACCTTGCCGATCAGGGTGATGGCGCTGCCGGTGATGCCGGTGCCGGGGACCAGCGTCACCACCGCCTTGGCGTCGAGTTCAGTGGCGGGCGTGCCGTTCTCGGCCAGGAAATGCGACAGCTGCATGGCGTAGCAGCCGGCGTGTGCCGCCGCGATCAACTCTTCGGGATTGGTGCCGGATTTGCCGCTCTCGTCCTCGAAGCGAGCCTTGAACGAATAGGGCGTGCCCTTCAAGGTGCCGCTCTGGCTGTCGAGCGTGCCCTTGCCTTCCTTCAGATTGCCTTTCCAGACGGCGTTTGCGGTGCGGTCCATAAAATTCTCCTTGATTACAGCGACAGCGCCGGCCACGCGGCGTTCCCTCCAACTATAGCGCGGCGGCAGGGGAAGACCACCGCGCTGTTTCGGCCGGATGCGACGCCGGCGTGCCCTGCAAATTTTTTCTGAAAAATGTGCGTGCAAAAATGTCGACTTGCATCGGCGCCGGCCGTCCTGCGAGCGTCCACGGATTCTCGTGGCGGATGGAGATCCAAGATGAACAATCTGTTTTCTGCCCATTGGAACGACGCCGACAAAAGCGCGCGTCTACACGAGATCGACTGCTCGCGACCTTCCGGCTTCGGCCGGCTGCTTGCTGCGGTCGCTGTGATCGGCATTGCGGTCTGCGTGCTCGACCACGCTGCTGCCGGCAGGGATGCCGCCGGCGCCGTGATCGCATATGCTTCGTCACAGCAAGGGAGCTGGAAATGAAATATGTCTGTCTGGTCTACGGCGAGGAAAAGGACCTCCATGCCATGACGCCGGAGCGTCTGGCCAAGCTCGACGCCGATTCGATGGCCTATGACCGATCATTGGACCAGCAAGGCAAGCTGATCATCGCGCAGGCGCTGCAATCGGTGAAGACGTCGAAGACGGTGCGGCGGCGCCAAGGCAAGCGGCTGATCACTGACGGTCCGTTTGCCGAAACCAAGGAGCAGTTGCTTGGTTTCGTCATGATCGAAGCCGACACTCTCGAACAGGCGCTGGAGATCGCCGGCAAAATTCCGCTGGCCGAAATCGGCACCGTCGAAGTCAGGGCGATCTACGACGTGCCGGGGTCGTAAGGCAGCAGCGGCGAGGTCATGCAGGCCGGCGGATCATATCCGCCGCCTTCTCGGCGATCATCACCACTGGCGAGGCGGTGTTGCCGGAGACGATGCGCGGCATGATCGAGGCGTCGACGACGCGCAGGCCCTCGACACCGGTCACGCGCAGGTCCGGGCTGACGACGGCGCGGCCGTCGACACCCATCCTACAGGTGCCGACCGGGTGGAAGATGGTCGTCGCGATCGAGCCGATCTGGTGCAGCAGGTCCTCGTCCGACTGGTGGGCGAGACCAGGCAGGATTTCTTCCGGATGGAAGCCGGCAAGAGCCTTGGCGGTCATGATGCTGCGCGCCTGGCGCACCGAACGCAGCGCGATCTCGCGGTCGCGCGCCGTAGAGAGGTAGTTCAGCCGGATCTCCGGCTGCACGGCCAGCTCGCGCGTCGTGGTATGCACCGAGCCGACGCTCTCGGGCCGCAGATTGCAGACCGACATGGTGATTGCCGGGAACGGGTGCAGCGGGTCGCCCAGCCGGTCGGTAGACAAGGGCTGGACGTGGTACTCCAGGTCCGGCGTCGCCATCGACGGATCGGATTTCGAGAACATGCCGAACTGGCTCGGCGCCATCGACATCGGTCCCGAGCGGCCAAAGGCATATTGCAGCGCGATCTTCGCCTTGCCGCTCAGGCTGTTGGCTAGCGTGTTGAGCGTCAGCGCCGACGACACTTTGTAGACAGTGCGGATCTGCAGATGGTCCTGAAGGTTCTCGCCGACATCGGGGCTGGCGTGAACCACATCGATGCCGAGCGCGGCGAGGCGATCCGGCTCGCCGACCCCGGAAAGCTCCAGCAGTTTCGGCGTGTTGATCGAGCCGGCGGTCAGCAGCACCTCGCTCCTGGCCTTTGCCTCGATGGTTTGGCCGCCGACGCGATAACAAACGCCGATAGCACGCTTGCCCTCGAACAACACCGTCTCGACATGCGCGTTGACGACCAGCCTGAGGTTCGGCCGTCGCAGCGCCGGGCGCAAGAATGCCTTGGCTGTGTTCCAGCGCACGCCCTTGCTCTGGTTGACTTCGAAGAAGCCGGACCCCTCATTGTCGCCGTCGTTAAAATCCTCGCGCGGCATGATGCCGAATTCCTTGGCCGCCTCCTGCACGATGTTCAGGATCGGCCACGACAGGCGTTGCCGCGCCACTTTCCATTCGCCGCGGGAGCCATGCAGCTCGGTCTTGCCGCCATGATGGTCCTCGGATTTGAGGAAGTAGGGCAGCACATCGTCCCAGCCCCAGCCGACATTGCCCATCTGCCGCCAGCCATCGTAGTCCGCCGCCTGGCCGCGCATGTAGATCATGCCGTTGACCGAGGTGCAGCCGCCCAGCACCTTGCCGCGGGGATAGACCAGCGAGCGGCCGTTCAGGCCGGCTTCGGGGGCAGTCTTCATCATCCAGTCGGTGCGCGGATTGCCGATGCAATAGAGATAGCCGACCGGGATATGCACCCAGTGATAATTGTCGCTGCCGCCGGCCTCGAGCAGCAGCACGCGCGTCGCCGGGTTTTCGCTCAGGCGATTGGCCAGCACGCAGCCGGCGGTGCCTGCGCCGACAATGATGTAGTCGTAGTCGCCATCGAGCCGTTGGGTCATTGCGGTGGTTTACTCGGCGGTGTTCTACTCGGTTCTGCGGCGTGTTCGGCCCAGAACGATCGCAGCGTATCGGCAAGGCCGCAATAGGCGCGATAACGCCTGTTGTAATGGTCCTGCATGGCCGGGTTCGGACGGTAGGCGGCGCTTGACCGGGTCATGGCGTCGACGCCGGCCTCATAGTCGGCGAACAGGCCGGCCGCGACCCCGGCGCCGATTGCCGCGCCAAGCGCGCCGGTCTCGCGCGCCTCAGGCACGGTGATCGGCACCCCAAGCCCGTCGGCGAAGATTTGCGGCCAGTGCTCGCTGCGCGAGCCGCCGCCGGACAGGACCGCCTTGTCGAAGCTGACACCGGCGTCCTTCAGGACATTGATGTGGCGCCTATGCTCGAACATCACGCCCTCGAACAGCGCGCGCAGCATATGGCCTTCCTTGTGCCAGCCGGCAAGGCCGTAGAAGCCGGCGCGGTATTCCGCCCCTTGCCACGACCCGTAGAGAAACGGGTGGAACATCGGATCGTCCCAGGCCGGCGTCACCGCGCCGACAGCCGCATTGCAGTGGCCGAACGGATCGTCATAATGGGCACCGCGCTCGACGCGAAGTCGGCGTTATCGCTAAGCGGTTGCATCATTAGTGCCCGTGACGAGCGACCTGAACCCAGGACGTCCGATCTCGGCGTCTGGATGATTAGGGGGCCAGCTCTGTTTTCTCATCAGATACAATTCTTGCGTGTTGAAGCAACGCCGGAGTTCTCCTATCGTCGCCGCAATTTTCGGGGGAATTCGACATGCCTTTCCTGATTGCTATTCTCGGCGTGCTGGGAGCCGGGGCGTTCTGGTGGTATCGCATGAAGGCCATGAACGAAGCCGCGCGCGAGGTCGCCGACGTCGTCGGCCGCGTCCAGGGCAACATAAGGCGCAAGAAGCTGCGCAAGCAGGCGGCGCTGTCGCCGCTGACGGCGATCGACGATCCGGTGGTGGCGGCGGCAACGCTGATCACCGCACTGGCAGCGGAGCACGGCCCGATCCTGCCGAAGCGCGAAACGGTCATCCGCGAGGTGATCTCGCAGATTGCGGACAACCAGAAGAAGACCGATGAAGCCGTCGTCTACGCCAAATGGGCCGCGGCGCAGATCGACGACACGACGATCGTCATCGACAAGCTGGCGCCCTTCCTGCGCGAGCGCCTCGATCCGCATGAGCGCGAAGATCTGCTGCAGATGCTGGATCGTGTTGCCAAGAGCGGCGAGCAGAGTTTCAAGGTCGCCGACCAACGCATGCTGCGACTGCGGCAGAAGCTGGGGTTTGAGGTCAACTGAGAAACAGCCCGGGCGCATGTCATTCTGGATAGCGAGCGTGGTAGGATCGGCTGCCGCTTACCTTATCGGCTCTACGCCTGCCGGCTATCTGGCGGGGAAACTGCTTAAGGGCATCGATATCCGGGAGCACGGCTCCAAGTCCACCGGTGCGACAAATGTATTGCGCACACTCGGGAAATGGCCAGCATTGGTGGTGCTTCTGGTGGACGTGCTGAAAGGGGCGGCAGCGGTCATCTTTGCCCGTTGGTTTTGTTTCTGGTCCTCCGCAACGCCGCCGTCGGCAATATCTGATATGCCCGTTTGGGCTCCTTGGATTGTATGCCTGGCCGGACTCGCTGTTTTGCTTGGGCATAGCCGTTCGATCTGGCTGAATTTCACCGGCGGCAAATCGGCTGCGACGGGGTTGGGTGTTTTGTTGGCGATGTCCTGGCCTGTGGGCCTAGGCGCGGCGACGGCATTTGCCGTGGTGTTGGCAGTTTCCCGAATTGTGTCCCTGAGTTCGATGCTGGCGGCGCTCACCGCGATCGCCCTCGTCGGCGGCATGGGACAACCATTGCCCTACCGGTTGCTGGTCATCGCCGGCGGCATCTACGTGATCGTGCGCCACCGCGCCAACATTGCGCGGCTGATGTCAGGAGCCGAGCCGCGTCTATGACAAAGCGGCACTCATTCCCGGCCTAAATCGCCTCACCCTTGAGCAGCCGTGGTGTGCCGTTGGACAACCCCGACGCCTGGCGGATGAAGAACTCCTTCAGCCTGGGCATCCGTTCGACAAGGCCGAGGCCTATGTCGCGGAGCTGGCGCAGCGGGCCGATGTCGTTGGAAAACAGCCGGTTCAGCACATCTGTGGTGACGCCCATCTGCACCGTGTCGAAGCGGCGCCATTGCTGGTAGCGCTCGAGCACGTCGAGCGCGCCGATATCCTGTCCCAAGCGATCGGCCTCGACCACCACTTCGGCAAGGGCCGCCACATCCTTGAAGCCGAGATTGAGGCCCTGGCCGGCGATCGGGTGGATGCCGTGCGCGGCGTCGCCGGCAAGTGCTACGCGCGGGGCGACGAAGGCGCGCGCGATGGTCAGGCCGAGCGGCCAGGCGCGCGGCTTGTCGGTGACGCGGATTTCGCCGAGCTTCAGGCCGAAGCGCATTTCAAGCTCCTGCTCGAAGACGAGGTCGTCGCCCGAGACCAGCTTCTCGGCATCCTCGGAACGTTCGACCCAGACCAGCGACGAACGGTTGGTGCCGTCCTCGGTGGGCTTGAGCGGCAGCGTTGCAAACGGGCCGGCCGGCAGAAAATGCTCTTCGGCGCGGCCATTGTGCGGGCGCTCATGCGCCACCGTGCAGACGATGCCGGACTGGCCATATTCCCATTTCACCGTCTTGATGCCGGCCATGTCGCGCAATTTGGAATTGACGCCGTCGGCGGCGACCAGCAGCCGCGCCTTAATCGCCGCGCCGTCGGCCAGATGCACGGTGATGCCGGCGCCATTGCCGTCGAACGATGCGACCGCGACACCTTCGATGATGTCGATGCCGAGCTTTTGCGCGCGGCGGCGCAAGGCGCCGTTCAGGTCCTTGTTGGTGACCATGTGGGCGAACGGTTCGCCCGGCGCGACCTCGCCATCGAAGGTGAGAAACACCGGACGCACCGGATCGGCGGTGCGCGAATCGGTGACGATCATCTCGGTGATCGCCTGCGATTGCCCGACGATTTCCTGCCAGACGCCGAGCTGGTCGAGCATGCGGCAGGCGGCGGCGGCGATCGCCGAGGCGCGGCGGTCCTTCTGCCAGCCGCCGGCGGGGGCAGCCTGAACGCCCGCCACGGCGAGGCCCGGCCGCGCCTGTTTCAGCGACACGGCGGCGGCGAGGCCGACATAGCCGGCGCCAGCGACCAGCACGTCGAGCGGGGTTTTTGCGTCCGTGTTGCGGTTCGCCATGTCAATTCCTTTCGAAGTCTCGACCATCCCCGCCCACTGGGGCATTCCGGCCTTGACTGCCCGCCATTCCTGTCGGAAACCGCCATAGCATCTTACGGCGAGGTCACGAAGCATGACGGCGGCCATGGACGAGCTTCTCAGCATTCTCGACCTCGAGCAGCTGGAACACAATCTGTACCGTGGTCGCAGCCCCAAGCTCGACTGGCAGCGCGTTTTCGGCGGCCAGACCATCGCCCAGGCGCTGGTCGCCGCGCAGCGCACCGTCGAGCCCGAGCGCCACGTGCATTCGCTGCACGGCTATTTCATGCGGCCCGGCGACACCAAGGTGCCGATCGTCTACGAGGTCGACCGCATCCGCGATGGCGGTTCCTTCACCACGCGGCGCGTGGTGGCGATCCAGCACGGCCAGGCGATCTTTTCGCTGGAAGCCTCGTTCCAGCAGGACGAGGTTGGCCTTGAGCATCAGCTGCCGATGCCGCGCGACGTGCCGCCGCCCGACAGCCTGTTGTCGCAGCGCGAATTGCTGGGCAAGTTCGGCGAGGCGGTGCCGGACGGCATCAAGCGCTACTGGGAGCGTGACCGGCCGATCGAGATGAAGCCGGTGATGCTGAAGCATTACACCAGCCGCGAAAAGCTGGAGCCGCAGCAGAACATCTGGATCCGCACCACCGGCCCGGTGCCGGCCGACCGCGGCATCCAGGCGGCGGTGCTTGCCTACCTCTCCGACATGACGCTGCTCGACACCTCGACCTTTGCGCACGGCCGCGCCATTTTCGACCGCGACATCCAGGCGGCGAGCCTCGACCATGCGATGTGGTTCCATCGCAGCCATCCGCTCGATGACTGGATCCTATACACGCAGGACAGCCCGTCGACGCAGGGGTCGCGCGGCTTCACCCGCGGCTCGCTGTTTGCCCGCGACGGCACGCTGATCGCCTCGGTTGCCCAGGAAGGCCTGATCCGGCTGAAACGGCCGCCTGCCGAATAGGCATTTTCGAAAAATTGCCTACTTTTTAATCAGTGACTGTCCGTTGACAGTGCGCACCGTGCCGCCGGGACTCGAGCAATCCGTTTATTTACAATGAGTTAACACCCTGCTTCGGCAACTGGCACGGAGCTTGAATCCTGTTGGGCACTCTCCGGGCTTTTTGGGATCGGTGAAGGTGTGCAAACGCGGGGGACCGCAACAGCAAAGGGTGAAACCTTATGAAAATCGTGATGGCAATCATCAAGCCGTTCAAGCTCGACGAGGTGCGCGAAGCACTCACCGCCGTCGGCATCCAGGGCCTGACCGTCACCGAAGTCAAAGGCTACGGGCGTCAGAAGGGACACACGGAAATCTATCGCGGGGCGGAATACGCGGTCAGTTTCCTGCCGAAAATCAAGATCGAAGTCGCGGTCAGCACAGACCTGGTCGACAAGGCCGTCGAAGCCATCACGGCGGCGGCCAAGACCGGCCAGATCGGCGACGGCAAGATCTTCGTCTTCGGCATCGATCAGGCGGTGCGCATCCGTACCGGCGAAACAGACACCGACGCACTTTGAGCGGCGAACACGTATTCCAATGGAGAGTTCAATGAATATACCTTCCACCTTGAAGTCAGTGGCGCGCTCCGCGCTGCTGGGCTCCTTAGCGCTCGGAGCATTGGGCACGGTTGCTGCCTTCGCGCAGGAGGCGGCTCCCGCCGTCGCGGCGGCAGCGCCAGCAGCGCCGGCTTTTACCGTCGACAAGGGCGACACCACGTGGATGATGATTTCCACCGTGCTGGTGCTGTTGATGACCATTCCCGGCCTTGCGCTTTTCTACGGCGGCCTGGTTCGTACCAAGAACATGCTGTCGGTGCTGATGCAGGTCTTCACCATCACCAGCGTGGTCATGATCATCTGGGTCTTCTACGGCTACAGCCTCGCCTTCACCCCGGGCAACGCCTTCGTCGGCGGCCTTTCGAAGATGTTTCTCTCCGGCGTCAACGTATCGACGCTTTCGGAAACCTTCAGCAAGGGCGTCGCCATTCCTGAACTGGTGTTCGTCGTCTTCCAGATGACCTTCGCCTGCATCACGCCCGCCCTGATCGTCGGCGCATTCGCCGAACGCGTCAAATTCTCCGCCTTGATCCTTTTCGTTATCCTATGGGTGACGTTAATCTACTTCCCGATCGCGCACATGGTCTGGTTCTGGGGCGGCCCGAGCGCCTATGCCGACCCGTCCGGCCTGATCTTCAGCTTCGGCGCCATCGACTTCGCCGGCGGCACGGTCGTTCACATCAATGCGGGCATTGCCGGTCTCGTCGGCGCGCTGATGATCGGCAAGCGCATCGGCTACAAGAAGGACATCATGGCGCCGCACTCGATGACGCTGACCATGGTCGGCGCTTCATTGCTGTGGGTCGGCTGGTTCGGCTTCAACGCCGGTTCGAACCTCGAAGCGAACGCCTATGCGGTGCTGGCGATGATCAACACCTTCGTCGCCACGGCGGCGGCGGCAGTGGCCTGGATCGTGCTTGAATCGCTGCTGCGCGGCAAAGCCTCCATGCTCGGCGCTGTTTCGGGCGCGGTCACCGGCCTCGTCGCGATTACGCCGGCTGCAGGTTTTGCCGGCCCGATGGGCGCTATCGTGCTTGGCATCGTCGCCACCTTCGTCTGCTACTTCTTCGTCTCGGTGGTGAAGAACACGTTCGACTATGATGACAGCCTCGATGTCTTCGGCGTCCACTGCGTCGGTGGCATCATCGGTGCGCTAGGCACTGGCATTCTGGTCAATCCCGCCCTCGGCGGCGCCGGCATCGTCGACTATTCGACGGCCGACTTCGCCGCCGGCTATGCCGGCACGGCCACGCAGCTCCTGGCGCAGGGCAAAGGCGTCCTGGTAACCCTGCTGTGGTCGGGCATCGGCAGCGCAATCCTCTACAAGGTCGTCGACTTGATCATCGGTCTGCGTCCGACAGCCGACGCCGAGCGCGAAGGCCTCGACCTGACTTCGCATGGCGAAGCGGCCTACCACTCGTAAGCCTTGCGGGGCGGCTCGGCCGCCCCGCATTCTCCCATCCCGTCGTGACGCTCCCGAAAGGAGTTCACGCTTTGAGGCCCGGGTCATTCCGGGCCTCTCTTTTTGGCAACCGTGCTGGCAGGCCTCGGTCCCTGCGCAATCACGTTCTAGTGATGGCCGCCGGCGGGGAGACGTAGACCGGATTGGTTCCGAACTGTTGAGACTGCCTACAGTGAGTGAGCAAGATCGTGGCTCTGGGTGCGTATAGTTAATGCGGCCTTAACCTTCCCCCCGATAGTCTGACATCCGAATCTGCCGGAGTGCGTCATGCGCCCGGCCAGTCCATGACAGACGGGGAACGAAGCATGCGTTCAGGGGCTTCAGCACCGCTCGCGCTGACCGATACGGGGCACGGCATCCAGGCATTCGCGCGGCGCCAGGTCGGGCGGCTGGTCGGCGCCGGCCTGTTTGCGCTGGTCGCCTTTGGCGTCGCGGCGCTGGCGACCTGGAACGTCGCCGATCCCAGCTTCTCGCACGCCACCGCCAACATCGTCACCAACGCCATGGGTTATGCGGGCGCGGTATTCTCCGACCTCGCCATGCAGTTCTTCGGCCTTGCCGCGGTCGCCGCCCTGGTGCCGGCGGTGATCTGGGGCTTTCTCCTGTTTTCGGCGCGCGGCGTCGACAGGCTGCCGAAGCGCGGCCTTGCGTGGTTCGGCTTCGCGCTGCTCGCGGCGGCGATGGCCGGCTGCGTGGTGCCGCCCAAGACGTGGCCGTTGCCGACCGGCCTCGGCGGTGTGTTCGGCGACATGGTGCTCAATATTCCGGGCGTGGTCATTGGCGGCTACCCGACCGGCATCGTTGCCAGCATCATTGCCATGGTGCTCATTGCGCCGGCGCTGTGGCTGTTTGCCTATGGCTCGGCGCTGATTGCGCGCAAGAACGGCTTTGCCGTCATGGAGCGCACCGCGGAGCCCGATCCCCGAGAGGACGACCTGCTCTTCGACGAAGACGAGGACGAGGGCGACGAGGGGATACTGGCGCTCGGCGCCGTTACCCACTGGTGGCTGTCTTTCCGCGCCTGGATGCATCGCCGGGCTGTGCGCCGCCAGCAGGAGCGCGACGAGTTCGAGCCGGAGATGGAGCAGCGCTCCACCGCATGGCGCCGCGCCGCCGAACGGGTCGAATCGGCGGAATTCGCCGAAGCGCGGATGAGCCCGGATGGCCGCGCCCGCGTCGAGCCGGAATTCTTCGCCGCCATGGTCAATGACCGCAGCGTTTCCGTCGATCCGGACGATGACGACGTCCTCGATGCCGGTTTCGACAATGGCGACGAGGAGGTCGAACTCGACGACGAGCCGGTCCAGCGCCGTGCCGCGCCGAACGGCAAGGTGCAAAACTTCCGGTCAGATGCGGCGACCCGCGTCGCCGCACCTGCGCCGCGTCCCGCTCCCGGCGCGCGCATCCAGCGCGAGGCGCAGACCTCGCTGATCGGCTCGGAAACATTCGAAATGCCGTCGCTGCATTTCCTGTCGGAGCCGAAGAACGTGGTGCGCGACGCCAGCCTGTCCAAGGACGCGCTGGAGCAGAATGCGCGCCTGCTCGAAGGCGTTCTGGAGGATTTCGGCGTCAAGGGCGAGATTATCGCGGTACGGCCCGGCCCGGTGGTCACGCTCTATGAGTTGGAGCCGGCGCCCGGCATCAAATCGTCGCGCGTCATCGGCCTGTCCGACGACATCGCCCGCTCGATGAGCGCCATTGCCTGCCGGGTCGCCGTGGTGCCCGGCCGCAACGCCATCGGCATCGAATTGCCGAATGCCAAGCGCGAGACCGTCTATCTCCGGGAGATCCTGGCCAGCCGCGATTTCGAGACGACCAAGTCCAAGCTGGCGCTGGCGCTGGGCAAGACCATCAATGGCGAGGCGGTGATCGTCGACATCGCCAAGATGCCGCATGTGCTGGTCGCCGGCACCACCGGCTCCGGCAAGTCCGTCGCCATCAACACCATGATCCTGTCGCTGCTCTACAAGCTGACGCCGCAGGACTGCCGGCTGATCATGATCGACCCGAAGATGCTGGAACTTTCGGTCTATGATGGCATCCCGCACCTTCTGACGCCGGTGGTCACCGACCCGAAGAAGGCGGTGGTGGCGTTGAAATGGACCGTGCGCGAGATGGAGGACCGCTACCGCAAGATGTCCAAGGTCGGCGTGCGCAACATCGACGGCTTCAACGCGCGCGTGCAGTTGGCTGAAAAGAAGGGCGAAAAAATCTCGCGCACCGTGCAGACCGGCTTCGACCGCCAGACCGGCGAGGCGATCTACGAGACCGAGAACCTCGATCTCGAGCCAATGCCCTACATAGTGGTCATCATCGACGAGATGGCCGATTTGATGATGGTCGCCGGCAAGGACATCGAAGGCGCGGTGCAGCGCCTGGCACAAATGGCGCGCGCGGCCGGCATCCATGTCATCATGGCGACGCAGCGTCCGTCGGTCGACGTCATCACCGGCACCATCAAGGCCAATTTCCCGACCCGTATCTCCTTCCAGGTGACGTCGAAGATCGACAGCCGCACCATTCTGGGCGAGCAGGGCGCCGAGCAGCTGCTCGGCATGGGCGACATGCTGTACATGGCCGGCGGCGGCCGCATCCAGCGCGTGCACGGCCCGTTCGTCGCCGACGACGAGGTCGAGAAGATCGTCGCCCATCTGAAGCTGCAGGGCGTGCCCGAATATCTCGACGCCATCACCGAGGATGACGGCGAGGACGATGACGAGCCGTCGGGCAAGGGCGGCGCTGGCGGTGGCGGCAACAGCAATTTCGAGGATTCCGACGATCCCTACGACCAGGCGGTCTCGGTCGTGCTGCGCGACGGCAAGGCGTCGACCAGCTATATCCAGCGCCGGCTCGGCATCGGCTACAACCGCGCCGCCTCGATCATCGAGAAGATGGAGAAGGAAGGCATTGTCGGCCCGGCCAACCATGCCGGCAAACGCGAAATCCTGGTGCCGACCGAGGACGACAAGTTCTGATCAGCCGATACGGCCCGGCGGCAACCTTGAACCTTTTGGCGCGTTACAGCGACTGAGCGCTGTCCGGCCGCCAAACTTAAGTCTAACTGGGGGTCCACGGACTGCAACGAGACACACACCACACGAGAGTGACCGGCATGAAAAACGATCTTTCCGCGATCAGCGATTTCGCTCCAAACCGTCGCCAGTTGCTCGGCCTTGGCCTGATGCTTGCCGGCGCCGCGGCCATCAACGTCGTGCCGGGGTTCCAGCTCTTGGCCTCGGCGCAGGCGGCGGTGCCGCCGACGGCGCAAAAGATCGCCGACCATTTCTCCTCGGTCAAATCGATGAGCGGCGAGTTCGTCCAGTTCGGCCCCAACAACCAGCAGACCGGCGGCAAGTTCTTCCTTGAGCGGCCAGGCAAGATTCGCTTCAACTATGACGGCAAGTCGAATTTCCGGGTGATTTCCGACGGCAAGTCGGTGGTCATCCTCAACAAGCGGCTGAAAACGTCCGATCTCTATCCGTTGTCGAAGACACCGCTGAAGCTGTTGCTCGACACCAAGATCGACCTCTCGGGCGGCCGCGTCAAATCGATCAAGGAAGAGAGCGACCTCACCACCATCCAGCTTGCCGACAAGTCGGTGTTCGGCAATTCGAAGATCACTATGATGTTCGATCCGAAATCCTATGATCTGCGCCAGTGGACCATCACCGACGCGCAGGGCAAGGACACCACGGTGATGATCTACAACACCAAGGAAGGCGTCAGCTTCCCTGCGGACACCTTTGCCATCGACTATGCGGCGAACCGCGAGCTGAACACCAACCAGCGCTAGATGCGGTGAGGCCGGCCTGCCAATGGCGATCTCCTGCGCTTCCGGTGCTCACGTGGTTTAAGTACGCTCCGCTCCGGTTCTCGGAGACCACCATTTTCGACTCGGCCTGACCTGAATCAGGGCCGCCGCCCGCAAAGGCTGGCTTGTGTTTGTGGCGCTCGGCTGGCAGTAGATCGGCGACCTTGTTCGGATCGCCGCATGCCCTTCTCCATCGCCACCTGGAACATCAATTCCGTGCGCCTGCGCATGCCGATCGTCGAGCGGCTGCTGACGGAGCAGGCGCCCGATGTGCTTTGCCTGCAGGAGACGAAGGTTCCCGACGAGCTGTTTCCGGAAAAGGCGTTCCGCAAGGCCGGCTACGAGCACATCGCATTCCATGGCCAGAAGGGCTATCACGGCGTTGCGACGGTGGCGCGGCGGCCGATCGAGATTGTCGAGAAACGGCGCTTCTGCGAGATCGATGACAGCCGGCATCTGTCGGTCAAGGTGCAGGCCGGCGGCAAGGCAATCCTGGTCCACAATTTCTACGTGCCGGCCGGCGGCGACGAGCCCGATCCGGAGATCAACCGCAAGTTCCGCCACAAGCTCGATTTCGTTGCCGAGATGAACGCCATCCACGCCGCGCATGACGAGGTGTCGGCTTCGATCCTGGTCGGCGACCTCAACATCGCGCCGCAGGAGCACGATGTCTGGTCGCACAAGCAATTGCTCAACGTCGTCAGCCACACGCCGGTCGAGACGCAAAATTTCGACGCGATGCGGATCGCCGGCGACTGGGTCGACCTGATGCGGCTCGACGTGCCGCCAGAGCAGAAGCTCTACACCTGGTGGAGCTATCGCGCGCGGGACTGGGAAGCCTCAAACCGCGGCCGCCGGCTCGACCATGTCTGGTCGTCACCGAACCTGGTGCCGAGCTTTGCCGGCTATGAGATCCTGCGAGAGGCGCGTGGCTGGGAGCGGCCCTCGGACCATGTGCCGGTGATTGCGCGGTTCGACCTGGATTAGGCGTGCCGATATTCAGGTGAGGCCGGCCTGCAATGGCCGATACCTGCGCTTCCGGTGCGTACTTTGAGTACGCTCCGCTCCGGTTCTCGGTATCAGCCATTTTCGACTCGGCCTGACCTGAATCTCGACACACCCAAGCGTGAGCGCGGTCGCGGGGACCTACCCGCCAAACCTTGGCGCCAGCTTCTCGATGCGGGCGATCATGGCTTGGAAATCATCGAGGATGCGCTGGTGCAGTTTCACCGCCACCTCGGGATATTCCTCCAGGATGCGGCGAAACATCTTGCGGCTCAACCTTATCACTTCCGAATCGGTCTCGGCCGAGGCGCTGGTCAGCCGTCTTGAGTCGGCGATCAGCGCCAGTTCGCTGAGGATCGTGCCGGGGCCGGCGGTGCCGATCGGGATGCGGTCGCCATCCTGCTCCCGGTAGAGCACGATGCGGCCACTGACCACGATATAGGCTGAGTCGGCTTCGTCATCCTCGCGGTACAGCTTGCGGTCGGCCTGCAGATGGGTGGCTTCGGCGCCGAAGGCGAGCAGGCGCAGCTGTTCCTGCGTGAAACCCTCAAAGAGCTTCACGGCGGACAGGATGCGGATGTCGTCATCCAGCGCCATCTCTAGCTGCGTCCCCGAACGGTCAGTCCAATCCCTCCCTTAGAGCGCCGCGTGTCCAATTGAACGCGCAAAGGACGCTCTAACACTTCAATCTGCGCAACGGGCCGATCCAGGCTCCCCCAGCCGGATCCTCACCGAAACAGTCCCGCCCCGACCGCTTATCGAACAATGAAAAGTTTAAGGAACCAGCTTGTAGCCGCCGCTTTCTGTCACAAGAATTTCAGCATTGGAAGGATCGCGCTCGATCTTCTGGCGCAGCCGGTAGACGTGAGTTTCCAGCGTGTGCGTGGTGACGCCGGAATTGTAGCCCCACACTTCCTCGAGCAGGACGTCGCGCGTCACCACCTTCTGGTCGGCTCGATAGAGATATTTGATGATCGAGGCTTCCTTCTCGGTCAGCCGCACCTTGCCGCCGCGCTGGTCGATCAGAAGCTTCTGGCTGGGCTTGAACGTGTAGGGCCCGACCGAAAAGGTGGCGTCCTCGCTCTGCTCGTGCTGGCGCAGTTGTGCGCGTATGCGGGCGAGCAGCACGGCGAAGCGGAACGGCTTGGTGACATAGTCGTTGGCGCCGGCCTCGAGGCCCAGAATTGTGTCGGAATCGGTATCGTGGCCGGTCAGCATGATGATCGGCGCCTTGTAGCCGCCCTTGCGCAGGATCTTCACCGCCTCGCGGCCATCCATGTCGGGCAGTCCGACATCCATGATGAGCAGGTCGATGAGCCCGCCGCGCGCCGCGGCGACGCCTTTGGCGGCGGTCGCTTCCTGCAAGACGTCGAATTCTTCGTAAAGGGCCAGTTGCTCGACGAGGGTTCCGCGCAGGTCGCCATCATCGTCAACGATCAGAATGGTACGTGATGTCATGGATCAATCCATTGTTTTGAAAAGAATTTTCAGTTGACCGCCTCCCATTTATGCGGAAGCTGACCGGCGCA
Organism: Mesorhizobium sp. M1143; assembly: GCF_040318435.1. NCBI lineage: Bacteria > Pseudomonadati > Pseudomonadota > Alphaproteobacteria > Hyphomicrobiales > Phyllobacteriaceae > Mesorhizobium > Mesorhizobium sp. M1143. Next base: position 730 of record NZ_JAMYMJ010000031.1, on the reverse strand, counting down.
ACAGTCCGATCACAGTGATTTGTTCCGTGACACGATCATACAAGAAAAAACGCGATCGCAATGCAGCCGGCGCAATTTTGCCGAAAAGGCTGCGTGTGCTGGTGGTTCGGGCGAGGCCGGGCAACCCCAGCCAGGGGATATTGCAGGCCGGCAGCAAGGTGTTTGCCTGTGCGCTCGGACGCGGCGGCATCTCGGCCAATAAGCGCGAAGGCGACGGTGCGACGCCGCTTGGCGAGATGCGGATTTTGTCAGGATATTTTCGGGGCGATCATTTCGCGGCCGGCCGCAAAACCCAGCTGGCGATGGCGCCGATCGGCGCCGATCTCGGCTGGTGCGAGGTGCCGGACGACCGCAACTACAACCGGCCGGTGAAAATCCCCTATGGCGCCAGCCATGAGCGAATGCGGCGCGACGACCGCCTCTATGACGCCTGCCTTGTGCTCGACTGGAACATGGCGCCGCGCCGGCGCGGCCGCGGCAGCGCCATCTTCTTCCATCTGGCGCGCCCAGGCTTCACACCGACGCAAGGCTGCGTGGCGGTGACAGCGCGGACAATGGCGCGGCTGTTGCCGCTGGTGTCGGACCGGACGGTGGTGAGGGTGGTGAGGTAGGGAGTAGGGAGTAGGAAGTAGGGAGTAGGGAGTAGGGGGTAGGGAGTAGGGAGTAGGGAGTAGGCAGAAGGGAGTAGGGAGTAGGGAGTAGGGAGTAAGGATGGCTCTTAGAGAGAGCT
>NZ_JAMYMJ010000030.1:0-66021 GCF_040318435.1 Mesorhizobium sp. M1143 | reverse complement strand
GTAGGGAGTAGGGAGTAGGGAGTAGGGAGTAGGGAGTAGGGAGTAGGGAGTAGGGAGTAGGGAGTAGGGAGTAGGGAGTAGGATGGTCTCGGCGTCGTTTCAATCCTTCACTACTCACTACTCACTACTCACTACTCACCATTGCCTAACGCCTTCTCGGCTTCTGCCACCCAGTGTCCAGCAATCCAAGCCGGCCGAGTTCCCGGTCCACGGCCCGCGTCACGTCCTTGCGCTGCGCGCCGACATCGCGCAGTTGGCGATCCGAAAGGTCCTCCACGTCCTGGCGCGGCAGGTTGATGGCGACTTTCGCCTGGCGAAGCCAGTCCGTTACGGCATGCAACCAGTTCGAGCGAGCTGCTGGCGAGTTCAAAACGAAGATGGACATGATGCGCTCCGTGTTCCGCCGGATATCAAATCCGGCTTGATGGTGTTTCGATGGATGCATCATGCCGCATTGAAATCCATGCGAGAAACGAGTAGTTCTTTTCGGATCGTCAAGTTTTATTTGAGGATACGGGGATGTCCCGTCTGTTGCCCGGAACGCGCGCGCTGAGGACTCTGGAAGCCGCCGCCCGCCACCTCAATTTCACCCGCGCTGCCGACGAGCTCGGGCTGACGCCGGCGGCGGTCAGCCACCAGATCAAGGAAATCGAGGATCAGCTCGGGCTGGTGCTGTTCACGCGAACCAGTCGTACCATCCGGTTGACCGAGGCAGGTACGGTGCTGTTCGAGGCCTCGATCGATGCGCTCGACCTGCTCAACCGGGCGGTGTCGCGGGCGCGCAAGCTGACGCGCGGCACGGCATTGCTGAAGGTGACGCTCGACGCGCAGTTCGCGTCAAAATGGCTGATGCGGCGCGTCGACGATTTTCGCAAACTTCAGCCCAGTATCGAGCTGAGGTTCGACATCGGCTACGAAGTGCGCGATTTCGAACTCGACGACGTCGATGTCGGCATCCGGTTCGGGGTCGGCAAGTATCCGGGGCTTCGCGCCCATCGCCTGTTCGACAACATCCTCATTCCGGTGTGCAGCCCGAGCCTGCTGACCTCCGGCCCGCCGCTGCGCGAACCGCGCGACCTCTTCAACCACACGCTTGCCCATATCGAATGGTCGCGCCAAGGCGTGACATGGCCGAACTGGCGCATGTGGATGGCGGCGGCCGGCATCAACGATTTCGACGACAGTCGGACTATCGTGTTTGGAACCTCTACCGATGCCGTGCAGGCGGCGCTCGACGGCAATGCCGTGGCGCTCGCCGAGTTCGCCATGGTGGCAAACGACCTTTCCCAGGGAAGGCTGGTGCAGCCCTTTGAACTCGGTCTGCGCGTGGGGCCGGAGTTCGGCTACTTCCTGGTCTATCCCGAGAGCACTGCCAACGATCCGCGCATCATCGCTTTCCGCGAATGGATCCTCGACGAAGTCGCCAGGACGCAGACCTGACGACTTCTGCAGGCCTCAGCTGGCGACGACCGGCGCCCCGAACCAGCCGATCACCGCGCCGATGATCAACAGCACGCCGAGCCAGTGGCCGCCGTCGATCAGGGTCAGGTCCCAGCCGAAATTCTCATAGCGATGGTTGGCCATCAGCGTCGTGGCGACGAAACCCAGCCAGAGGACGAAGCCGAAGACCAGCCCTGCGACAAGGACCGGCTCGCCGCCGGTCATCGCGCCGACGACCAAGGCCAAGACCAGCGCCATGATCAGCTCGGCGATGAAGGAGATGATGAAGGGCAATATCGATTTCTTTGACGTTGACGGATCGATCCTGGCCGCCCTCATCCAAGGCTTGCTGAGGGCCGTGTACCAGACGGCGCCAAACAGCCACGCCGCGACGGCCGCGACAACCACCGCCAGCCAGTTCACCACTGAAAAATCCATAAAGTCCTCCCCTCAAGCATGCAGCCCAAAGCCTGACGGTTCTGGGATAACGACATGCGTATTCTTCAAATCAATGCGCGATGGAACGCCTGTTCGGCAATGCCGTCAAGCGAAGCGCCACACCGTGGTGCGCTTGACCAGGGCGTCCTCCAGCGCCCGCGTCACCGCCACTTCGTAGACTGCGAGCGGCTCCAGTCCCGCCTTCGGCATGTAGGAGCGCCCCGGATCGCCGACGAGGATGTCAGCGCCGCGCGCCTTCAGTGTCGAAAACCACGGCATCAGCGTGTCGGCGAAGGATTTGTCGTAGAAGACGTCGCCGGCCAGCACCACGTCCCAGCCGGCGTCGGTGCCGATGCAGTCCGTGCCGCAAAAGTCGATGGCAACGCCATTGGCCTCTGCGTTGAGGCGGATCGCCGTTTCGCAGAACGGGTCGATGTCGGCGGCGATCACCTGCGCCGCACCCGCCTTGGCGGCGGCGATGGCGACAAGGCCGGAGCCGGAGGCGAAGTCGAGCACGCGTTTGCCCCGCACATCCGACGGATTGTCCAGCACGTAACGGGCAAGGCCCTGACCGCCGGCCCAGGCAAAGGCCCAGAACGGCGGCGGCAGGCCGATTTCAATCAGCTCGTTCTCCGTGCGCTGCCAGAGGTCATGCGCTTCTTCGGCAAGATTGAGGACAATCTCCGGCACATGCGGCGGCGACATAAGCGCCGTGTTGTCGAGAATGAACTTTTTCGCGCTGTTCGGCGTGAGGACCGTCACGGAGCCGGCGTCAGGCCGCCCATGCGGCAGACTTCCTTCCATTCGGCCGGCGTCACCGGCTGTACGGAAAGCCGTCCAAGCCGCACCAGCGCCATCTCGGCAAGCTTCGGATTGGCCTTGACCTGCTCCAGCGTCGGCGGGTTCGGCACGTCCTTGAAGGCGCGGATGTCGACGCATTCCCACCGCGGATCGTCGGTGGTGCTGTCGGGGTGGGCAAGCCCGCAGACCTCGGCAATGCCGACGACGTTCAGCCCTTCATTGGAGTGATAGAAGAAGCTGAGATCGCCGATCTGCATCGCCTTCATGTTGTTGCGCGCTGCATAGTTGCGCACGCCGTCCCACTGCGTGCCGGCCTTGCCCTTGGCCTTCAGCGCCTCGAAGGAGAAGACCGAAGGTTCGGATTTGAACAGCCAGTAGTTCATGTCTTTGCTCCAACTACTATTTTTTGCGCAATTCCGGACGGAAAACCGTTACACACTTTTCCTGGGATCGCTCTAGGCGCCGCCGGAACTAACTAGCCGCCGGCTTGTTGAAGGTCCAGTTCCACTGGCGGATTTCGACACTTTCGAACAGCCCGGCCTTGGCATAGGGGTCGGCAGCCGACAGCGCCTGCGCACCGGCGAGATCGGGCGCTTCGACGACGACGAGGCTGCCATTGGGCTTGCCTTCGGCGTCGAGGAACGGGCCGGCAAAGGCCAGTTTGTTGTCGGCGTTCAGGCCTTCGAGAAAGGCGACGTGGACCGGCCGCGTATCGACCCGCACCTGCAGGCTGCCCGGCTTGTCCTTGCAAATCAACGCAAACAGCATGTTAAACTCCGGTTTGTTTGGGGATCAGAGGTCGGTTTCGGTTTTCAGGGGTCGCGTCATCAGCGCGGACACAGCCTGCCGAATGGTGATCGTGCCGTCCAGTATCGCCGACACCGCAGCGATGATCGGCGCGTCGATGTGGCGCTCGGTGGCGATGCGGGCGGCGATCGCCGCCGTCGGCACGCCTTCGGCGAGCGGCAGTCCGGCCAAGGGCTTGCCTTGCCCCAGCGCCAGCCCATAGGCGAAATTGCGCGACTGGGCCGAAGAGCAGGTGAGCAAAAGGTCGCCGAGGCCGGAAAGCCCCATCAGCGTCTCCGGCTTGGCGCCGAAGGATGCCCCGATGCGGCGCAGTTCGACGAAGCCGCGTGTCACCATGGCGGCCTGCGCGCTGGCGCCGAGCCCAGCGCCGGTGACGGCGCCAGCGGCAATGGCGAAGACATTCTTCAAAGCGCCACCAATCTCGACGCCGATCAAATCGTCGCTGGAATAGCAGCGCAGATTCTGCGCCGAAAAGCGCGCGGCAAGCTCGGCCGCCACGGCGTCGTCGGGGGCAGCAACCACGACAGCGGTCGGCAGACCCCTGGCCACATCGGCGGCAAAGCTCGGACCGGACAAGGCCGAAACCGGAGTTTCGGGCAGGATCTCACCAACGATCGCCGACAGCAGCGCGCCGGTGTCGCGCTCGATGCCTTTGGCGCAGAGAACCAGCGGGATGCCTTTCGGCATATGGGGCTTTGCCGTCGTCAGCATGGCGCGCAGCGCCTGCGCCGGCGCCACGGCCAGCGCGCAATCGGCATCGGTCAGGGCCGTGCTGATATCGCTCGTCGCCGCAATGCCTGTTTCAATGGCGATGCCGGGGAGATAACGCGGGTTCTCGCCGCGGCGGATCGCGGAAACCGTCTCTTCGTCGCGGGCGTAGAGCTGGACATCGTGACCGGCGCGCAGCATCGCCAGCGCCAGCGCCGTGCCCCAGGCGCCGCCGCCAAGCACGGCAACGCGCCAGCCGGTTCTGTCCCTGCCGCTTGTGTTGCCGGCGCTCATGCTTTCGCTCCACGCCGGCCGGAGCCGACCATCGGCGCCGAAATGCTGTCCAGCGGCCAGCGCGAACGCGGCACGAAATCGAAGCCGTTCTCTTGCGACAGGCCTGCCCGCAACCGCTCGATCCCGGCCCAGGCGATCATCGCCGCATTGTCGGTGCAAAGCTTCAGCGGCGGCGCGACAAAGGCGAAGCCGGCCTCGGCGCACTGCTTCTGCAGCGTCGCCTTGATCGCTCTGTTGGCGGCGACGCCACCGGCAACGACCAGCGCCGGCTCGGCCTTGTCCGGAAAATCGTCGCGGAAGCGGGCCAGCGCGCGGGCCACGCGGTCGCCAAGTGCGTCGGCTACCGCCGCCTGGAACGAGGCGCAGATGCCGGCGACATCCTGCTCGCTTAGCGGCTGGATGGCGGTCGCCGCCTGGCGCACGGCGGTCTTGAGGCCGGAGAAGGAGAAATCGGGCTGCGCCGAGCCCCTCATCGGCCGCGGAAAGGCAAAGCGCGTCGCATCGCCCGACATTGCCGCCTTTTCGACGTTCGGGCCGCCGGGATAGGGCAGGCCGAGCATTTTGGCCGTCTTGTCGAAAGCTTCGCCGAGCGCGTCGTCGATGGTCGTCGCCCAGCGCTGGTAGTCGCCGACGCCGCGCACGGCGACGATCTGGGTGTGGCCGCCGGAAACCAGCAGCAGCAGATAGGGAAAGTCGAGCCCGTCGGTCAGCCTTGCGGTCAGTGCGTGGCCTTCCAGATGGTTGATGGCGATCAGCGGCTTGCCGGCGGCCGCTGCAATCGCCTTGGCCGTCATCAGGCCGACGATCAGCCCGCCGACCAGGCCGGGGCCGGCAGTAGCGGCAATGGCGTCGATGTCGGCCAGGGCTACGCCCGAATCCGCAAGAGCGGCCTCGACAATGCCGTCCAGCGCCTCGACATGGGCACGCGCGGCGATCTCCGGCACGACGCCGCCGAAGGCGGCGTGCTCCTCGATCTGGCTGAGCACGATGTTGGACGCAATCACCGGCACGGAATCGCCGTCCAGCGTCACCACGCTGGCGGCGGTCTCGTCGCAACTCGTCTCAATGCCCAGAACGCGGATCAATTCGTCGCTGTCTCCAGAGATTGTGTCGCCGGACTTTCCTAGTTAGTAGAGGCGGGCCTCGTTAGGGAGAGCGCCGGAAACGCAAAGCCAGCCGGGGGTTATCACGGACCGCGCGCCATGCAAACTTTGAAAATCGGAACACGCGGCAGCCCGCTGGCGCTCGCCCAGGCGCATGAAACGCAGGCGCGGCTGATGGCAGCGCACGGCATGCCGGCGGAAGCCTTCGAGGTCGTCATCATTTCGACCAGCGGCGACCGCATCCAGGACCGGCCGCTGTCGGAAGCCGGCGGCAAGGGCCTGTTCACCAAGGAGATCGAAGAGGCGCTGCTGGCCGGCACGATCGATATCGCCGTGCATTCCTCCAAGGACATGCCGACAGTGCTGCCGGACGGGCTGGAGCTGTCCGCCTTCCTGCCGCGCGAGGATGCGCGGGACGCCTTCATCGGCAAGGCGGTGAAGCGCATTGTTGATTTGCCGCAAGGCGCCAAGGTCGGGTCGTCTTCGCTCAGGCGCCAGGCGCTGATCCGGCGCATGCGGCCGGACCTAGACGTGGTCATGTTCCGCGGCAATGTGCAGACCAGGCTGCGCAAGCTGGAGGAAGGCGCCGCCGAAGGCACGATCCTCGCTTTTGCCGGGCTGAAGCGGCTGGGGCTCGGCCAGGTCGTCACCGATCTGATGCCGCTCGATGCTTTTCCGCCGGCGCCGGGACAAGGCGCAATCGGCATCGAAACCCGCATCGGCGACAGCGAGGTCGAAAAGATGCTGGTGGCCATCCATGATGTGCCGACAGGCCAGGCGCTGGCCTGTGAGCGCGCCTTCCTGGCGGCGCTCGATGGCTCCTGCCGCACGCCGATCGCCGGCTATGCGACGATATCGGGCGGCAGGCTGGTTTTCGCCGGCCTGATCATTTCGCCCGATGGCACGCAATCGCATGAGGTCAAGGCCGAAGGCTTGGCGCTGGATGCCGCTGACATCGGCACGGACGCGGCCAGGATGGTGCGGGTCAAAGCGGGCGAAACCTTCTTCGACGGCTGGGTCTGATATGCGTGTCCTGGTGACGCGGCCGCAACCTGGGGCGTCGCGAACCATGCGGCGGCTGCAGGAATTGGGATTTGAGCCGCTCCTTCTGCCGCTGACCGAAACGGTGACACTGCGGGTTGGCGCCGATGCTGCGAGCGACAATGCCGTGGCCGTCGCTGTGACCAGCGCAAATGCGGTGCGGCATGCGCCGAAAGAACTCATTCGTGCGCTCGCCGCCTTGCCTTGCCATGCCGTCGGACGCAGGACGGCTGAAGCGGCACGTTCGACAGGGTTCTTGTCGGTCAGCGAAGGGGCGGGCGACGCCGAGCGGCTGGCCGAGGCGATTGCTGCCGGCCTTTCCGGCAAGGCGGTCTTCTATCTCACAGGGCGCGTGCGGTTTCCGGCATTCGAGGCGCGGCTGCGAAAGGCCGGCGTCGAGGTCCGCACCGTCGAAACCTACGACACGATTTCGCTCGATTATTCCGATGCTGAAATCCGTACACGCCTGTCCGATCAGGCGGTCGATGCGGTGCTGCTCTATTCAGCCAAGGCGGCGGCAGCGTTGCAGGCCTTGGCCAGCCGGGCGGAACTGCGCGATCTCTTTGAAAACATGCAGGCTTTTGCGCTCTCCGAGCGCGTGGCAGCGGCGTTTGACAATGCCGCCGGCAAAAAAATACGCATTGCGCGGGAACCGCAGGAGGAGGCGCTGCTTGAGCTGTTGCACCGCGGCGACTGAGCGCCGTGTCATCACGCCGCCCCTTTTCACCTGATGATGATGTGCTAGACCATTTTTCAAACCATCACGCGCCGTCGGGCGCCCAGACGAAGCAGGATTGCGGAGCCCAGGCATGGTCAAGACGCCGAAGATGCGACATTCGAAAAGCCACCGCGAGCCGGTGACCATCGAACTCGAACCCGGCGCTGTCTCGCGCATTGCCGATGCGGATGCCGCCAAGACGGATGTCGCCAACTCGGACGACGTCGAGGCCCCGGCAGGGTCGGTTGCGGCCGAGGATGCCGCTGCCATGGCCAATGCGCAGCCGGAGACGCCTGACGAGCCCGTTCATGCCGATCAGGCCGATCTCGAGCCGTGGGAGCACTCCGATGCCGCGGCGCAGGCCGCTCCCGAAAGCGCCGATGCGAAGGCGTCCACCCAGGCGGAGCAGCCTTACCCCACCGCTTCGGATGCGCCACCGCGCGCCAGAACCTCCGACTACAGTTTCGAGGATGCCTCGCCCAAGCCGGGTGCACCCAAGGAAACCCCAAGGACAGCCGGGAACCAGCCCATGGCCGCGCAACCGAAGCGCACGAACGGCATTGCCGCCGGCATCATCGGCGGTGTCATCGCGCTGGCTGCCGCCGGCGGGCTGCAGTTTGCCGGCGTGCTTGGCGCTCCGGGCTCAGGGGCGGGCACGGTCTCGCTCGACGGCGTCAATGGCGAGATCGCTTCGATGAAGCGCGAAATCGCCGACCTCAGGGAAGCCAGCGGCAATGGCGCCGCAACGGCCAAGGTCGACGGGCTGTCTTCGGCGCTGGATCAGGTCAAGGCCGAAGTCGCATCGCTGAAATCGGCGGTCGAAAAGGACGGCGCCGGCGACAATGCCGGGCTTGCCGCGCTTGGCGACAAGGTCAAGCAGATCGAGACGGCGGTTGCCGCCCTTGGCCAGGCCGGTGGTGCAGCGCCCGTCGACCTCGCGCCGCTCAATGAAAGACTGGCTGGCCTCGACGCACTGGTGAAATCGGCCGGTGAGGCAGCCAAGACGCAGGAAGGCAAGATCGCCGCGCTGGAGCAGTCGGTGACGCAACTCGCCGGCAAGGTCGATGCGCAGGCCTCGCAGCCAAAGATCGCGATGGCCATCGCCGCTTCGGCCTTGAAGGCGGCGCTTGACCACGGCGCGCCGTTCGCCGCCGAGTTGGAGACCTTCGCAGCGATCTCGCCCGATGCACCGCAGATTGCGGCGCTGCGCCCCTACGCTGAAAAGGGCGTCCCGACCCGCACCGAGATCGCCGGCGAGGCCGACGCCGCGGCCAATGCGATGGTCGCGGCGGCGACGCCGGTCGATGAAAATGCCGGCTTCTTCCAGAACCTTTTGTCGAGCGCCGAATCGCTGGTCAAGGTTCGGCCGATCGGCGCCGTCGAAGGCGCCGGCGCGCCGGAAACCGTGGCGCGCATCGAAGTGGCGGTCAATCAGGGCGACTACGCCAAGGCGCTCAGCGAATACGCAACGCTGCCGGATGCGGTCAAGGCCGCCGGCGCCGACTTTGCCGGCAAACTGAAGGCGCGCATCGACGTCGAGACGCAGGTCGACGCGCTGATTGCAGGTGCGATGAAGGCATGAGGACGACACGATGATCCGCATTCTCATCTTTCTCGGCGCCGTCTTCGCGCTCGGTCTTGGCTTTGCCTGGCTGGCCGATCGTCCCGGCGAGATGGTCGTTACCTTCAACGGTTACCAATACCAGGTCAGCCTGATGGTGGCTGCGGTGGCGATCGTTGCCGTCGTCGCAGCGGTGATGATCGTCTGGTGGCTGATCAAGTCGCTGTGGAACAGCCCATACACGATCTCGCGCTATTTCCGCGTGCGCCGCCGCGACCGCGGCTACCAGGCGCTGTCGACCGGCATGATCGCAGCCGGCGCCGGGGACGGCGCGCTAGCCCGCAAGAAGACCAAGGAAGCCGCCAAGCTGATCCGCTCCGACCAGGAGCCGCTGATCCAGTTGCTCGAAGCGCAAGCCTCGCTGCTCGAAGGCGACCATGAGGGCGCGCGCGAAAAATTCGAGGCCATGCTCGACGACCCCGAAATGCGGCTGCTTGGCCTGCGCGGGCTCTATCTCGAAGCCGAACGGCTCGGCGACCGCAACGCCGCGCGTCACTATGCCGGCCGCGCCGCTTCCGTCGCGCCGCAACTGGCTTGGGCCGCCGAATCGACGCTGGAGGATCTGACCGGGCGCGGCGACTGGGACGGCGCGCTGAAGCTGGTGGAGGCGCAGAAGTCGACCAGGCAGATCGGACGCGACGCCGCCAATCGCCGCCGCGCTGTGCTGTTGACCGCCAAGGCGCAGGCGCTGACCGACAGCGACCCCAATGCAGCCAAGGCAGCCGCTCTCGAGGCCAACAAGCTCGCGCCCGATTTCGCGCCGGCCGCGGTTGCAGCCGCCAATCTTCTGTTCAAACAGAACGATGTGCGCAAAGGCTCGAAGATCCTTGAGGCAGCCTGGAAGGCTGAGCCGCATCCCGAGATCGCCGAGCTCTACACCCATGCAAGGCCGGGAGATGCCGTGGTCGATCGTCTCAACCGGGCGAAGAAGCTGCAGGAGCTGAAGCGCAACAATGCCGAATCGTCGATGACGGTGGCGCGCGCCGCGCTCGATGCGCAGGATTTTTCCACCGCCCGCCGCGAGGCGGAAGCCGCGATCCGCATGGATCGCCGGGAAGGCGCTTACCTGCTGCTGGCCGATATCGAGGAGGCAGAGACCGGCGACCAGGGCAAGATCAGGCAATTGCTGTCCAAGGCGGTCAGGGCGCCGCGCGATCCGGCCTGGGTCGCCGACGGCGTCGTCTCCGAACGCTGGGCGCCGGTATCGCCGGTCAGCGGCAAGCTCGACGCTTTCGCCTGGCGCGCACCGATGGAGCGGCTGGGCCAGCTCATCGACAGCCATGAAGACGAAGCCGATGTGCCGGTGCTTGCGGCACCCGCCAAGCCGGCAAAGGAAGCCGAAGTGATCGATCATCCCGCCGTTGCCAAGACGATCAGCGAGGCGCCGACCGAGCCGAAGCCCGCTGTGGGCGACGACCAGGTCACGCCGGTCACCGCCGCCGCTTTCGCCGCAATACCAAACGACGCCGAACCCGTCGAACCTGCCGAGGAACTGGCTCGGCTGCCCGACGACCCTGGCGTCGACCCCGACGACGAAGCGGAGAAGTCACCGCGCCGCTTCCGCCTGTTTTGATCCCTGAAGCATGATCCCAAAAAGTGGATACCGGTTTTTGGAAAAGATCATGCTCCAATAAAGTGAAGTGAGCACCATGTTCGAACGCGTCCTGGCCTTTCTGAAAGACCTGCCCTCCGGGGCTGGGGCTCGCGCGAATGCGGACGATCCGCGCGTTGCGGCGTCGGCTTTGCTCTATCATGTGATGAATGCCGACGGCGTGCGCCAGGATGTCGAGTGGGAGCGGTTCAAGCAGGTGCTGGCGCAGAGCTATTCGATCAGCGGCGACGAGCTCGATGCACTGGCTGCCGCCGGCGAGCGCGCCGACAATGAGGCGATCGACCTCTATGCCTTCACCAGCGTCTTGAAGCGCCATCTCGACGCCGAGGCGCGCAAGGCTTTCATCGGCCTGATGTGGGAAATCGTCTATGCCGACGGCGAACTGCATGAACTGGAGGACAACACCGTCTGGCGCGTTGCCGAACTGATCGGCGTCGAGCGCCAGGATCGCGTCGAGGCGCGCCGCAAGGCGGCGGCCGCCGCGCCCGACGCCAGCGGAACGTCGAGCGACGAATAGGATTCCGCCTTTCCATGCCGCCCAGACCGAGCTCGAAACCAAAAATCCTGATCGTGCTGCATCAGGAGACTTCGAGCCCCGGCCGGGTTGGCCACATGCTGCTCGAGGAAGGTTTCGACCTCGACATCCGCCGGCCGCCTCTCGGCGACAGCCTGCCGGAGACGCTGGAGGGACACGCCGGCGCCGTGGTGTTCGGCGGGCCGATGAGCGCCAATGACGAAGATGAGTTCGTCCGCCGCGAGACCAACTGGCTCAATGTTCCGCTAAAGGAGAACCGGCCCTTCCTCGGCATCTGCCTTGGCGCGCAGATGCTGGCCAATCATCTCGGCGGCAAGGTCGAGGGGCATGGCGAGGGGCTGGTCGAGATCGGCTGGTATCCGCTGAAGCCGACCGAAGCCGGCAAGAAGCTGCTGCCTTGGCCCGACATGGTCTACCAGTTTCACCGCGAAGGCTTTTCGCTGCCCAGGGATGCGACGCTGCTGGCGACGGCGGAAACCTACCCCAACCAGGCTTTTCGCTATGGCGACAATGCCTGGGGCATCCAGTTTCATGGCGAACTGACCCGGTTGATGATGCAGCGCTGGGTGGTGCGCGGCGCGCACCGTTTCGAATTGCCCGGCGCGCAGCCCGGCCGCGACCATCTCGGCGGCCGGCTGATCTGGGATATGCACCTCAAGCGCTGGCTGAGCGAATTTTTGAGCCTGATCTTCGGCAAGCCTACTGAGGGATAGAGCAAAATCCAACTACTCTGAACGGCCGAGCTTGCCCAAAGACGACTTACCTCTGGGAGGCGTGTACGATGGATCCGGGACCTTAGCCCGTTCCCGCAGATTTGGATTGCGCCCCAAACACTCCGATGGATCGAAAAACTCCGTGGCGCATTTAAGCTTCGGCTAATAACGGCCCCAGGAGAGAACCAATGAAGAAGACACTGCTCATTTTGAGCCTACTCATTCCGCTCGCGGCATGCTCCCGCACCGAACAAGGCGCTGCCGTCGGTGGTTTGGGTGGCGCAGCTGTAGGCGCAGCAGTGGCCGGCGACCCGGTAAAAGGGGCGGTTGTTGGCGGGGCGGTCGGAGCGCTGGCCGGGGCGGTCATCGGGCACGCCAGCGAAGCCGGCCAGTGCAGATATCGCGGTCGGAACGGTCGAGTTTACGTTGCTCAGTGCCCGGACGGCTACTGATCTCAAAGGCGCGTGATCTCTTTCGATCACGCGCCTGCTCGGGGTAGGATAACTGAATGGCATATAACAGCAAAAGACTGCTGGCTTTCTGGTTAGCCGTTATCAGCGCTGTCGCGATAAACGCCGAACTTTCGACCGCGGCCTTGGCCGCACCTGTAGAAGCGAAGACGATTGCCGATCACTTCTCATCGGTAAAGTCCATGTCCGGGGACTTTGTCCAGTCGGGCCCAAGAGCGGAAAGGACCAAAGGGAAATTTTTCCTCCAGCGGCCGGGCAAGATCCGGTTCAACTATGCAGGCCAATCAGGGGTCAGCGTAATTGCAGATGGAAAATCCTTGGTGGTCTATAACAAGAAGCTCAAGACATCGCGGCTTTATGCTCTCTCGAAGACGCCGCTCAAGCTGCTCCTCGACAATCAGGTCAACTTTTCCGGCAATCGCCTCAAAAGTATCAGGGACGATGGCGCCCAGGTGATCATCAGGCTGGCCGACAAGTCGGCCTTCGGCAATTCGAATATCACTATGGTGTTTGACAGGGAATCGCTCGATCTACGCAGATGGACCCTGACTGACGAGAGGGGCCTTACCTCGACAGTCACCATATCCAACGTGAAGCAGGGCGTTCGCGCTCCTGCGGGCACCTTCACTATCGACTATGCTGCAAACCGTGAATTCAACACCAAAACGAAATAGTCGGCAGCGCCACGAACTGCCCGTGTAACACTACTCGGCGGCCGTCTCGGACGGCACCTCTGCCGGTGCCGAAGACTCGGCCTCGGCATGCGGCTTGCGCCGTGAGAACAGCGACCTGAGCGTGACGTAGAACACCGGCGTCAGGAACAGGCCGACGAAAGTGACGCCCAGCATACCGGAGAACACCGCGGTGCCGAGCGACTGGCGCATTTCCGCGCCCGGGCCCGTCGCGATCATCAGCGGCACGACGCCGAGGATGAACGAGAAGGCGGTCATCAGGATCGGCCGCAGCCTGAGCCGGCAGGCTTCGACGGCAGCCTCGGCTGCCGACAGGCCGCGTTCCTGGGCCTGCCGCGCGAACTCGACGATCAGGATCGCGTTCTTGGCGGCAAGCCCGATCAGCACGATGAGGCCGATCTGCACGAGGATGTTGTTGTCCAGCCCTCGGAACGACACGCCGAGCAACGCTGCGAGCACGCCGAGCGGCACCACCAGCACGATGGCGAACGGCAGCACCCAGCTTTCATATTGCGCCGCCAGCGCCAGGAACACGAACAGCACCGACAGTCCGAAGATATAGACAGCGGCATTGCCGGTGTTGCGCTCCTGATAGGCGAGTTCGGTCCATTCGTAGGAGGTACCGGCCGGCAACGTCTGTGCCGTGATCGCTTCCATCTTGGCAAGCGCATCGCCGGTGGAAACACCGGGCGCGGCGTTGCCCTGCAGCGGCACGGAGACGTACATGTTGTAGCGCTGGACCAGCGCCGGGCCGGTGACGTCGCGGATCTCGATCAACGTGCCCAGCGGAACCAGCGCGCCGGTCGCCGAGCGCACCTTCAGTTTCAAGATGTCGGCGCGATCGAGGCGGAACGCCTGGTCGGCCTGCGCGCGCACCTGGTAGACGCGCCCGAAAGCGTTGAAGTCGTTGACGTAGGCGGTGCCCAGATTGATCGACAGCGTCTCGAAGATGTTGGGGATCGGCACGTTCAGGATGCGCGCCTTGTCGCGATCGATCGCCAGGAAGAATTGCGGGCTGGACGCGGAGAAGGTGGTGAACACGCCGGTCAGCCCCGCCGTCTTGTTGGCCTTGCCGGCAATTTCATAGGCAAGCGCCAGGATCTGCCGCATGTCGGCGCTGTTGCGCTCCTGGATCTGCAGCTTGAAGCCGCCGGCATTGCCGACGCCGCGGATCGGCGGCGGCGGCAGTGCGATAATGAAGGCTTCCTTAATGCTTTGCAGGCTGCCGAACAAATTGCCGATGACCTGGGTCGCGGACTGGCCGGCTTCCAGTCGCTCGTCAAACGGCTTGAACCTGGCGAAGATCACGCCCGCGTTGCTGGCATTGGTAAAGGTGGCACCGGAGAAGCCGGCGAAGGCGACCGCGTAGTCGACGCCCGGCGTTTTCTGGATGATCTGCGACGCCTGCTGGATGACGGCATCGGTCCGCGATAGCGAGGCGCCGTCCGGCAACTGGACGACGACGATCGCATAGCCCTGGTCGAGCGACGGAATGAAACCGCGCGGCACCGTCTGGACCATATAGACCGTGGCGTAGATGAGGGCCGCGAAAACGGCCAGCGTGGCGGCGATCGCTATCCGCGAGCCGACCAACACGCGCACGATGCTCGAATACCAATGGGCGACCTTGTCGAAGCCGCGATTGAAGCCGTCGGCGAGCGCCCGTCCGAACCGCGCCAGGAAAAAGCGCGGCGGCGCCGCAGCAGTGTGGTGCGGCTTGAACAGCAGCGCGGCCAAGGCCGGCGAGAGCGTCAGCGAATTGAATGCCGAGATCGCCGTCGACACCGCGATGGTGATCGCAAACTGCAGGTAGAACTGCCCGGAAATGCCGGGAATGAAGGCTGTCGGCACGAACACCGCTATCAGCACCAGCGAGATCGCGATGACCGCCGTTCCGACTTCGTCCATGGTCAGATGCGACGCCGGATTGGGCGCCAGCCCGCTGGCGATATTTCGCTCGACGTTCTCGACCACGACGATCGCATCGTCGACGACGATGCCGATGGCCAGCACGAGGCCGAACAGCGTCAGCATGTTGAGGGAGAAGCCGGCGGCGTAAAGCACCGCCAGCGTGCCGATCAGCGACACGGGGATCGCCACGATCGGCACGATCGCCATGCGCCACGATTGCAGGAAGACGATGATGACGATGATGACCAGAACCATCGCCTCGAGGATCGTCTTGTAGACCTCCTGGATCGACTCGGCGACGAACTCGGTCGGATTGTAGACGATGTCGTAGCTCAATCCCTTCGGGAAGTCCTGGGAAAGCTCCTTCATCTTGTCCTGGATCTCCGCGGCTGCGGCGAGCGCATTGGTGCCTGGCCGCTGGAAGATGGCGAGCGCCACCGCCGGTTTGCCGTTGAGATAGGAGTTGGTGACGTAATCCTTGGCGCCGAGCTCGATGCGCGCCACGTCCTGCAGCTGGATCAGGCGGCCGTCTTCGGCCGATTTGACGATCACGTATCGGAAGTCCCGTGCGTCGTTGAAGCGGCCTTGCGTGGTGAC
Organism: Mesorhizobium sp. M1143; assembly: GCF_040318435.1. Lineage (NCBI taxonomy): Bacteria > Pseudomonadati > Pseudomonadota > Alphaproteobacteria > Hyphomicrobiales > Phyllobacteriaceae > Mesorhizobium > Mesorhizobium sp. M1143. The sequence goes on along the minus strand of NZ_JAMYMJ010000030.1, from coordinate 50,520 downwards.
GGTGTACTGGAACGCCGTGCCGGTATTGGTCGGCGGCGCGCCGATGGAGCCGCCCGACACCTGGACGTTCTGGTCGCGCAGCGCCTGCACCACATCGCCCGAGGTCATCCCCAGGGCGGACAGTTTTTCCGGATCGAGCCAGATGCGCAGCGAATATTCGCGTTCGCCAAAGATGATGAGGTCGCCGACGCCGTCCAACCTGAGCAGTATGTCGCGCACCCGCGAGCGGGCGTAGTTCGAGACGTAGAGCTGGTCGTAGGTATTGTCGGGCGACAGCATGTGCACGACCATCATCAGGTCGGGCGAGCTCTTGATGGTGGTGATGCCGAGGCGGCGGACTTCTTCGGGCAGGCGCGGCTCGGCGACCGACACGCGGTTCTGTACCAGCACCTGCGCCTGGTCGAGATCGGTGCCTAGCTTGAAGGTGATGGTCAGCGCCATCGCCCCGTCGCCGGACGAATAGGACGACATGTAAAGCATGCCCTCGACGCCGTTGATCTCCTGCTCGATCGGCGTTGCCACCGTCGCTGCGACCGTCTCGGCGTCGGCGCCCGGGTACTGGGCGCGAACGACGATGGTCGGCGGCGCGATCTCGGGATATTGCGCGATCGGCAGCTGGGTATAAGCAATCCCGCCGAGGATCAGGAGGACGATCGAAACCACCGATGCGAAGATCGGACGGTCGACGAAGAAATGGGCGAACCTCATTGCTGCAACCCGGCGGTCTCGACCTTGGGCGGCAACGTCACCATCTCGACTTTCACCTTGGTGCCGGGCCTGGCGTGCATCAGCCCGTTGACGATGATCGTCTCGTCGCCGGTCAGGCCCGCGCGGATCACCCGGTAGCCGTCGAGAAGCGGGCCGGTGCGCACGGGCTTCGCCGACACCATCCCGGCCTCATCCACCAGGTACACGATGCGGCGATCCTGATCGGCGCCGACCGCCTCGTCGGGCACCAGGACGCCGCTATGCGGCAGCGACCCCGGCACGTTGATGCGCCCGAACATGCCTGGCTGGAGAACGCCGTCGGCGTTGGCAAACCTTGCACGCACCCGCATGGTGCCGGTCGCGTTGTCGATCCGGTTCTCGGCAAAATCGAGCTTGCCCTTGAATACCGCCTCCGCGCGGTCGGCGACGCGAACCACCACCTCGAGCCCGCCGGCGCCTTCCTGCATGCTGCCGCCGCGCTCCTTCGCGTCGCGGGCGTAGCTGAAATACAGGCGCTCATCGACGTCGAAATAGAAGTCGATCGGATCGCGTGTGACGATAGTCGTCAGCAAGGTGGAATCCGGCTGCACGAGGTTGCCGACCGACACCAGCCGGCGGTCGATGCGGCCGGACAAGGGCGCCTTGATCTCGGTGAACTCCAGGTTCAGGTTGGCCGTCGTCAGCGCAGCCGTCGCGCCTTGCATCTGCGCCTGCGCCGAAAGGTATTCCCGCCGACGGTCGTCGACCGTCGCGGCCGAGATATTGCCGGTCTTGGCGAGTTCATCGGCGCGATCCAGCTGCATCTTGGAGAATTCGAGCAGGGACTTGGCGACGTCTACTTGCGACTTGGCGGCATCGTAGGCCGCCTGGTACGGACGCTGGTCGATGGTGAAGAGCAGGTCGCCCTTGTTGACCAGTGCGCCGTCCTGGAAGCTGATCTTGTCCAGATAGCCGCTGACGCGCGAACGGATGGCGACCTCGTCGACGGCTTCGAAGCGCCCGACGAACTCGTCGTCTTCGACGATTTCACGCACCACCGGCTTGGCCGCCGTCACCACCGGCAGTTGCTGGTCCTGCGCAAACGCGTTGCTGCTGAAAGCCATGCCGAGCAGGAATGCCACTGGGACGGCGGAGCGGGCCAGCCAGCCGACCGATCGGCTGGGTCGCCCGCTTGCGTCGCGATGCGATTGCCGATTCCCTGAAGTGTCCATTTGCGTCCCCGCTAGCTGGACCCGGAGGTCGGGTGGTTCTCTTCTATATTTAAGGTTTCTCGTCGAGACCAGAGCACTGCAGTATTGTGCATGGCAACATAATCATTTTCCATATGGACTGAAATGTCCACCCTGTGGCTGCCCCGCCTTCTGGCTAGTTCGCCCAGAACCGGCCCATCCGCTTCCGGCCCATCTCAGCCGTCATCGGCGCAAGCTGATTTGGACCGAGCGCCGGATCCTGCGGCTTACTCGATCAGTTGCGGCTGTTGAGATGCCGCACCCTTCGCAGTTGCGGAAACAGCACCGCCCACAGTCCGGCGACGGCAATCGCACCGACGCCGCCGATCACCACCGCCGGCACGGTGCCGATCAGCGCCGCCATGGTGCCGGCGCGGAACTCGCCGACTTCGTTGGAGGCGCCGACGAAGACCTGGTTGACGGCGTTGACGCGGCCGCGCACCTCGTCGGGTGTCCACAGCTGGATCAGCGTCTCCCTGATATAGACGCTGAACATGTCGGTGGCGCCGAGGCCGGCAAGGGCCAGGATCGACAGCCAGGTGATGGTCGAGACGCCGAACAGCACGGTGAAGGCGCCGAACCCGGCGACGAAGCCGAGCATGATCTTGCCGGCACTGTCGCGCAGCGGATGCCCGGCAAGCCAGACCGCGACACAGATGGCGCCGATGCCGGGCGCCGAGCGCAGCAGGCCGAGGCCCCACGGGCCGAGTTCCAGAATATCGCGGGCATAGACCGGCAGCAGCGCCGAGGCACCGGACAGAAGCACGGCGAAGAGGTCGAGCGAGATGGCGCCCAGGACGATCTTCTCGCTCCAGATGTATCGGAAGCCGGCAAACAGCGTCTCCATCGTCGGCTTGTCGGTGGCGCTCTGCTGGGCCGGTTTCGGAATGGTGAAGATCAGCAGACCGGCCACCAGCATCAGCACGGAGGCAACGGCGTAAGCGGCTTCGGCCGAGACGCCATAGAGCAGGCCGCCGGCGACCGGGCCGACAATGGTCGCCGTTTGCCAGGCGGACGAGTTCCAGGCGATCGCATTGCCGAAATCTTCCGGCGGAACAAGGTTGGCGAACAGCGACGACGAGGCCGGCCCATAAAAAGCGCGCGCCAGGCCGAACATAGCCAGCACGATGAAGATCGGCAGCGGGCTGACGAGACCGCGCAGCGTGAAGTACAACAGGACAAGCGCACAACCTGCCTCGACTACCGTCGCCAGCGCCATGATCAGGCGGCGGCCGAAACGGTCGGCGACAACGCCGGTGACCAGCACCAGCAGCAGCGACGGCAGGAACTGGACGATGCCGACAATGCCGAGATCGAAGGGATCGCGCGTCAGATCATAGATCTGCCAGCCGACGGCGACGGACACGATCATGGTGGCGAAGGTGGTCAGGAAACGCGCCGCCCAATAGCTCAGGAAGGAGCGATGGCGGAAGGCGGCGTAACGCCGGTCAGGCGGTGTATGGGAATGGGATGTCATGGATACAGGCCCCGTTGCTTGCATTGGCCGGCGGGGCACTTCCCGGAAATGGGCGCTGTTCCGGCCAATGAAACTTATCAAAGTTCGGGGCGCGTATGCGTGAAAATCGGGCCCGGATCAAGCGGTTTTCAAGCCGCTCGCCCGATTGCACGCGGACGTTACTGCCTCAGCGCGGCGGAAATGGCGTCGAGGCCGCCCTGTAATTCCGCCTCTTTCGGCCAGCCGAAACCGACGCGGAAGAAGCGCTTGGGCATATCAAACCAGTGGCCGGGACCGACATAGGTGCCGTGGTTTTCCAAGAGATTGACGTAGAAACGGTCGAGGTCGAAGTCTGGACTGACAACGAGCCTTGGAAATCCGACGACGCCGCCTTGTGGCCGCACCCAGTCGACCAGCGGCTCGCGGTCGATCCAGGCTTGCACGATGTCGCGGCGTTTCGCCATCTCGGGCAGCAGCGCGCCCAAGAAAGCGTCGCGGCGCCCCAGCATGCCGCGCGCAATGCCTTCGTCGATGACGCTGCCGCAAATGCCGATCTGCTCCTTGGCGGCGAGGAAGCGCTCCTGCAGTTCGGCATCGCTGGTGATCAGCCAGCCAATGCGGATGCCGGGAATGCCGAAGGCTTTCGACAGCGACGAGACGCTGATCGCTTTGGGGCTGAGAGAAGCCGCCGCCGGCAGGCGCTGTCCATAGGAGAGGTCGCGATAGGTCTCGTCGACCAGCAGATGGCAGCCGCTCGCTTCGGCCAGCGCAATCAGCGCGTCGAGATCGGCCCGGCCCATCATCGTGCCGGTCGGGTTGTGCGGGCAGGTGACGCTGATCAGCTTGGTGTTCGGTTGCATGCTGGCGGCGACGCGGCCGAAATCGATGGCAAAGCCTGCGTCGAAATCGAGATCGACATAGGAGATGGCGCAGCCGATCGCCTTGGGGGTCTCGATGTTGGTGGCGTAGTTCGGCCGGACGACGACAAGGTGGTCGCGCTCCGACAGAAGCGAGGTCGAAATGATGAAGAGCGCGCCCGCCGCACCGGCGGTCACAAGAACATCGTCAGGCGAAATGCCGGAATCCTGCGCCGCGATCAGCGCCCGCAACTCCTTGTCGCCGCGATGCTCGCCGTAGAACAGCGTGAGATCCGGCAGCGACAGGCCGACGTCGGAGAGTTTCTGATCGGCGATCGAGCTTTCGGAGAGATTGAACCGAATGCGATCGTAGCCGTATTCCTCCGGCGCCTCTTTCTCGATCACCATTCTGGCGTAGTTCATGGCTGCTCCCCCAAAGTCCTGACACTCAGAGGTACAAGCCATAAAAGCACGAAGCCTGCCAAGGCTCATTCGCCGGCAGGCTTCTGTTCCAGTCGTCCAAACGATTGGCTCAGGGCCGAGGCGCTGATCCCACTCAGGCCGGAACTTTGGCCTTCCGGCCCTTGGCTTTCGCCGGCGCGGCAACTGCGGCCTTGCGGCCGAGGCCGATCGACTTGGCCAGCTCGGAGCGCGACGCCGCGTAGTTGGGGGCAACCATCGGATAGTCGGCCGGCAGGGCCCATTTGGTACGATAGGCTTCCGGCGTCAGGTTGAAATGGACGCCGAGATGGCGCTTCAGCGATTTGAATTTTTTGCCGTCCTCGAGGCAGATGATGTAATCCGGCGTCACCGACCGCTTGGGATTGACGGCCGGGATCTGCGGCGCCGCCACTGGGGCCGGCGGCTGGCTGAGCCCGCCGATCGACGCCGCAACGCTGGCGATGAGATCGCTCAGGCCGGCAACGGGCAAGCGGTTCTTCTCGACGTAAGCGGACACGATATGGGCGGTAAGCTCGAGCAGGTCGATGTCCTTGTCAGAGTCGTTGCTGTCGTCGGCCAATTTATCTCTCCGTCGCTAGGGGGGTGGCGGAAACTCCCAGAGTGGTCCCAGCGGAGCCGGAAATCCGCTCTAGTCATTTGTCTTGCCGCATATGTGCGGTTGCGCCAGATGATTCCATCCGGTGCCACCGCTCTAATCGCCAAATCTGCGTAACGCAATGACTTCGTATCGCGCCACACGTCATTTTGAACAACTATACTGAATTTTAATACTATCAGACGATCAGCGCCTTGTCGCGCCATAGTCGAAAACCGCCCTCGAAAGCGCGCGTATTGTCGCCGCGCCTGGATGTGGCGGGCAATTCATCCAGTCTGTCGACATTGCCGCCGCCGATGACGACATAATCCGGCTGCAGCGCCGCACGCAGCCGCCCCACGACGTCGAAAACGTATTTGCGCCATTTTTTCTTGCCGTATTTCTCCAGGCCGCGCTCGCCGACATAATCTTCGAAACTGCCGCCCTTGCGGTACGGCAGATGCGCCAGTTCCATCGGCTGGCCGACATTGTTGAGGATCATCGCCGCGCCCAGGCCGGTGCCGAGGCCGAGGAACAGCATGCGCCCGCCATCGTAGCTGCCGATCGCCTGCAGCAGCGCGTCGTTGACGACCTTGACCGGCTTGCCGAAGGCGGCAGCAAAATCGTAGCCGTCCCAGCCCTTGCCGAGATTGGCGGGATCGAGCGAAGGCCTGTTGTGCCTGACCGGGCCGGGATAGCCCATCGAGATCAGGTCATAGGCCAGCCCTTCGGCCAGCGTCTTCACCGTGGCGACCATCTGCTGCGGCGTCAGGTCCGGTCCGGAATCGGCGCGGCGCATCTCGCCGCCTGCGCTGGTGAGGATTTTCACATGCGAGCCGCCGACATCGATCGTCAGCACGATCGGTTCGGCCTTGGCCTTCGCGGGCCTGGCTGCCTTGGCCATGTCGTTTCCTCCGCTCACTTGGCGCATTCCCGCGTTTCAGGGAAACGGGGGAATGCTCCAACTCTTTGTTTTTACCCAATTTCGGACGGAAAGACCGCTCGCACTTTTCCTGGAATTGCTCAACTCGGATTGATCCAGCCGTTGGGCGGCCCGAAGCTGGCCATGGCGTCGGCAGGCCCCCAGGTCTTCGGCTCATACATATGCGGCGGCGTGGTGTCGCCCAGCACCGGGCCGACGATGCGCCAGGCAAGCTCGCTGGCATCCTGGCGGGTGAACAATTGGCCATTGCCGTTCATGGCATCGCCGATCAGCCGCTCATAGGGCGGCATGTCGCCCTTCGAATCGTCCAGCGCGGTGAGCTCGACCTGCTCGCCGACCATGTCGTCGCCGGGCGCCTTGCGCTGCGCGCCGATCGAGATCGCCACCTGCGGGTCGATGCGGAAGCGCACGTAATTGGCGTCGCTGGGCTTGATCGGATCGAAGACGTCGAGCGGCGGCCGCTTCAGCCGCACGATCACTTCGGTCACATGCACCGGCATGTTCTTGCCGGTGCGGATGAAGAAGGGCACGTCCTGCCAGCGCCAGGTGTCGACCATGAAGCGCACCGCGGCAAAGGTTTCGACCGGCGAGTTCGGCTTCACGCCGGGTTCAGCGAGGTAGCCGGTGAACTGGCCGCGCACGACGTCGTCCTTGGTCAGCGTGCGGATGGCGCGCAGCACCTGCACCTTCTCGTCGATCAGATCGTCGGCCGAGCGGCCGACCGGCGGTTCCATGGCGAGCAGCAAAAGGATGTTGAGCAGATGGTTCTCGATCACGTCGCGGATAGCGCCGACATCGTCATAGAATTTGCCACGGCCTTCAACGCCGAAGTCCTCGGCCATGGTGATCTGTACGCTTTCGACGAAGTTGCGGTTCCAGATCGGCTCGAGAAAGGAATTGGCAAAGCGGAAATAGAGCAGGTTCTGGATCGCCTCCTTGCCGAGATAGTGGTCGATGCGGAAGATCGACTGCTCTTCGAACACCAGATGCAGCACGCGATTCAGCCAGCGCGCCGATTGGAGATCGTGGCCGAACGGCTTTTCCACCATCAGCCGCGCGCCATGCGCGGTACCGGATTGCTCCAGCCCCTGGACGACGGTCTCGAACATGGTCGGCGGCACCGCCATATAGTGCAGAGGCCGCTGCGCCGAGCCGAGCGCCGTCTTCAGCTTCTCGAAGGTCGCGCCGTCGCGGTAGTCGCCGCTGACATAGCGCAGCAGACTGGCGAATTTGGCGAAGATCTTTTCGTCGATCTTGCCGAGAGCGTTGACGATGCCGTCGCGGGCCCGCGCCTGCAATTGGTTGATGTCCCAGGCATCGAAGGCGACGCCGATCACCGGCTCGGTCAGCGTCCCCTTGGCTACCATCTGGTAGAGGGCCGGAAATATCTTCTTGTGGGCAAGGTCGCCGGTTGCTCCGAAGAGCACCAGCGTGTCGGACCGTTCCGGGCTCATCTTGCGCGTCTCCCCTGCGGCCTTCACTTGCCGGCCTTCGGCTTTTCGACATGGCCGCCAAAGGCATAGCGCATGGCCGACAGCAGCTTGTCGGCGAATTCGGATTCGCCCTGCGAGGAGAAGCGGTCGAACAAAGCCGAGGACAGAACCGGCGCCGGCACGCCGGTGTCGATCGCCGCCTTCAGCGTCCAGCGTCCTTCGCCGGAATCGGAGACGCGGCCGCCGAACTGGGCCAATGCCGGGTCGCTCTTCAGTGCGCCGGCGGTGAGGTCGAGCAGCCACGAGCCGATCACACTGCCATGGCGCCAGACCTCGGCCACTTGCGGCAGGTCGATGTCGAACTGATAGTATTGCGGGTTTTCCAAAGGGCTGGTCTCGGCGTCCGCCGTGCGCTGTCTTTTGCCGGCATTTGCCGATTTCAAAATGTTCATGCCTTCGGCATAGGCGGCCATGACGCCATACTCGATGCCGTTATGGATCATCTTGACGAAATGGCCGGCGCCGCTCGGTCCGCAATGCAGGTAGCCAAAGGGTGCGGTTCCACCCGCCTTGTCGGGCGTGGCGCCGACATCGGCGCCGGGCGCCAGCGTGGCGAAGATCGGGTCGAGGTGTTTGACCGCCGTGTCGGGGCCACCGATCATCAGGCAATAGCCGCGCTCCAAGCCCCAGACGCCGCCGCTGGTGCCGACATCGACATAGTGCAGGCCCTTGGCCGCGAGCTCGGCCGCCTGGTCGACAGCGTCGTGATAATAGGAATTGCCGCCGTCGATGATGATATCGCCGGGCTCCATCAATGCTGCCATCTGGTCGGCGATCCTGCCGGTGATCGCCGCCGGCAGCATCAGCCAGGCGCTACGCGGCTTGGACAGCTTGCCGACGAACTCTTCCATGGAGGCGGCGCCGATGGCGCCATCGGCAACCAGGGCGGCAACGCTTGCCGGGTTGATGTCGTAGACGACGCATTCATGGCCGTCGCGCATCAGGCGGCGCACCATGTTGGCGCCCATCCTGCCCAGTCCCATCATTCCGATCTGCATGGTCTTGTCCTAGTCGCTTGAGGAAAGAAAATTGTGGGCGAGTTAGTTCTCAATGCCGACGGTGAAGTCGACATTCTCCCAACGGTCGCCGTCGGGCCAGAAAAAAGTGAAGACGATCGTATTACCTCGCGGAATATCGGCCACCGGCAGATCCGCCAGATGGACGCCAAAGACATTCACGGACGTGTTGATTTCATGGCTGGTCTGCCACTGGTCGCCGCTCCAGCGGATCAGTGCCGGCTGCAGCAGTTCAACCCGCAGCGTCTTGCCGGCTTCCAGGGTGCGCAGCCTGTTGTTGAAGCGCCATATCCTCAGCGGCGAGCCGGTCTTGTCCCTGACATAGCGCTTGACGCCTTGCGGCGGCATGTCGAAGACGGCGCCGTCGCGGAGCGAGCGCAACAGCTTGATGTGTTCCGAATGCGCCCAGACCAGCGGCATGGCGCTGCCCGACGGCCTGCCCAGCCACAATTCGCGCTCCGGTATGTCGGCGCCGTCCCAGACCTGTTCCGGCAGCAGACCGCCCACACCAGCCGAAGCCTCGAATGTCCTGAGCAGGCTTGCCGCCTTGTCCTTGTTACCGGCGGCCAGCTCGTAGTGGGCGCGTTCGCCGGCCAGCAACGGCCAGGGTCGGCCCTGGCCGTTGCCGTCGAAGGGGGCGCCGTCGGCGTGTTCGCCATAACCGTCGCTGGTGTAGCGGTACCATAGAGGCCCTTGCGGCAGGTCGCAGCGCAGTTGCGCGTCGATGATCTTGACCGTGCCGACGATGCGCGGATCGTCCGCGGCCCTGAGGCCGAAGCGGACTAGCGCCAGCGCGTCCGGGCTGACAATCGCTTCGGCCGGCTTGTCGGTATCGCCCGGCGGACGGTTCTTGATCGGTACGAAGCCGTCCTTCGGCGATGCGGCGCCTGAACCGTCGGCCGGCGCGATGCGGATGTAGTAGCCGTCGACGCCAGCCTCGTGGCACGCCGGTGTGCCGCTGACATAGGTCCAGCGCTCGATCTGGTCGTTCCAGCAATCCGCGACCTCGCGCAAATAGTTAGCCGGCTCCGGTTTGCCGTCAACGTCGAACAGATCGGCGGCGCCAAGCAGTGCCGATATTTCGACGGCGAGCGTGAATGGGCTGTAGCCGGCATCCTCTTCCCAGCGGTCCTGCCCGGTGACGGGACCATTGCGCACGACATAGGACGCTGCTTTCTCGACCATCGGCATGAAGGCGGCGAGCTTGGCGCGCGGCAGGTGGCCGGCGCGGTGCAGCGCATCGGCAAGCAGCAGTGGGAAGGCGCATTCGTCCATCTGGATGCCCGGCCAATAGAGCGAGCCGTCGAGCCACACATTTTGTGGCCAGTGGCCGTCCGGCTGCTGGATGGAACGGAGATAGGCGAGGATCTCAAGCGCCTGCGCCGGATCGCCGGCGGCGAGCAAGCCGCCCGCGGTTTCCACAAGGTCGCGCGGCCAGACCAGATGATAGCCGCCAAGGTCGTCGTCGCCCTTGCTCGCTCCCCACGGGATCGACAGGCTGGCAACGGCCGCACCGGGCCTCGCCAGCGACAGGTGCGTCGCCAGCACCGCTGTGCTGACGCGGTAGGTGTTGAGGCCGGATGCATCATGGTGGTCGAGCGGCGTCAGGCCTGCCTGCCATTTCCGCCATTTCGCGACATAGGCCTTTGCCGCCGGCTCAAAACCGCGTTTCAGGCTGGCGGCGGCGTTTTCCGCCGCTTCATCCGGCGTTGCCCCAAACCCAAGCGCAAGCAAGGCTTTGCTGTTAGCCAAGGAAAAGCCGATCTCGCCGGTCAGCGCGACATTGCCGTCCTCCGCCCTTTGGCAGGCCGGATCGAGCCGGCCGGCGCGGCTGAGTTGCTGCCAGCCGTCGGAAAAGCCTGCATAGCCGGCCGAGCAATCACCCCAGGGCAGCGAGGAGGCAAGCGCCAGGCAGGTGCCGCGCCCGGACGCAAACAGCATCGGCTTGCCCTTGTGCTCGCCGATCCAGGCGGTGTTGCCCATGCCGGCATTGACCAGATGCGGCGCCAGCAGGGCGTAGACGCGGTAGTCCGTGGCCACGCCCTCGAGTGCCGTGAAGCTGATTTCCTGCAGCAGGGCCGGGCGCGCCGCATCCGCCAGGATGCGCTTTTCGATCCGGTAACGCGCCGTCGCGTTGACCAGCCGGTAGGCGGGCACGCCGTCCTCGAATGTCTCGATGGCATGCGTGGCGTCGCGCTTCTCCTCGGAGAACCAGCCGCCGGGGCCGGTGACCAGCAGTCCCATGTCGCGCGTGCAGGCGCTGTCGAGACCAGGATAGTAGACTTCATTGACGATGCCATGGCTGAGCGTGAACCAGACGCGGCTCGCCGGCGAAAGCGCGGCACCTACGCCGCTCTTGGCGCTTGACGTCCAGCGCGCCGGAATTCCGGGCGGGCCCATTCTTTTGGGTGCACTGGGGGGAAGGGTCGGCGGCGTCGCTGCCAGGCATGGTCTCCTGGCCCTTCCCTAGACCAGCAGGCGAAGGCTTTTCAACCGCCGCACCTGAAGTTGATCGCCAAGGTGTAACCGATCGCAGTTGACAAGCGAGCTCATCTGCATTTGTCTGACAATAGATAAAAAACAGGCAGCCAACGCCAAAACCATCAGCAACAGTCGGCGGGGCCGACAATCCATGGGAGGATTATGACATGAAGAAACTGCTCGTCCTGAGCGCTCTGGCGGCGATGCTCGCCTCGGGCACGGCGCTTGCCGACACCAGCGGCAAGAAGATCGCCTTCTCCAACAATTACGCCGGCAATTCGTGGCGTCAGGCGATGCTCGACAGCTACGGCATCGTCACCAAGAAGGCGGTTGAGGATAAGATCGTCGGCGCCGCCGACATCTTCACCACCGCCGACAAGGAAGTGCCGACCCAGGCTGCCCAGGTGCAGAACCTGATCCTGCAGGGTTATGACGCCATCGTCATCAATGCCGCATCGCCGGATGCGCTGAACGGCGCCATCAAGCAGGCCTGCGATGCCGGCATCGTCGTCGTCTCCTTCGACGGGACCGTCACCGAACCTTGCGCCTACCGCGTCGTCGTCGACTTCAAGGACATGGGCAAGCAGGAAGTCGAGCAGATGGCCAAATTCCAGCCCAAGGGCGGCAATTTGCTGGAAATCCGCGGCCTTGCCGGCACCTCGATCGACGATGCCATCCATGCCGGCATCCTCGAAGGCGTCGCCGCCCATCCCGAGTTCAAGATCGTCGGTTCGGTGACCGGCGACTGGGACCAGACGACGGCGCAGAAGGCGGTCGCGACGATCCTGCCGTCGTTGCCCGACATCGTCGGTATCGTCGACCAGGGCGGTGACGGTTATGGCGCGGCACAAGCCTTTGCCGCCGCAGGCAAGCCGCGTCCGACCATCATCATGGGCAACCGCCAGGACGAGCTGAAATGGTGGAAGGAGCAGAAGGACAAGGATGGCTACCAGACCTGGTCGGCCTCGATCGCGCCCGGCGTGTCGTCGCTGGCCTTCTGGGTGGCGCAGCAGGTGCTCGACGGCCGCACGGACATTCCGCATGACCTTTTGGTGCCGTATCTCGCCTTTACCCAAGACAATTTCGAGACCGAGCTGCCGAAAATCAAGGAGGGCGGCGTCGCCACCCACGAATACAGCCAGGAAGACGCAATCGCGGCGATCAAAGCCAATATCAAGTGATGCATTGCATTCATTGCCAGCGGCATGACCGACCGGATATCGTTGAGCATGCCTGAGGCCAATACGGACATCATCAGACTGGGCGGCGCCGAAAAACAAATCGGCGCCGCCCATTTGGACATCATCAGGCTGAACGGCGCCGAAAAACATTTCGGCGCCGTTCGGGCGCTTAACGGCGTCGACTTCCATGTTGTATCAGGCGAATGCGTCGGGCTGGTCGGCCACAACGGCGCCGGCAAGTCGACGCTGATGCATATGGTGGCCGGTACGCTGCAGCCCGATGGCGGTGAGATCGCGGTGCGTGGCAATGCCGAAACCGACTACTCGGTGGCGCGCGCGCTGAAACTCGGCATACGCTGCGTGTTCCAGGAACTGTCGCTCTGCCCTAACCTCAGTATCGCGGAGAATACGCGCATCAACCATCCGGCGCTCACCGGCTTCGGCTGGCGACGCAAGGCGGCTGCTCTCATTGCCGCCAAGCTGGACGAAATCTTTCCGGATCACGGCATCTCGGCGGACGACATTGCCGGCGATCTCTCCATCGGCCGGCGGCAGATGGTCGAGGTGGCGCGCGCCTTCACGGTGACGCGCGATCCGCTCGACCTGGTCATCCTCGACGAGCCGACCTCTTCGCTGGACGCGCATACTGCGGGCCAGCTGCTTGCCTTCGTGCGCCGTTTCGTCGCCACCGGGGGCAGCTGCATCCTGATCTCGCATGTGCTGGGCGAGGTGCTGCAGAATGCTGACCGCATCGTGGTGATGCGCGACGGCAAGGTGGTCGCCACGGACGTGGCAAAAGCGTTCGACCGCGACCGGCTGGTGACGACGATGGGCGGCGCGGAAGCGTGCGAGAAGATCGCGGCGGAGATCGCCGCCAGGCCGGCGGCGGGCCCGCTCAGGGTGCGGGCGCGGCCCGAGCGGCAGCAGGACGGCAAGGAGCTTGTCGCCCGCGCCGGCGAGATCATCGGGCTTGCCGGGCTTGCCGGCCATGGCCAGACCGACCTGTTGCTGGCGATCTTTGCCGCCGCGACGCGTAGAAGGCTTGATATCGAGGTGACCGCCCCGGTGGCGCTGGTGGCCGGAGACCGCCAATCGGACGGCATTTTCCCGCAATGGTCTATTGCCGAAAACATCGGCATCCGCTCGCTGGCGCAGCTGCGCAAAGGGCTGCTGATCTCGCCGCAGCGCGAGGCCGAGCTTGCCGAGTTCTGGAAGCAGAAGATTGGCATCCGCACGCCTGATATGACCAACAACATCTTCTCGCTGTCCGGCGGCAACCAGCAGAAGGCGCTGTTTGCCCGCGCACTGGGTTCCGATGCGCAGATCGTGCTGATGGACGATCCGATGCGCGGCGTGGACATCGGCACCAAGCTCGAGGTCTACGATCTCGTGCGCGAGGAGGCGGCCAAGGGCCGGACCTTCCTCTGGTACACCACCGAGACCGAAGAGCTCGACAATTGCGACCACATCCATGTCTTCAAGAACGGCCGCATCGTCGCCAATCTCACGCGCGACGAGCTGACCGAGGAAAAGATCATCCAGTCCTCATTCGGCGACGCGGCCTGAGATGACGGCAATCGCTCCCGGCCCGACGACCTCGCCGCGCAGCAGTGCCGCCCGCGCGCGCCTGCTGCGCAGCCTGTTGCCGGCGCTGTCGCTGGCGCTGGTGGTTATCGCCATCGCCTGGCTCAACCCACGCGCCATCAGCTATTTCGGCTTCAGCTTGATGTTGAACCTCGCTATTCCGATCGCGCTGGCGACGATCGCCCAGATGTTCGTCATCGCCGGCAATGAGCTCGATCTGTCGATCGGCACCTTTGTCGGCTTTGTCGGCTGCGTCACCGCGACCTGGCTGAAGGACGCGCCGCTGCTCGGCGTGATCATCCTGCTCGGCTCCATAGGCGTTTATGCGCTGCTCGGCGCACTGATCCATCTGCGCAATCTGCCGTCGATCGTGGTGACGCTGGGCATGAGCTTCGTCTGGCAGGGACTTGCCATTCTGGTGCTGCCCAAGCCCGGTGGCAAGGCGCCGGACTGGCTCTTGTCGCTGATGGCCTTCAAGCCGCCCTTCATTCCGTTCCCTATCATCGCCGCGCTGGCGATCGCAGCGGTGGTGCATTTTGGGCTGATGCGCACCTCCTATGGCGTCATCCTGCGGGGATCCGGCGGCAATCCGGCGGCGCTCAGGCGCGCTGGCTGGTCGCTGCTTCGAACCAAGATCGTGCTGTTTGCGCTGACCGGCCTATTCGGCGTTCTGTCCGGCATGGCGCTGATCGGCATCACCACCTCGGCCGACGCCAATATCGGCAATGGCTACACGCTGCTGGCGATCGCCGGCGTCATTCTCGGCGGCGGCGAGTTCGTCGGCGGCCGGGTGTCGCCGATCGGCGCCGTGCTCGGCGCGCTGACACTGGCGCTGGCGGCATCGCCTCTGCTCACCTTCATGCACATTCCGCCGGACTGGCAGGTCGCGGCCAACGGCGCCATCCTGATCATCGTGCTGGCAGCCCGCGTCCTGATCAGCCGCAGGGAGAGGTAGCGATGACGCTGGTTAAATCGCTTGTCGCCAAACCCTGGATCTGGTCGTTCATCGGCGCGATGTTCGTCTGGCTGGCGACCATCGCTTTCACCGGCGGCTATGGCGGCGGCGGCATGATCACGGCGGCACTTTCGCTTGCCGTGTTCACCGTGATCGTCGGCGTCGGCCAAATGTTCGTCATCACGCTCGGGCCAGGCAATGTCGACCTGTCGCTGCCGGCCAATATCGGGCTCGCCAGTGCCGTCGCCATGAAGGTCATGGGCGGCAGCGATTCCATGATCGTGGTCGGGCTGCTCGCCGCGCTCGCCTGCGGCGCTGCCATCGGTGCCGTCAACTATCTCCTGATCTGGGCGCTGAGGATCCCGCCGATCATCGCCACTCTGTCGGCCAGCTTCATCATCCAGTCGATCGACATCAGCTATGGGCGTGGCCTGCAGATCAAGCCGCCGCCCGGCTTTGCCGATTTTGCCAACTGGCAAATCCTGGGCATTCCAGTGCTGGCGATCCTTACCGTATTGTTCACCATCGGTGCGGCCATCGCCTTGCAGCGCATGATCTATGGCCGCTCGGTGCTGGCGATCGGCCAGAACATCCGCGCCGCGTGGCTTGCCGGCGTCAATGTCGGCCGCACCCGCTTCCTCACTTACACGCTGTCGGGCGCGCTCGGCGGCATGGACGGGGCGCTGCTCGCCGGCTATTTCCGCGGCGCCAATGTCGATATCGGCAACGAGTACCTGCTGGCCTCGATCGCCGTCGTCGTCATCGGCGGCACCTCGGTCGCCGGCGGCAAGGCCAATGTTCCCGGTGTCTGGGGCGCGGCGCTGTTCCTGGTGCTGCTTCTGACCATGCTCAACACGTTCGGCGTCAGCGCCGGCGTTCGGCTGTTGCTGACCGGGCTGATCATCGTCGGCGTCATCACCGTAGCCGGTGGCGAGAAGGCGGTACGCTAGCGCCGGCTCCTGCCAGCGACACGGCCAAATTTGACCATGTGGACAAAAGTCCGCACCCGTTCCATAGTTCCGCGTCTGATTTCGGAACAGCCGGCTCGACACGGCTGTCAAACAGAGGGGCACTAGATGGAAAACCGGAAAAACAAATCGCAATCGACCGGCCTGTCGCGGCGCGACGTGCTGGAACTCGGCGCACTTGGCCTGGCCGCAGCCATGCTGCCGGGTGCAGCCCTCGCCAAGGACAAGAAGCTGAAGGTGGCGGCGATCTTCGCCACGCCGATCGAGGAGCCGTGGGACAACCAGATCCACGTCGCCCTTCAGAAGGCCGAGAAGGAACTCGGCATTGAATACAAATGGTCGGAAAAGGTGCAGACCGCCGATTTCAGCCGCGTCATGCGCGAATATGCGCAAGGCGGGTATCAGCTGGTGCTGGGCGACGCCTTCGCCGCCGAGCGTGAATCGCGCCGCACGGCAAAGCAGTTCCCGAAGACGGCATGGCTGTTCGGCTCGGGCGCCGGGCCGGCCGAGCCCAATTTCGGCGTCTTCGACAACTGGATCCACGAGCCGGCCTACCTCTCCGGCATGATCGCCGGCAAGATGTCGAAGTCGGGCACGATCGGCGCGGTGGCGGCCATGGGCATTCCGGAAGTGAACCGGCTGGTCAACGCCTTCTTTGCCGGCGCCAAGGAGGTCAATCCCAACATCAAGAAGAAGGTCGCCTTCATTGGCTCGTTCTTCGATCCGCCCAAGGCCAAGGAAGCGGCGGTCGCCCAGATCGATGCCGGCGTCGATGTCATCTATGCGGAGCGCTTCGGCGTCATCGAGGCGGCGGTGGACAAGAAGATCCTCGCCATCTCCAACATGTCCGACCAGTCGAGCCTCGGCCCCGACACGGTCATAACCGGGCCGGTCTGGGACATGTATCCGACAGTCGAGCAGGCGATCAAGCTGGTCAAGGCCGGTGTCTTCACCGCGCAGGACTATGGCGATTTCTCGCGCATGGCCAAGGGCGGGTCGTTCCTGGCGCCCTACCATAAATTCGACAAGACGCTGCCGGCGGATGTGAAGGATCTGGTCGAGAAGAAGAAGGCCGAGATCCTGGAAGGCAATTTCCGGGTGGATGTGGATGAGAACACGCCGGTTTCGGATTAGCTCGGCGCACCCCCTCCCCCTTGAGGGGAGGGTGGCCCGCAGGGCCGGGTGGGGTCCTCCGCGAAGTGCTCCATCCTGCTAAGTCATGGGTTGAGGCAGTTGAGGTGACCCCACCCGCCTCGCTTCGCTAGCACCCTCCCCTCGAGGGGGAGGGGTATCTCCGCAGGAGCATCCTTGTCCGCCCCTCTCATCGAAATGCGCGGCATCACCAAGAGCTTCGGCGCCGTCAAGGCGAATGAGGCTGTCGATCTAAGCGTCGCCCCAGGTGAGATCCTCGGCCTGCTGGGCGAAAACGGCGCCGGCAAGACGACGCTGATGAATGTGCTGTTCGGCGCCTATGCGCCCGATGCCGGCGAAATTCTTATCCAGGGCAAGACCGTGCGGATCACCAGTTCGGCCGATGCGCTGGCCGCCGGCATCGGCATGGTGCACCAGCATTTTCATTTGGCGCCAAGGCTGACGGTCCTGGAAAACCTTCTGATTGGCATTCCCGGCAAATCCGGCCGCATCGACCGCGCCGGCGGACTTGCCCGGTTGTCCGACATCAGCCGTCAGTATGGGCTGACGCTGGACCCCAACCTGCCTGTCTCCGCGCTGTCGGTCGGCGAGCAGCAGCGGCTCGAAATCGTCAAGGCGCTGTTTCGCGGCGCCAGGCTGTTGATCCTCGACGAGCCGACGGCGGTGTTGGCGCCGAGCGAGGTCGACGGGCTGTTTTCGGCGTTGCGCTCGATGGCGGCGCAGGGGCTCGGCATCATCTTCATCTCGCATAAATTGAACGAGGTGCGGGCGCTCACCCATCGCTGCACCGTGTTGCGGCACGGCCGCGTCGCCGGCCGTGTCGACGATCCGGCGAACACGACATCGGCAGAAATGGCGCAGCTGATGTGCGGCCATGAGATCGTGCCGCCGGCAAGAGGACCTTCGACCCCAGGCGCGGCGGTGCTGACGCTCGACGGTATTTCCACCTCACGGCATTCGGGGACGCCGCTGCGCGATGTATCGCTTGCCGTTCGCGCGGGCGAAATCCTCGGCATTGCCGGGGTCTCCGGCAATGGCCAGCGGGCACTGGCCGAGGTGATTTCCGGCACGCGCGCGCCCGACGCCGGCGTGATGACGATAGCCGGCAAACCTGTGACGCGGTTCTCCCCGCGCGAGGTGCAGGCGCTCGGCCTTGGCCGCATCCCGGAAGACCGTATGACGACCGGGCTGGTCACCAATCTGCCGCTCGCCGATTCCATGGTGTTGCCGCGCATTGGTACTGCGGCTTTCAGCAGCCGGGGCCTGCTCAAGCCAGATGCGATCCGCGCCTTCGCCGAAGAACAGATCAAGGCCTATGACATCAGGTGCCCCGGGCCGATGACCCGCGCCGGCGCGCTGTCGGGCGGCAATCTGCAGAAGGCGCTGTTGGCGCGCGAACTGGCTTTCGACCCGAAGGTGCTGATCGTCTCGCAGCCGACGCGCGGCCTCGACATCGGTGCCGCCCGCTTCATCCACGAAAAATTCCTCGACATGCGTGCCAAGGGCTGCGGGATCATCGTCATCGGCGAGGATCTCGAAGAGCTGCTGGTGCTCTGCGACCGCATCGCGGTGATGTATGAGGGCCGCATCGCCGGCACGCTGGACAGCGCCGATGCGACCATCGCGCGGCTTGGGCTGCTGATGACCGGGGCGGAGGGCAGAGCCTAGATGGACTTTCTCACTCGGTTCCTCGCAGAAACCTCAAATAATACTGCCCGCTTTTGGCTGACTTTAAGCGTCAGCGCTGCCCCTCACCTGCCTGCCGGCATCCTCTCCCCGTATAGAGACGGGGAGAGGGGCTCTCACCCATGGTTTCGCCAATCACCACAGCTGCAAGAGGGGAGTTGCATAGGGCCCGGATCCCTTCTCCCCGTGTCTATTCGGGGAGAAGGTGCCGGCAGGCGGATGAAGGGCGGCGCGACCGTCTGGGCGGCGGAGGGGCATAGCTGATGTTCCGCCTCGAAGCCCGCAGTTCCACCCCCGCCTGGTTCAATCTCGCTTTGCCGCTGCTGGCCATCGGCGCAGCGCTGGTCCTGTGCAGCGGCCTCATCGCGCTGGCAGGCGCCGGCGTGCTTGAGGCCTATGGCGTGATGCTGTCGGCCTCGTTCGGCGACAGCTATGCCATCACCGAAACGCTGGTGCGCGCCGCCCCGATGATCTTCACCGGGCTGGCTGTGGCCGTCGCCTTCCGGGCCAAATTCTGGAACATCGGCGCCGAGGGCCAATTGCTGGCCGGCGCCGTGGCCAGCTGCTTCGTCGGCGCCATCCCAATGCCGGGCGCGCTGGCGATCCTGTCGATGGCGCTGGCGGGCGCTGCTGCCGGTGCCGCGGTAGCGCTGGTGCCCGCGACGCTCAGGGTCAAATTCAAGGTGGATGACGTCGTCAGCTCGCTGCTGCTCAACTCGGTCATCTACTATGCGCTGATGGCGCTGATCGAGGGGCCGTGGAAGGACTCGTTCAGCGGCTATCCGATCTCGCCGCCGATCGAGGATTCGGCGAATTTCCCGGTGCTGCTCGAAGGCACAAGGCTGCATCTGGGTGTCATCGCCGCGTTGATCGCGGCCCCGTTGATCTGGTTCCTGATCGTGCGCACCACGCTCGGCTTCCGGATCAGGGTCACCGGCGAAAGCCCGGAAGCCGCCCGCTATGGCGGCATACATGTCGAGCGGGTGCTGATCTCGACGGCGCTGCTGTCGGGCGCGCTGGCCGGGCTTGCCGGCGTCGGCGAGGTCGGCGGCGTGCATTTCCAGGTGATGAGCGACATTTCGCCGGGCTATGGCTATTCCGGCATCGTCGTTGCCATGCTGGCCAGGCTCAATCCGCTCGGCGTCGTACCGGCGGCGATCTTCCTGGCCGCCGTGATGACCGGCGCCGAAGCGATGTCGCGCGCCACCGGCGTGCCGGCGTTCCTCAGCGATGTCATCCAGGGCACGGCGCTGCTCGCCATGCTGGTGGCGCTGCTGTTCACGGCCTATCGCATCCGCCGCGTCGGTGCCGCCTTATGAGCGCGGTGTTCGAACAGATCTTTCAGGTCGGCTTCCTCGCCGCCATTATCCGCATCGCCACGCCGCTGGCATTTGCCACGCTGGGCGAGATGTTCTCCGAGCGGGCCGGCGTGCTCAATCTCGGTATCGAAGGCATCATGCTGCTCTGCGCGATGACCGGCTTCACCGCCGCCAGCCTCAGCGGCAGCCTGTGGCTCGGCGTGCTGGCCGCGGTGTTGACCGGCATGGCGATGAGTGCGCTGCATGCGCTGTTCACCGTGGCGCTCGGCCTCAGCCAGCATGTCTGCGGCATCGGCGTTACTTTGTTCTCGTCCGGCCTTGCCTATTTCCTCTACCGTCTGACCTTCGGCCAGCAATCGGTGCCGCCCAGCATCAAGGGTTTTCAGACGGTGCCGATCCCGCTGCTGTCGGATATTCCGGTTCTGGGGTCAGCGGTTTTCAACCACTTTGCGCTGGTCTACTTGGCAATCATTGCCATCCCGCTCGCTGCTTTCGTGCTCTACCGCACGCCTTGGGGGCTGTCGGTGCGGATGGTCGGCGAGAACCCGCGCGCCGCTGATTCCGCTGGGGTCAGCGTCATCGCCACGCGCTTCCAGGCGGTCATCCTCGGCGGTGCGCTGATGGGGCTTGCGGGCGCCTTCCTCACCATGGCACAGTTCAACGCCTTCACCTTTGGTGTCGTGTCGGGCCGTGGCTGGGTGGCGATCGCGCTGGTCGTGTTCGGCCGCTGGGACCCGTGGCGCTCTGCGGGCGCGGCGCTGCTGTTCGCCTTCGTCGATGCGCTACAATTGCGCATGCAGGCGAGCGGCCTCGGGCATATTCCCTATGAGACGTTCTTGATGCTGCCGTTCATTTTCACCATCGTCGCGATGGCCGTGATGTCACGCAACGCGGTTGCGCCGTCGGCGCTGCTGAAGCCGTTTCGACGAGAAGAGCGGTAAGCGAGTAGGACTTGGCGCCCTTCCTCTCCCCCGACCGACGGGGGAGAGGAAGGGCGCCAAGCCTGGGATACTCACATCGCCGTAAAACCATTATCGACAAACAGATGCGTCCCGTTAACGAAGCTGGACTCATCGCTGGCGAGGTACAGCGCTGCCTTGGCCACTTCCTCAGGCTCACCGATGCGGCCCTGCTGTGCGGCCAATGCGGCGTCCGATACGTCGACGCCGAGCTTGCCGAGATCGGCGACCTCGCGCAGGCCGTGCGGCGTGCGGATGAAGCCGGGACAGACGGCGTTGCAGCGTATGTTGCGGTCGCGGAATTCGACTGCGATGGCGCGCGCGAACATGTGGCAGGCGCCCTTGGTGGTGTCGTAGAGCACCTCCATGGGTGTGGCCGCCACAGCCGAGATCGACGAGGTGCAGACGATCGAACCGCCACCGGCAGCGATCATGCCCGGGAGCACGGCGCGCGTCATCAGGAACATCGAGCGGACATTGACCGCATGCAGCCAGTCCCATTCCTGCACCGTCGTCTCCAGGAACGGCTTTATCACGATGGTGCCAGCATGGTTGAACAACACCGTGGCCGGGCCGAGCCTGGCAGTCGCCGCCTTCACTGCGGCCTCGACCTGCGCCTCGTCCGAGACGTCGGCCACCCAGTGTTCGGCGATATGTCCCCGCGCGCGTATCGCCGCCGCAGTGGCTGCCGCCGCCTCGCCATTGCGGTCGATGATCGCCACCTTGGCGCCTTCGGCGGCGAACAATTCCGAGGCCGCTCCGCCCATTCCGGTCGCGCCGCCCGAGATGATTGCAATCTTGCCGGCTAGTCTTGTACCCATGTTCTGTTCCCCGTTCCCGATCGAAATAATCCGCATTTACGCCGGAATGGCGATGCTATCGCCTATGCAGACGTCGGCCAAGCTTGTCGCTCGCTTGTCTCCAACAGGGGGTCTCCCAGCAATGCCAAACCAAATAATAAGGAATACTGAGAAAATCATTCTACATATCTCCAAAAAATAGCACTCGACAAAGTCTACTGATTTTATAGATTAATCCGCAAGACGGAGGTCGATATGTCCTATATCCAGAACGCCGAGACGGACCGCACCAGCCAGAGGCTGGCCAATAGCCAGGCTTTCCGCCCGGCCTATGCCGGCGCTTTCGCCTATCTCGTCTTTGCCCTTGCGTTCGTGTTCACCGGGGCAGTCGTGCTCGGCTTGATTCCCTGACCGATCAGGCCGAAAGGGTGGCGACCTAGCGCTTTCAGTGAGTGACCGGAGTTGATGAACCGAACGCGGACGCGCTTTGGCGCTGATGCTTGTTTTTACGCATGTCGTCGTCTCAAAACCGGGGGCGACATACATCCAACGTGATGGAGGAGATGGCAATGCCGATCGAGTTCACGCATGTTCCCGGTAAAACGCACGCCGCCGATGCCGGTTCGGCCGTACCGTTCTTCTATGATTTCGTCGAGACGGCGACCAAGCTGTCGCTGATCGAGGATTCCGGCTTCCAGAACATCGTCGTCGACGACCCGGCCGGGCTGTTGACCAATATGGACATCGCCGCCCAGGCGCTGGACCGCACCTCGTCGCTGGAAGTGGTGCTGACGCACTGGGCCGGCGTGATCGCGCCAGCCGTTGCGGCGCGGCAACTGGCGGCGCTCGACGCCAGGAGCGGCGGCCGGCTGGCGCTGAGGATGCTGAGCGAGCCGCTGGATGACGACGATGCCGAGACGCGTCCGGTCGGCCACACCGTGGTCTGGCAGCGTATCGACGAATATCTGGTGCTGCTGAAGCGGCTGTGGTCGAACGACCGGCCCTTCGACCATGAAGGTGCATTCTACAGCATCAAGGGTGGCTATGTGCCGCGCAAGGGGCCGCATGGCGTCGACGTGATCATCCGCATGGGTGGCCAGTCCGGCACCGCGCTCAAGGTCGCCGGCCGCCATGCCGACGTGTTTGAACTCACGGCTGGTTCGCTCGACGAGATCCGCCAGCTGATGGAACGGGCGCGCAGCGCCGCCGCCGAGCATGGCCGCGCCGGCAAGCTGCGTTTTGCGCTTCCGGTCCGGGTCCGCTCGGAGGGTGGCGCCTCTACCGTCGGCCACAAGGCGGTCGAACTTTCCGGACCACCGGCGCAGATCGCCCTGTCGCTGCTGCCCTATGCGGCGCTGGGCATCAGCGAGTTCATGATCGTCGGTGTCGACCGGCCGCGCGAGATCGCCAGCGTCGGCCGCGAGACGATCGCGCTCTTGCGCAACTCGCTGGCACGCCGGGAGGCGGAGGTGCCGCAGCCCGGCGCGTTTGCCTCGCGGGGCGGGTCGGATATTCACGCAGGGTGAATTTGCGGGTGGAATGAAAGCTATTTCGTAGCGTTCCTTCACACCCCCCTCTGCCCTGCCGGGCATCTCCCCCGCAAGGGGGGAGATTGGCAGCTTCGAGGTATCGCTCAGCTCTTCGACGTTGGAGAGTGGCGAAAGCGGTTGAGCACTTGATCTCCCTCCTTGCGGGGGAGATGGCCGGCAGGCCAGAGGGGGGTGCTGCCCCTCCAGCGTCAAATGGTTCCCAACGCCTTCGCTTTGGTAATCTAACCAGCTTTCCCACTCGACCGCTCCAGCGCCTCCAGCACCGCGCCAGATTCCGTCAGCGCACCAAACACCCCGTCCTCCACCGTCACCATATGCAGCGCCGCGTCATGCGCGTATTGGTCGCCGCTGGCGCAGGCGTCGGCGATGGTCAGGCACTGGAAATTGAGGTCGCAGGCCTCGCGCAGCGTCGTGTGCACGCAGACATCGGTCGTGCAGCCGGAAAAGATCAGATGGGTGATGCCGCGTGCGCGCAGC
The DNA here is from genome assembly GCF_040318435.1 of Mesorhizobium sp. M1143. NCBI lineage: Bacteria > Pseudomonadati > Pseudomonadota > Alphaproteobacteria > Hyphomicrobiales > Phyllobacteriaceae > Mesorhizobium > Mesorhizobium sp. M1143. The sequence goes on along the minus strand of NZ_JAMYMJ010000030.1, from coordinate 26,670 downwards.
ACAAGCTCCAGATCCGTATAGGTGAAGGCGCTGTTGCAGGTCTTGTCGACGATCATGTCGTGCGGCGCGACGTCGATCTCGGCGACGATCTGAAAGCCGGGGCCGGAGCGCAGCAGCACGTCGGTGCCTTCGAGACCCGCCCGCTTGCGGCGCCATCTCTCGTACGGCGTCATGTCGGCCATGTCGCCGCGATATCCCTGCCTGGTGTAAATGATGGTGAGGCCGGCCGCACGTGCCGCTGATATCAGTCGGTTAACTGTCGGCAGGATGGCGCGCAGCGGCGCGGGGTCATAACCCTTCCTGGCGAAATAGCCGGTCGGCGAGAGGAAATCCTCCTGCAGGTCGATGACCAGCAGCGCGGTGTTTGCCGGCACCAGCCGGCCGTCATAGGGGAAATCGAACGGTATCGCCTTGATCATCGCAGCCTGCCTCAATTGCTGCCCGGTATCGTGGCCCAGCAACCCTGCGGCCGTCCATCCCTCAGTGCGACGACACCAGGTAGACCGATCCCAGCACGATGTGCCGTTGAGACATCGCGCCCACAATCGTTGGCCAAAAAAGCCATCTTGTTTGTTGACTACTAAACTCATGTTTTATAGTCAAGCAGGGGCACTCGGCCGCCTGAATTGTTTTCCAGCGGCTGTGCCGCGTTTGAGAGAAGCCAGAATCCGTGGCTGGAGTTTTCGGGGTTGAGATCGGGTGTTCCCGCATCCCGTCACCGACCAGCCGATCGGTACGTGCAATGACGAAGCGAGGACGAAGCGTGTCCAGAAATGGTTTGTTGGCGGCGCTGGCCGCGGTCATGCTGTCGGCCGGCAGCGCTGCTGCGCAAGAGCAGCCAAACACGCAGCCCAGGGTGACGACGGTGCCCGCTGCAGCTGCCCGGTCGGCGGCCCAGCCTTCCCCGGTCGCAGTCGAACGGCCCGCACCGGCTGCGCCTGTCGCGCCGGCTTCGCCATCTGCCGGGCAGGCGGCGCCGACCGCGCTACAGCCGGCAACCCAGCCCGGTGCATCCGCGCAGGCCGAGCCTTCGGCAATATCGCTGACGCTGCCGCACGATCTGTCGCCCTGGGGCATGTTCATGGCCGCCGACATCATCGTCAAGGCGGTGATGATCGGGTTGGCCTTCGCCTCGCTCGTCACCTGGACGGTGTGGCTGGCCAAATCGCTGGAGATTCTCTTCGGCAAGCTCAGCGCCCGTCGCGCTGCGCGCGCCATCGGCAATGCCGCCACGCTGCGCCAGGCCGGGCGCGCGCTTGGCAACAGTGGCGGCCCCGGTGCGCTTTTGGTGCGGGCGGCCGAGGAAGAGACTGCCCTTTCGGCCGGTGCGCTCGGCCATGTCACCGGCGACGGGCTGAAGGAACGCGTGACGTCGCGCCTGTCGCGCATCGAAGCGGCGGCGGCGCGGCGCATGTCGCGCGGCACCGGCGTGCTGGCGACGATCGGCTCGACGGCGCCCTTCGTGGGCTTGTTCGGCACCGTCTGGGGCATCATGAACGCCTTCATCGGCATCTCGCAGGCGCAGACCACCAACCTCGCGGTCGTCGCGCCCGGCATCGCCGAGGCGCTGCTCGCCACGGCGATGGGCCTTGTCGCGGCCATTCCCGCGGTGGTCATCTACAACGTCTTTGCGCGGTCGATAGCCGGCTACCGGCAGCTCCTTGCCGATGCCTCGACCGGGGTCGAACGGCTGGTCAGCCGCGATCTCGATTTCCGCACGGTGCCGCAGGCGCCCGCGCTGGCGGCGGAGTGATGGGCCATGGCGGCTAGAATTCGCGAGGCTATCGATGGCGATCTCGAAGAAAACCACGAGATCAATGTCACCCCGTTCATCGACGTCATCCTGGTGCTGCTGATCATCTTCATGGTCGCTGCCCCCTTGGCGACAGTCGACGTCAATGTCGATCTGCCGGGTTCGACGGCGACGCCAGCACCCCGGCCGGAAACGCCGCTGTTCCTGACGCTGAAGGACGATCTGACGCTCGCGATCGGCAATGACAGCGTGCCGCGCCAGGCTTTCGCCGCGGTGCTCGACGGCAGAACCAAGGGCGACAAGCAGACCCGCATCTTCCTGCGTGCCGACAAGGCGGTCGGTTATGGCGAGCTGATGGAGGTGATGAACCTGCTGCGCGGCGCCGGTTATCTGAAGATCGCGCTGGTGGGGCTGGAGACGGTGCCGGCGGACGCATCCGCGGCGCACCCGGGCGCCGCCCCGTGACGCAACTGGCCGCCGCCGCCCCCGCGGCCGACCCGCCGCGCGCCGGCGTGCGCGAAATTGGCTTGTGGGCGGCTGCGGCCATTGTCATTGTCGGCGCGCATGTCGCGATCGTCTATGCCGTCCAGAGCTTCAGCCTGGCCAACATGGCCGATGGCGGCCCGCCGCCGGCTGTGGCTATCGAGCTGTCGCCGATGATGGTGGCGCCGGCGGTGCGGGTGGACTCAGCGGCCGACGTGGTGACGCCCGAGCCGCCGAACCAGATTGAGGAGGCGGTTGCCGAACTGAAGCCCGTCGTAGAGCCCGAGCCCGGTCAGCCGGAGCCGGTCACCGAGAAGAGGGAAGCGGCTCAACTCGATAAGACCGCTCCGATCGAGACGGCAGCGGCCGAGCAGCCCGATCAATCGCCGCCGCTGGATGAGGTGGTGCCCGACATCGTCCCGACCATAGCGCCGGATGTGGTCATTCCGCCGCCCCAGACCAAGCCGGTGGAGACCACGCCGGTGGAGACCAAGCCGATCGAGAAGGCGAAGAAGGCTGCCGAAAAACCCAAGCCGAAAGCAAAGAAAGAGAAGAAGGAAAAGGCCGCGCCGGCGAAAGCGGTCGTGACCGCCAGTGTCGATCAAAAGGCAGTGGCGAAGGCGTCGGCGCCAAAGGCTTCGCAATCGAGTGGATCATCAGTCAGTGCAAGCAAATGGAACTCCCAGCTGATCGGATGGATCAATCGGCACAAGCGCTACCCGAGCGCGGCAAGGTCGCGGCGCGCCGTGGGTACCGCAAATGTGACCTTCGTCGTCAGCGCTTCGGGCAAGGTGACCTCCGTCCGGCTGACACGATCTTCGGGGGACGCCGATCTCGATCGCGCCGCGCTCGGCATTCTGCAGGGTGCGACGGTGCCCGCGCCACCGGCTGAGAAGGCCGGGACGGCTGTCGTGGCGCCTTTGATGTTCACGCTGCGGAACTAGAATCAGTCGGACAAGGCCGATCCCATGACCACGTACTTTCCCGCTTGACTGACCCGCCGGACCGAATACGCTAGCGCAAAATACCGGCCTTGGTCGCCGGGCGGCAAATATGCCTCGCATGCCTCGCCCTCCGGCGCTGGCTGCGGGGCATTGTCATTTCTGAGGATCGGTTTGAAACGGCGTATCGAGATCGGCATCCTGTATTCCCGTTCGGGCAGCTACCAGCTGGTCTCCGATGCGTGCCGGATGGGCGCCATGCGCGCCATCGCCGACATCAATGCCGATCGGAGCTATGGCATCGAACTGGTTCCGGTCGAGCGCGATCCGCAAAGTAATGCCGATCGCTACGCGACTTTGTGCGAGGACATTTTCAGGACCAGCAGCGCGCGCCATGTCGTCGGTTGCATCACCTCGTGGAGCCGCAAGGAAACCATCCCGGTGCTGGAGAAGGCCGGCGGCATGCTCTGGTATGCCTGCCCCTATGAAGGGTTCGAGGCCAACGAGCATGTCGTCTACATGCACGCCTGCCCCAACCAGCACCTGGTTCCGCTGATGGCGCATGTCGTGCCGCGTTTCGGCGCCAACGGCTTCCTGCTCGGCTCGAACTACATTTGGGGCTGGGAGATGAACCGCGTGGCGCGCGACCTGATCGCGGATGCCGGCGGCAAAGTGCTGGGCGAGCGCTATCTGCGCATCGGCGAGACTGACGTGTCGCGGCTCATCGCGGAAATCCGGGCGACGAGGCCGAGCTTCATCCTCAACAATTTGATCGGCACCTCATCCTACGCCTTCCTGGCGGCTTACCGCGAGTTGGGCGATAAGGATGCGGCATTCAGGCCGGAAAACTGCCCCGTCATCTCCTGCAACCTCACCGAAGGCGAGTTGCCGGCGATCGGCGAGACAGGGAAAGGGCATCTGTCGGTCGGGCCCTATTTCGCGCCCCGGCCGGCTGCCTTCGCTTCGTCCTTCGAGGCCTCGGCCTATGCCTCGGTGCAGGTGATGGCCGACGTGCTGTCGCGCGACACTGATGCCGGCCCGGCGGAATTTTCCAAAGCCTTCGCCGAGCGGCGCTTCTCGACCCGGCTCGGGCCGATCGCCATCGACGCACATTCCCAGCACGCGACGCTGCCGGTGATCATCGGCCGGATCGCCGATGGCTTCTTCGAGGTCGTCAGCCAGGAGGATGAGGTCGCGCCGGATCCATATCTGTCGCGCTACGACCCCGCCAAGACATTCGGCCGTCCGCGCCTGAGAGTGGTGTCATGACCCGGACGCGCATCCCCAATCTCGGCGGCGCGCGGGCTTTCATCCTGCATCGCCCGCATCCGACGGTGCAGGCAATCACCAGGCAATTGTCGGCCATCGGCCTGGCTACGATCGACTGCTGGCCGGAATTGCCGCCGGAAGCTCTCGCCGCCGATTTCGTCTTCTTCGATGCCGATCTCGGTTTCGACGAGCAATTCCCGTGGAAGCCGGGCGAGGCGCCGATGCCGCTGGTGGCGCTGATCGGTTCCGAGGCGCCGGGGCGTATCGAATGGGCGCTGTCGCACAAGGCCGATGCGCAGCTGCTGAAGCCGGTCGGCAATGCCGGCGTCTACAGCGCTCTGTTGATCGCGAGACAGAGTTTCGAGGCCCGAAAACATTTAGCCGGCGAGATAGCGTCGCTGCGCCAGCGCGTCGCCGAGCGCCAGACCATCGTGCGCGCGGTGACGGCCTTGTCGAAAGGCAGCGACGACGAGCGCGCCTATGCGCAGCTGCGTTCGCTGGCGATGAGCTGGCAGATCAGCGTCGAGGATGCCGCGCGTCGGATCGTGGGAATGACAAGCGAGGAAGCGACGGGGGAAGAAGGCGGCGATGACCAGTCCCATCGCGCCTGATCTACCGGTGCGCATGCCGGCAAAACCGCGCGCCGGTGTCTGGCGCCGGCTGGTGAAACGCCGCCTCGCGCTGCTCGGCCTGGTCATCGTCGCCATTGTCCTTGCCGGCGCTGTGCTGGCGCCCCGGCTGACCGGCTATGACCCCAACGAGCAGATGTTCGACGGCCTGACCATCGAGGGCTCGCCGCTGCCGCCCAGCGCCCAGTACTGGCTCGGCACCGACCTGCTCGGACGTGACCTCTTGACCCGCATCCTCTACGGCGCCCGCACCTCGCTGATCATCGGCATCGTCGCCAATGGCGTGGCGCTTTTGATCGGCACTTTGGTGGGCGTCACCGCAGGCTATTTCCGCGGCTGGATCGGCAGCGCGCTGATGCGCTTCACCGATCTGATGATGGCGTTCCCGGCGCTGCTGCTCGCCATCTGCCTGGCGGCAGTGTTTCAGCCCAGCCTGTGGATCGTCGCCATGGTCATCGCGCTGGTCAACTGGGTGCAGACGGCGCGTGTCATCTACACCGAGACATCGTCGCTGGCCGAACGCGAGTTCATCGACGCCGAGCGCAGCATCGGGGCGAGTGCGCCGCGCATCCTGTTTCGCCACATCCTGCCGCATCTCCTGCCCACCATCATCGTCTGGGGCACGCTCGGCATCTCCACCACGGTACTGCTGGAGGCGACGCTTTCCTTCCTCGGCATCGGCGTGCAGCCGCCGACGGCGTCGTGGGGCAACATCATTTTCGAGAACCAGACCTATTTCCAGGCCGCGCCCTGGCTGGTGTTCTTCCCCGGCGCCGCAATCCTGGCGTTGGCGCTGGCCTTCAATCTGATCGGCGACGCGCTGCGCGACATCCTCGATCCGACGCAAAGGGGCCGGGAATAATGGGGGGCCGGTCATGATCGCCTATCTCGGCCGCCGGCTGATCCAGTCGCTGCTCATCCTGCTTGGCGTCTCGCTGATCACTTTTGCGCTGCTCTACCTCTTGCCGGCCGACCCGGTGCGGCAGATCGCCGGCCGCAGTGCTACGCCGCAGACCGTGGAAAACATCCGCCAGCAGCTCGGCCTGGACCAGCCTTTCGTCGTCCAGTATTGGCACTACCTGACGAAGCTAATCAGCGGCGATCTCGGCCGCTCCTACATCCAGCGCTCGGAGGTTACCGAGCTCATCGTCTCGCGGCTGCCGGCCAGCCTGCTTTTGATGGTGGGCGCCATATTGTGCGAGTTGCTGATCGGTCTAAGCATGGGGCTGATCGCCGCCGTCAAGCGCGGCTCCGCCACCGACCAGACCCTGATGGTGGCCTCCTTCGTCGGCGTCTCGGCGCCGCAATTCGTCGTCGGCTTATTGCTGCTCTACGTCTTTGCCGTGCGGCTAAGCTGGTTTCCGATCGGCGGCTACGGCACATGGCGCCATCTGGTGCTGCCGTCGTTGACCATGGGCGTACTCGGCGCCGGCTGGTATGCGCGCATGATGCGCTCGTCGATGATAGACGTCCTGCGCCAGGATTATGTCCGCACGGCGCGGGCCAAGGGCCTGGCGCGCAGCGCCATCATATTCCGCCACGCACTGCCGAATGCCATCCTGCCGGTCATCGCCATGATCGGCATCGACATCGGCATCTTCATGGGCGGCATCGTCGTCGTCGAAAGCGTGTTCGGCTGGCCCGGCATCGGTCAGCTGGCGTGGCAGGCGATCCAGCGCGTCGACATTCCGATCATCATGGGCGTCACGCTGGTGTCGGCCTTCGCCATCGTGCTCGGCAATCTGCTCGCCGACATCATCGCGCCGTTCATCGATCCCCGCATCAAGCTCAGATGAAAATGAAACAGAGAAAGGGAACACAACAATGAAAAAGTTTCTCGCATCCACAGTCGCGGCATCCGCCTTGGCCCTCATGCTCGGCATGACAAGCGTCCGCGCCGAAGACATGGTCGATCCCAACGCCAAGCAAGGCGGCGCTATTACCATCACCTACAAGGACGATGTTGCGACCCTCGATCCGGCGATCGGCTATGACTGGCAGAACTGGTCGATGATCAAGAGCCTGTTCGATGGGCTGATGGATTACGAGCCAGGCACCACCAACCTGAAACCCGATCTGGCAGAAAGCTACGAGATTTCGCCCGACGGCCAGACCTTTACCTTCAAGCTGCGCCATGGCGTGAAATTCCACAATGGCCGCGAGATGACGGCCGACGACGTGAAATATTCGCTCGACCGCGTCACCAATCCGAAGACGCAGAGCCCCGGCGCCGGCTTCTTCGGCTCGATCAAGGGCTATGACGATGTCGCTGCCGGCAAGGCCGAAGGCCTTTCCGGCGTCACCGTCGTCGATCCCTACACGGTGAAGTTCGAGCTGACCCGGCCCGACGCCACCTTCCTGCATGTCATGGCCATCAATTTCGCCCATGTCGTGCCGAAGGAAGAGGTCGAGAAATATGGCGCCGATTTCGGCAAGCATCCGGTGGGCACCGGCGCCTTCAAGCTCGCCGAGTGGATACTCGGCCAACGCATCGTCTTCGAGCGCAATGCGGATTACTGGCACAAGGGCCTGCCGCATCTCGACAAGATCACCTTCGAGATCGGCCAGGAACCGATCGTGGCGCTGCTGCGCTTGCAGAAGGGCGAGATCGATGTGCCCGGCGACGGCATTCCGCCGGCAAAATTCCAGGAGGTGATGGCCGATCCCGAGCAGAAGGCGCGCGTCGTCGAAGGCGGTCAGCTGCACACCGGCTACGTCACCATGAACACCACCATGGCGCCGTTCGACAATGTGAAGGTGCGTCAGGCCGTCAACATGGCGCTCAACAAGGCGCGCATCATCCAGATCATCAACGGCCGCGCCGTGCCGGCCAACCAGCCGCTGCCGCCGTCGATGCCGGGCTACGACAAGGATTACAAAGGTTATCCCTATGACGTAGCCAAGGCCAAGGCGCTGCTGGCCGAGGCCGGTCATCCCGATGGTTTCGACACGCAGCTGTTCGCCATGAACACCGATCCCAACCCGCGCATTGCCCAGGCGATCCAGCAGGACCTGGCGGCCATCGGCATCAAGGCCAGCATCCAGTCGCTGGCGCAGGCCAATGTCATCGCCGCCGGCGGTGACAAGGCCGGCGCGCCGATGATCTGGTCGGGCGGCATGGCCTGGATCGCCGACTTCCCCGATCCGTCGAATTTCTACGGCCCGATCCTCGGCTGCGCCGGCGCGGTGCCGGGCGGCTGGAACTGGTCGTGGTACTGCAATAAGGACCTCGACGCCAAGGCGGCCGAGGCGGATTCTGTGGTCGACCCGGCAAAGGCCGGCGAACGCGACAAGATGTGGAGCGCCATCTACGACAAGGTGATGGAAGACGCGCCCTGGGCGCCGGTCTTCAACGAACAGCGCTTCACCATGAAATCCGCCCGAATGGGCGGCGCCGACAACCTCTATGTCGACCCGGTCCATATCCCGATCAACTACGACAATGTGTACGTAAAAGATGTGCAATAACTGCGACTACACCATCCATGGGCGCCACCACCATTTCGGCTGGGACAATTCCTTTGTCCCGGCCGAGCGGGTGGCGCCCGGCGCGACCATCGAGTTCCAGTGCCTCGATGCCGCCGGCGGCCAGCTGAACGCCGACAGCACGGTTGCCGAAATCGCCAAGCTCGACTTCGCCGGGGTCAACCCGGTGACCGGGCCGATCTTCGTCGAGGGCGCCGAGCCGGGTGACGCGCTCAAGGTGACGATCGAGATGTTCAAACCGTCCGGCTTCGGCTGGACGGCGAACATTCCGGGTTTCGGCCTGCTCGCCGACGACTTCACGGAACCGGCGCTGAACATCTGGAAATACGATGCAGCCGCGCTCGAACCGGCGCTGTTCGGGAAAAACGCGCGCGTACCACTGAAGCCGTTCGCAGGCACCATCGGCAATGCGCCGGCTGAGATGGGGCTTCACTCGGTGGTGCCGCCACGGCGGGTCGGCGGCAATCTCGACATCCGCGATCTCGCTGCCGGCACGACGCTCTATCTGCCGGTTGAGGTGGCCGGCGCGCTGTTCTCGGTCGGCGATACGCACGCCGCACAAGGCGATGGCGAGGTCTGCGGCACGGCGATCGAGAGCCCGATGGACGTCGTGCTCAAGCTCGACCTTGTCAAGGACGCCAGGCTGAAGACGCCGCGCTTCACCACCGCCGGTCCGGTGACGCGCCATCTCGACGCCAAGGGCTATGAGGTGACGACGGGTATCGGGCCGGATCTGATGACCGGCGCCAAGGAGGCGGTGGCGCAGATGGTCGATCTGCTTGCTGGGTGGTATCAGATCGATCCGGTCGAGGCCTATATGCTGGCCTCGGTGTGCGGGGACCTGCGCATCAGCGAGATCGTCGACATGCCGAACTGGGTGGTGTCGTTCTATTTTCCGCGTTGCGTGTTTGAATGACGGTACGTCGGCGCCGCACCCCCACCCCGCTGCTTCGCAGCGACCCTCCCCACAAGGGGGAGGGTAAAGCGCTGCCACCCTACCTCCCCCTTGTGGGGAGGTCGGACCGGACGTCCGGGTGGGGGTCAGCGCCAAGGTTTGTGCGAATGGTGCGACGGAACCAATCCGTCGCAGGGCTCCACCCACAATGACCCTCGCCGACACCCCCGTCCTCTCCATCGCCAACCTCTCGGTCAGCGTGCGCGGCGAGGACGGCGAGCGCAATGTCGTCTCCAACCTGTCGCTGACGCTGGCGCGCGGCGAGACGCTTTGCATTGCCGGCGAATCCGGCTCCGGCAAGTCGATGACCGCGCTGGCGATCATGCAGCTTTTGCCGCAGCCAGCGGCGCGCATTTCGTCAGGCATGATCCGTCTTCGGGATGGGAATCGGGGCGACACCGACCTAGCAACCCTCGACGAACGCCAGATGCGGCGCATTCGCGGCGACCGCATCGCCATGATCTTCCAGGAGCCGATGACCTCGCTCAATCCGGTGCTGTCGATCGGCCGGCAACTGACCGAATCCATCGAAGCGCATACCAGCCTGTCGTCGGCGCAAGCCCGCCAGCGCGCGATCGAGGCGTTGAAGGCGGTGCGCATTTCGGAGGCGGAAAGCCGGCTAAAGCAGTTTCCGCACGAACTCTCCGGCGGCATGCGCCAGCGGGTGATGATCGCCATGGCGCTGGCGATCGAGCCCGACGTGCTGATCGCCGATGAGCCGACGACGGCGCTCGACGTCACCGTGCAAGGCGAAGTGCTGGAGCTGTTGCGCGACCTGCAGCGCCAGCATGGCACCAGCGTCATCCTGATCACCCACGATATGGGCGTGGTTGCCGAAATGGCCGACCGGGTCATCGTCATGCGCGACGGCCGCATGGTCGAAGAAGGCACGACATCGGATATTTTTGCCCGCCCGCAGGCCGACTATACGCGCGAACTGCTGGCTGCCGTGCCGCGCATCGGCAGTGGTGTCGGTCGACAGAAATCCAGGGATGCGATTGACGTCTTGAAGCCGGCCAATGTCGCCGAGGTCAACGACCTGCATGTCCGCTTCGATCTGCGTGGCGGCATCTTTGGCCGGGTCACCCGCCGCGTCCATGCCGTCGAGGGCGTCAGCTTCTCGATCGCGCCCAACGAAACGCTCGCTCTGGTCGGCGAATCCGGCTGCGGCAAGTCGACGACCGCCAAGGCGCTGGCCGGACTGGCGCCGTATAGCGGCGACATCGTCATTGGCGGACGCAATCTCTCCGGTCTTGGCCGCGACGAGCGCAAGGCGGTGCGCCGTGACGTCCAGATGATTTTCCAGGATCCCTTCGCTTCGCTCGATCCGCGCATGCGCGTCGGCGACCTCGTTGCCGAGCCGCTGGTGATCCATGGCATCGCCTCCAAGGACGAGCGCCGGGAACGGGTGGCGGCGCTGTTCGAGCGTGTCGGCCTGTCGGCCGAACAGATGGAGCTTTACCCGCACGAATTCTCCGGTGGCCAGCGCCAGCGCGTCTGCATCGCCCGAGCGCTGGCGCTACGACCAAAACTGATCATCGCTGACGAAAGCGTCTCCGCGCTCGACGTCTCGGTGCAGGCGCGTGTGCTCGATTTGCTGAAGGAATTGCAGCGCGAATTCGGCGTCGCCTATCTCTTCATCTCGCACGACATGGCGGTGGTCGAGAACATTTCCGACCGCGTTGCCGTCATGTATCTCGGCCAGATCGTCGAGATGGGCACGCGCGACCAGGTGTTTTCCAACCCGCGCCATCCCTATACGAGGCGGCTGATCGAAGCGGTGCCGGTGCCCGATCCGGCCCAGCGCAGAAGCCGCTTCGCCCGCCTCGACCAGGAGATACCGAGCGCCACCCGCAGGATCGGCGAGGCGCCGCTGAAGCTGGCTCTGAACGATGTCGGCAACGGCCATCTGGTTGCTGTAGAAAGCTGAGCCGCACTGGCTGGCGATTGCAGCTTTACCTTGTTAAGCACAACCAGGACTTGTCATCTCGGGTTTACCACGCCTTAGGTAGATGACGGCCACTATACGGTCGGCGTTCTTGCCCTGGGGGAAAACAGTGCTCAAGGCGGTTCTGCAGCTGCTGCCGGGTCGGTTCATGGATGTGCGCATGCGCGTATCCGCCGACTACGAGACGCGTGTCGTGGAGCGGCCCGGGCGCTGGATGAAGGCGGCCGAGCTGGAGCAGTTGAGCAGCGATCTGCGGCTGGTGGCGTCGAAGACGCTGAAAGTCGGCAGCCTGACCTACGGTGTGTTTTCCGGTGACCGCAGCCGGCTGGAACATTCCATCATCACCATTGTCTACCGGCGCAGCGACCGGCAGCCGATCGCCTTCAACGCGCTGGCGCTGATGGAGATCTCGCTGGCCGGCAAGCCCTATGAAGTCTTGCACCTCGGTCTGGTCATGATCGATTCGGACGAGCGCAGCCGCGGGCTGAGCTGGATCCTCTACGGCCTGACCTGCTTCCTGATGTTCCTGCGCAACCAGCTGCGACCGATCTGGATCTCCAGTGTCACCCAGGTGCCGGCCGTCGTCGGCATGGTCGCCGAGGCCTTCAGCAATGTGTTTCCGGGGCCGCATGCAGGCGCACGGCGCTCGCTCACCCATGTGCTTTTGGCGCGGCAGATCATGGCACGCCATCGCCATGTCTTCGGTGTCGGGCCGGAAGCCGGTTTCGATGAAGAGCGTTTTGTCATCACCAATGCCTATACCGGCGGCTCGGACGATCTGAAGAAAACCTTCGATGAGGCGGCCAAGCACCGCGAGGAGACCTTTAACGAGTTCTGCCGCAAGGAACTCGACTACATGCGCGGCGACGATGTGCTGCAGATCGGCCAGATGAGCTTCCAGTCCGCGCGCACCTATCTCGCCGACACCGTTCCGCGCGGCTCGCTTGCCGCCCTTGCGGTAGCAGGTGCGGCGGCCACGCTGCAGCGGCTGGTTTTGCCGGTGGTTCACTGGGCCGATAGCACCCGCCAATGGAATGTGCTGAGACCATGGACACGCTGATGGCTTCATTCGTGGCGTCTCGGTTTATCCGCAAGCTGACGGCAGCCGGCCGATGATGAACCTCGACGGCACGCTCGTCGCCGACACCATCACCTCGCTGGCGGCGCTGGTTGGCCTGCTTGTCGTGATATCGATCATAGGCGGGCGCGACACGGGCGATCCGCTGTCGCAGCGCTTTCTATTCGGCCTCAAGGTGCTGGCAGTGCTGCTTGCCTGCCGCATCCTCGACTGGACCACGGGTCTTGCCTTTTTCCGCTTCGTCACCATCACGGCGGCGGGTCTGCTGCCGCTGGCCGCACTGCTGCTGACCGAAGGCCTGCTGCGCCGGCACGCGCCGTTCGCTCTCAAATTGTTCGCCGCCGGCGGTGCCCTGCTGTTCTTCGTTCTGGCGCCGATCCCGGAACGCTTTGCCGAGCCATGGCGAATGGCGGTACTACTTGCCTTCCAGTTTGGCGGTTTTCTCGCCATCGGCTGGTTGGTGATGACGCGCGACCGCGACAGCCTGTCGGCGGCCGAAAACCGCACGGTCGAGCGCATGGCGCTGTCGCTGCTGTTGATCATTCCGTTCATGGTCACCGACTACCGGCCCGGCCTGTTCGAAGTGCCGGTTCGGCTTGGCGGCATCGCCATCCTGTTCCTGTGTTGGCTGACGATCGGCCTTGGACGCGCGAGCCTCGGCCATCGCGACACGATCGGCGCCTTTACCGTGATTACGCTGAGCTCGGTTTTCGCCGGGCTGGCGCTGGGCGGCATCGACGATCTCGGCTGGCGCGGCAGCGTGCAGGGCGTGGTGATCGTGCTTTCGGCGACGCTGCTGGCAGTCATCTACAATGACAGCGTCAGCCTCACCGCGGAGAAGCGCCGCGACTCGTTGCTGAAGCATATGGCCGAGGGTGATCTCACCGATTCGGCGCGCTTCCTGCGCGGCCTGCAGAGCCATATCCTTGTCGACGGCGCGCTGATCCTGCCGGCAGGGGACCTCGGCGATTTCGACCTGAAGGTGCTGGCCCGTGCACTGGAGCAGGAGCCCGTGCGCTCGCTCGCCGATACGCAGCCGGGGGCGCCAGTCGACCAGGATATACGCGAGCAGCTGGCATGGCTGTTCGAGAAATTTGAGGCGACCCATGTGCTGCTGGCGACGCTCGAGCCGTTGACCGTGGTGGCGCTCAACATGCCGGCGCTGGCATCGTCGCCGGGCGTGGAAATGGAGCTGCGGGCAGTCCAGCGCATGGCGATGCTGATCTCGCAGCGGCATGCGAAGGGTTGATCATACTGAACGGGCCGGCTCTTGCGTCGGCCCGTTGCCGTAGCCGGGTCAGGCGGCCTTGGTCTTCAAGGCCTCTTCGTCGCGCACCATTTTTGTCACGGCGGCGAAGTCGAGCTTGCCGGAGCCAAGGACCGGTACCTTTGAGACCACCCGCACTTCGGCCGGGACCATCAGGTCCATGGCGCCGTTGGCCTTGGCGTAGGCGAGGAATTCCGCTCGTGTGGCGCAGGATGCCTCAGTGATGAGGATCAGCTTTTCGCCCTTGCGGGCGTCGGGCACCGTGGCGACCGCCGACAGCGAGCCCTTCCACAATTCGCCGGCCAGCGCTTCGACAGCGGCGAGCGAGATCATCTCGCCGCCGATCTTGGCGAAGCGCTTGGCGCGGCCGCGAATGGTGATGAAGCCGCCTTCGTCGATAGCGACGACGTCGCCCGTATCATGCCAGCCGTCCTCCAGCGGTTCGAGCACGCCGGGCTTCTCGGCCCGGAGATAACCGGCCATGACATTGGGGCCGCGCACGAACAGCCGGCCGCCTTCGTCGACGCCGGGTACCGGATCGAGGCGGTATTCCATGCCGGGCATGATCTTGCCGACGGTTCCGGAGCGATTGTACATCGGCGTGTTGATGGAGATCACCGGCGCCGTCTCGGTGACGCCGTAGCCCTCGAGGATGCGTAGGCCGAACTTCTCCATATAGGTCATGCGCGTCGCTGTCTTGACCGGTTCCGCGCCGGCAAAACAATAGCGTATCGAGCGGAAGTCGTAGGGGTGCGCGGTGCGCGCATAGCCGGAGAGGAAGGTGTCGGTGCCGAAGATGATCGTCGCGTTCGAGCCGTAGATCAGTTCCGGCACGAGGCGGTAGTGCAGCGGCGAGGGGTAGAAATAGACCGGCACGCCGGAGATCAACGGCAGCACCGTGCCCGCGGTCATGCCGAAGGAGTGGAAGATCGGCAGCACGTTGAACACCTTGTCGCCCGAATGGAAGTCGATACGCGACGCCGCCTGGGCGGCGTTGGCCAGGATGTTGCGGTGGGTCAGAACGACGCCCTTCGGCGTGCCTTCCGAACCCGAGGTGAACAGGATCACCGCCGCATCGCCGGGCTTGCGTTTCGCGCGCGGCGTCGACTTGCGCAGCAAGCCGAGCAGCTTATCCTTGAGACTGATGGTCTTTCTGAGATCGTCGAGCCACACGATGTCGACCGAGCGACCGAGTTCCTCGACTACAGCGCCGAGCTTTGCCTGTTCGACGAACGCGCGGGACGTCAGCACGGTGCGGACTTCGGCGGCCTTGCAGGCGGACAGAATATTGGCAGCACCTGCGGTGAAGTTCATCATCGCCGGAACCTTGCCGGCGGACATGACGCCGAGCAGCGTCGCGCAAGAGCCGTTGGCGTTGGGCAGCATGATGCCCAGCGTCTGCTGGTCGGCATAAAGGTTCTGGAACTTCTCACCAAGCACGGCGGCAGCCGTGAGCAGCTTGCTGTAGCTGAGAGAACCGGTGGCCGGATCCTGAACTGCGAGCTGTTTCATGCCGCGTTCGTTCGCCGTCTCGATGATCTTTTCCAGTACGGTCTTGTCGATGTCCTGGGTGCGGAAAACGAGATCCGACATCACCTGGTAGAGCGCGGAACCCGCCGCGGCGCGGCGCTTGCGGCCCTTCAGCTCCTGCGGCACCTCGAGCTTGACCGGTTCCAGAATGGTCACCTTGACCTTCGGGAACAGGCGGCGGCGCACATGCTGCGAGCTCAGCCGCGAGAAGTAGGTCTTCTCCAGCCCGTCGATGCGCACCGGCACAACCATCGAGCCGGTCTTGTCGGCAACCATGGCGGCGCCGTCATAGACCTTCATCAGGCCGCCGGTCACGGTGATGCGTCCCTCCGGGAAGATCACCAGCGGGTCGCCGCCCTGCACGATCTTGATCAGCGTGCGGGTCGACATCGGCTTGGCCGGGTTGAGCGGCAAAGCGCGGGCAAGTTTCATGAACGGCTTCATCCACCAAGCCTGGGCAATGGTGTAGTCGATGGCGAAGACCGGTTCCTCATCGGTCAGCGTCAAGGCGAGCGGACCGTCGAGGAAGCTGACATGGTTGAGCGCCAGGATCGGCGCCTTGCCGGCCGCCTTGAGGTTTTCCATGCCCTCGACTTCGAGGCGCAGGAAAGCGCGGAACAGGATGGAGACGAAGTCACGGAAGGGGTTCGTCGGCAAATATTTCAGCATCAGCCAGGCGGCAATCGCATTGGCCGCGACGAGGCCGAACAGGATGCCGCCGGTCGAGACCTTCGTCTGGATCAGGGCCATGATGATGCCGCCGCCAGTCATGAAGCCGGCATTGACGATACTGACGGCGGCGACGACCCGGGCGCGCCGCGCTTCGGGCGACCAGGCCTGCACGGCGGCGAAGGTCGGCACCACCAGGAAAGCGGCTGCAATGGCCATGCCGGCGAGGTCGATGGCGACGCGGATCGTGTTTGGGCCGGCGAAGAATGCGCCAAGGGTTTCCGCCTGGGGCGACGGCGTCATGCCGGAGATGGTCCAGGCGAGATGCAGGCCGAACAGGGCGAGCAGCGCCGTGCCGACCGGTGCCGGCAACAGCACGATCCGGCCCTGCGACATCCAGGCGGCGATGGCCGAACCGATGGCGATCGAGACGGCGAACACGGCGAGGTAGACGGTGACGGCCATTTCGTTGCCGCCGAGCGAATCCTTGATCAGGACCGGCAGGAGCGAGAGCACGATGGCGCCGATCAGCCAGAACCACGACGTCATCAGGCCGGCGCGCCAGATGCGCGTGTCGGTGCGCAATTCGGCGACCTGGCGCCAGGTCGAATGGAAGATGTTCTTGTCGATGACAAGGTCGGGCGCCGCCGAACCGGTGGACGGGATGTAGCGGCTGACGAGCCAGCAACCGACGGCGAGCGCCATCATGATCGGTCCGAACACCGCGACGCCGATGCCATCGGCGGAAACGACGCCGCCGGCTATGGTGCCGCCGAGAATCGCGGCAAACGTGGCTGACTCGATCCAGGCGTTGGCCTTGGGCAGTTCCTTGCGTTCGAGGTGATCGGGCAGGATTCCGTATTTGATCGGTCCGAACAGCGCCGAGATAACGCCGAACATCAACAGCGCCGTCATCAGCACGGGAATGGACGACAGGGCGATGCCGACGACGGAGACACCCGCCGCGGCGATCTCGGCGAATTTCAGACGCTTGGCTATGAGAGCCTTGTCGAAGCGGTCGGCGAGCTCGCCGCCGAGCGCCGACAGGAGCAGGAAGGGGGCCATGAAGACGGCGCCCGCCAAGGTGACCAGTGATGCCGCCTGGTCCGCCGCCAGCGTGAACAGAATAAGGAACACCAGCGTGTTCTTGAGGAAATTATCGTTGAAGGCGGACAGGAACTGCGTCCAGAACAAGGGCGCAAAGCGCCTGGACGTCATCAGATGAGCTGTCGGTCGGTTGATCGGGGCGATTTCCATAGCGGCGACTTCCATTGGGCATGACCGATTAAAATCCTGGCTGGATTGATCAGCGGTCTTGCGCGTTGAGCCTTGTTTAGCGGGAACCCGGTTACACTTCGTTACTGCGGCTGACATCCATCAGCAACTTCTCGGTCTTGGCGTCTTCCAGCCGGTTGATGAAGCGGCTTGCCTCTTCCGAGTCGCGCAGCGTCTTGGTGATGGTGATCGAGGTGTGCACGAGCATGATGGCGGCCATCGCATAAAACCCCTTGGCGGCGAAGCTCGCCTCCATGAAGTGGATGCCGCCGGCCATCATTGTGGTGGCAACGGCGAAACTGGCCATGGTGAAGGTCTTCCAGGCGCTTGAGTCCTTGAGGGAATAGGTGTTCGGGGTCATCGATATGGTCCTTTCGTTTCAAGGTTAGGTTGGTTGGGCGTGGGTCTGTTTCAGGCTGGATACAATCAGGCCGGATACAATCAGACTGGATACAATCAGGCCGGGTACGATCAGGCCGGCTTGGTCATGGTCTTCGTGAGCCGTTCGAGCACGGCGTCGGCGCTGCTTCTCAGCGGCGCGCCGCAGCCGGCGGCCGCAAGCTTCTCTGAGACCGCGGCAGGATCGCCCGACTGTTCCATCTCGGCCATGGCGGCCGCGGTGGCGTCGATCTGCTTTTGCCTGGTGCGCAGGCGCAGCAGCGTCTCCTCGGCGTCCCTGAGCGCCGACAGGCTGGAGCCGGGCGCGCTTTCTCGCAGGCGCTGGGTCGAGTCGACCGCGGCAACGATGCGCTGGCCGCGCTGCAATTCGCGCAGGCGCATTTCGGAGACGCGGATGATCCGCTTGAGACGCTCGATCTCGGTGCCGAAGCTTTTCTGCGCCTCGGCGGAGGCGTCGCGTTCGGCTTCCACCATGGCGATGGTTTCGGCGGCTTCGCGGGCCAGTTCATTCTGTCCCTGCTCGATCGCGGCGATCGTGCGCTTCTCCAAATCGTCGATGCGGAGGACAAGCTTCTTGAACTGCGCGACTTCCTGTTCGTTCTGGGCGATGGCAATTGCAACCGCCCGGCGGGCGGCCGCGATAGCGTCGGCGCAATCGCGGATCTGCTGGCGCAGGATTATCAGCGCGTTGCGGTCGACGACCGCCTCGGCGGCTTCGTAGCTTCGGCCGCGAACGAGAGCAAAAAACTGTTTCAACATTTCCGTTTCTCCTCTATGAACGTTGTTCACGACGCAACGTAGCACACTGTGAACGGCGTTCAAGGATAAAATGAACGTTGTTCATGACTTGCGCATAAGGAAGGTTAATGACCGCAAAACGGGACGCCAAACGCGAGGATCTCAAAGGCAGGCTGATCGAGGCCGCGCACGCGCGCATTCAAGCCTCGGGGCTCGCCGGCCTGCGCGCACGCGACATCACGGCCGATGCCGGCTGCGCGCTCGGCGCGCTCTACACCGCCTTCGCAGACCTCGACGAGCTCATCCTGCACGTCAACTCGATCACGCTGGCAAGACTTGGGGCGGCGTTGGAACAGGAGGCGACCGGCGCGGCCGAGCCAAGGGCCAAGCTGAGGGCTCTGGCCAAAGCCTATCTCTCTTTCGCGCGCGACAATCGCATGGCGTGGAAGGCGCTGTTCGAGCATCGCATGGCGCCAGGCGTGGCGGTGCCCGGATGGCATCTGGCCGAACATGCCGTGCTGATCCAGCATCTGGTCGAGCCGCTGGCCCAGCTGCTCCCGGCGGCGGCAACGCCGGAGCTTTTGGCCCGCGCGCGCACGCTGTTCTCCGCCGTGCATGGGATCGTCGCCATCTCGCTCGAAGACCGTTTCATTGGCCTGGCGTCCACCGATCTCGAAAGTGAGCTGCTGGGTTTCGTTGGCACGCTGGTGAGCGGACTGGAGACGGAAAGGGAATGAACTGCTGCGATCGGCTCTTGCCTCACGGCACTCTGCCCTTATGAAGATCGTGGCGCGGACTGGCCGGTTGATCCCAGGCCGGCTGAGACTGTTGGGGGATACCCGGTGACAATCGATCAGAACCGTCGGTTTCGACCCGAAATACAAGGGTTGCGCGGACTGGCCGTCGCTCTGGTGGTCGTCTTTCACCTGTGGCCCCATGCTCTTCCCGGCGGATATATCGGCGTCGACGTCTTTTTCGTCATCTCTGGCTATCTGATCACCGGGCTGCTGGCGCAGATGGCGCTGCGCGACGGTCGCGTCTCGCTGATCGAATTCTATTCGCGACGAATCCGCCGGCTCCTGCCAGCAGCGATCCTGGTGCTATTGGTGACGCTGCTCGGTACGCTGCTGTTCATTTCCAAGGCGCGCTGGGAGGAAACGGCCAACCAGATCCTGGCCAGCGCGCTCTATGTCGAGAACTGGCGTCTGGCCCACGAGGCAGTCAGCTATCTCGACGCCGACAATCTGCCGACGCCGGTGCAGCATTACTGGTCGCTTTCCATAGAAGAGCAGTTCTACATCGTCTGGCCGGTGCTCATGATCGGCGTGATCTGGCTGGCGCGGCGATGGCATCTCTCCTTGCGACGATGCCTGGCGACGACATTGTCGCTCGTTTTCCTGGCATCGCTGGCCGCCTCGATCATCCTGACGAAAACGGATCCGGCACAGGCCTATTTCGTCAGCCATACACGCCTGTGGGAATTGGCGTTGGGCGGCCTGCTGGTGCTTGGCGAGCACCGGTTCCGCCTGGGCGCGGGTGCAAGCCGGGTGATGGCGCTTGCCGGCACCGCCGGCATCCTTGCCTCCGCTCTTCTGTTTTCAGCGGCGACACCGTTCCCTGGCCTCAGTGCGTTGCTGCCAACCCTGGCCACCGTGCTCATCATCCTGGCTGGCGAAGTCCAAGCCGGTCGGTTTCGTGGGCTCGATTTGTGGCCGCTTCGGTTCATCGGCGATAGGTCCTATTCGATCTATCTCTGGCATTGGCCGTTGATCACATTCTTCCTAGGACAGGGCTTTTCGCTGACCTTTGCCAGTGGTGCCGGCCTGATTGCGGTGACCCTGGTCCTGTCGGACCTGTCTTATCGCTATGTCGAACAACCCTACCGACAGGCCCAGGGCGGAGCGTGGTGGAAGCCGCTGGGATATGGCACCATCGCGGTGCTGGCATGCGTGGCGGCATCGGAGGGGCTGCTGCATTTCGTGACGACGCAACGCACCGACATTACGCTGATCGGCACGCCGGCCTATCCCGGGCCTGCCGCCTTGCTGACCGGCGCCGCGGTTCCGGACGATGTTGACCTCCTGCCGCCGCTGGCCAGGCTAAGGCGGGATGTGTCGAGGTTGTTCTCGGCGGGATGTCAGCAGAACCTCAAAGGCGCAAAACCGGTGGGATGCGTGCTGGGCGACCCCGCCGGCCCGAAAACCATCGTCCTCGTTGGCGATTCCCACGCTGCCCAATGGGGTCCAGCCTTGAACAAGATCGCCAGGGACCGCAAATTCAAACTGGTTTCTTTCTCGAAATCCGCCTGCGCATTCGCGCGTGCGCCTACCAAGTCGGACGGCAAACCGTATCCATCTTGCTACGAGTGGAGGGAGAAAGTGCTGGCTGAGGTTTTAAAGCTCAGGCCGCTCGCCGTCATCACCAGCCAGTCCAACGCCGGATCGGTTCCGGATGACCTGATGATCGAGGGGCTGCGCAATGTCTGGAGCGAACTGACCGAGGCAGGTTCGCAGATCATCGTCATCCGGAACACGCCCTTGATGCGATTCGAACCCGGCGATTGCCTGAGCGCCACGCCCGCAAAATGCTTCACCAAAAGAAGCGACGCCGAGCTCAACAACCTGTTGGCGCTTGCCGCGGAGGGTCAGAAAAACGTGCGCGTCGTCGATATGACTGACGCTTTGTGCGGACCGGAACTATGCCCGGCGGTCGTCGGCAATATGATCGTCTGGCGCGACACCGGTCATTTGACGGCCACCTATTCGCTTGCGCTCGCGCCTTATCTCGCCCCCAGGCTCGGCCTGTGACGCGATTCCCAAAGCGAAAGGGCCACGCGCTTTCCCAAGTTGCTCCAGCAGGCACAGAGTCCAGATATTTTTCGGGACGAGCAAGGAAATGGAAATTCCGCTGGTGGAGCTGAGGAGGATCGAACTCCTGACCTCGTCATTGCGAACGACGCGCTCTCCCAGCTGAGCTACAGCCCCGTCCAGCGGATGGCGCATTTATCGAAGGCTGCGGTTTCCTGTCAAGGCGGGGTTTTGCCGAATTCCCTTGTGCCCGGTGCTTGTAGGCGACCGGCCCTTGCCGGTTTCGCGCGCAATGGCTACATGTCGGCAACAATCGGAGACCGGCATGCTCGCCCTCATTCAAACAATCGTCATGGCGCTGGACCTATACTGGTGGGTCATCATCGCCTCGGCGATCTTTTCCTGGCTCTATGCGTTCAACGTCGTCAACTCGCGCAATCAATTTGTCGGCAGCATCGGCAACATGCTCTACCGGCTGACCGAGCCGGCGCTGCGGCCGATCCGTCGGTTCATGCCCGACCTCGGCGGCGTCGACATTTCGCCGATCATCCTGCTTCTGCTCCTGTTCTTTCTCAGGCAGCTCATTCTCACCACGATAGCGCCGCTGGTCCTGTGAGCCTGACGATGGCATGAGCGCGCCATTCCGCTTGCGCGTCGACGGCATCGACCTGTTTATCCGGCTGACACCGAAGTGTTCGGTGGACAGGCTCGAAGGCGTCGAGGTATCGGCCGACGGGCGCAGCCGTTTGAAGGCGCGCGTGCGCGCCGTGCCGGAGAATGGCGCGGCCAATGCGGCGCTGGAACGGCTGGCGGCCAAGGCGCTGGGCGTTCCGGCATCGGCCGTGTCGGTCATTGCAGGCGGCACGGCGCGGCTGAAGACGGTGCGTGTCGCGGGTGATCCGGCGGTGCTGGCGCAGCGTATCGGGGCGCTCAGCCGCTGATCGAAGATCCAGCGTTGCGGCATGCAGCCCCTTGATCTGTCGGCGGAACAGCGCCCCCCTCTGTCCTGCCGGACATCTCCCCCACGAGATTGGCAGCTTCCGCCCCGCTCTCAATCCCCCAGCGGCAATTTCGGATCGTCAACCTTCAGCGTGTTCACGCTCTGCTTGATGCGGCGCAGGTTTTCGAGAACCCTGGGTCCGCGCGTCTCGGCCACGGAGGTGACGATCATGTCGACGATCGAAAGCAGCGCGTAGCGCGACGAGGTCGGCTTGTAGATGTTGCCGTCTTCCAGCGACTGGAACTGGATAACGGTATCGGCGGCCTTGGCGAGCGCTGATTCCGGCGGGGTTACGGCGATGGTGCTGGCGCCATATTGCTGGGCCACCTGCACGGCGTCGATCACCGAGCGCGCATAGCCGGACACCGAGAACGCGATCAGCGTCGTCTCCGATGTGGCGACCGCGGCATACATGCGCTGCAATTGCCCGTCGATCTGCGCCAGCACCGGCACGCCCAGCCGAAACAGCCGGTTCTGCATCTCGGTCGCCATCATCGAGGAAATGCCGCCGGAGCCGATGCACAGCACATTGCCCGAACTGACGATGCGCGCGGCCACGCCCACCAGCGTCTTCATGTCGAGGTTTTCGCTGGCGCGCTGGATGGCGGCGATTGCCGCTTCGGTGATGGCCGACGCAATGCGCTGCTCGCGCGCGTCGCGGTTCAGCGGTTCGGGCGACAGATACTGGCCGCCAATGGCGATCGCCTGCGCCAGGTAGAATTTGAAATCGCGCAGACCCTCGCAGCCGAGATTGCGGCAGAAACGGGTGACCGTCGGCTCGCTGACGCCGACGCGCGCGGCAATGTCCGAGATTGCCGCCTTGGAGGCGAAGTCGAGATCGGTCAGCACGAGGCCGGCCAGGCGGCGGTCCGATTTGGTGCCGTCCTGCGACATCAGCTGCAGGCGCGTGATGATGTCGGCCGGCGTTTTCATTTCTGGGTTGTCGTCTTCATCGTGGTGTTTTCGTTTTCATGCCGGCGCTCTCATAGCGGCAGGCCTGTCGCCGTGTCGAACAGATGGATGTTTGCAGGCGCGACCGAGACCGGCAGCATTTCACCCGGCTTGACCTGTATCCGATCGCGGAACACGGCGCGCACCGTGTCGGCACCGATGGCGCCATAGACATGGGTTTCCGAGCCGGTCGGCTCGACGACATCGACCTTGATCGCCATCGCGTCGACAGCCTCGCCGATGACGAAGTGTTCGGGCCGTATGCCGGCCTCGACCGTGCTGCCAGCCGGCACCGTCTTGCTGCCGAGCGCCAGTCGCCCTCCGCCGGCCGATTCGAACCAGCTTTTCTCGGGCGTCGTCTTCAGGGCGCCGGAGACAAAACTCATCGACGGCGAGCCGATGAAGGAGGCGACGAATTTGTTGGCGGGACGGTCGTAAAGCTCCAGCGGCGCGCCGACCTGCTGGATCTTGCCACGATCCATCACCACGATGCGGTCGGCCATGGTCATGGCCTCGATCTGGTCGTGGGTGACATAGACGATGGTCGATTTCAGCCGCTGGTGCAGCGCCTTGATCTCGGTGCGCATCTGCACGCGCAATTGCGCGTCGAGATTGCTGAGCGGTTCGTCGAACAGGAACACCGAGGGCTCGCGCACGATGGCGCGGCCCATGGCGACGCGCTGGCGCTGGCCGCCCGACAACTCCCGGGGATAGCGGTCGAGGTAGGCGAACAGGTTGAGTATCCCGGACGCCTTCTTGACCTTGTCGTCGATTACCGTGCGGCTCTCACCGCGGATCTTTGGGCCGAAGCCGATATTGTCGGCCGCTTTCAGGTGCGGAAACAGCGCATAGGACTGAAAGACCATGGCAATGTTGCGCTGCTGCGGCGGCAGATCGTTGGCGCGCACGCCGCCGATCAGGAGGCGGCCTGAGGTGATCGGCTCCAGCCCGGCCAGCATGCGCAGCAAGGTCGACTTGCCGCAGCCGGAAGGGCCGACCAGCACGACGAACTCGCCGCTTTTGATGTCTAGGCTGATGTTCTCGAGGATCTTGTGGCGTCCGAACGATTTCGACAGGTCGCGGAACTCGACGTCGGTCATGGTCAGGCTCCCAAAATGTCGTCGATGAAGGGCAGGAAGCCGGCGGTCAGTCCGGCGTCCACCGGCACCACCGCGCCGGTTATCCCCGATGCGCGCTCCGAAGCAAGGAAGGCCACCGCTTCGGCCACTTCGGTGGCGTCGACGATGCGGCCGAGCGGATAGAGTCGCTTGAGCTTGCCGAGAACATCCGGGTTCTTGGCCAGGCGATGGTCCCAGGCGGCGGTGCGGATCGAACCGGGGCAGACGACATTGGCGCGCAGGCCGCTGCGGCCGAGCTCCACCGCGACCGATTTCGCATAGCCGTTGATGCCGGCCTTGGCGGCGGCATAGGCTGGATTGCCGAAATGGGAAATCGCATTGACCGAGGAGATGAAGACGACGCTGCCCGAGCCACGCGCGGCCATCGCCTTGATCAGCGGATCGGCGAACAGCATCACCCCGGTCAGATTGAGATCGAGCTCGTGCTCTATTCTGTCAGGGGTCAGCGCGGCAAGCGTCTCGGCGCGTGTCCAACCGGCATTGTTGATCAGGATGTCGGGAACGCCATCCTTGGCGAGGATTGCCGCGATCGCGGCCTCGACTGAGGCCCGGTCAAGGAGGTCGAAGACGTGGTGCGACGCCAGGTGCGGGCTGCGCAACGCTTCTTCCGACTGGTCGCAGCCGACGACTCGCGCGCCACGTTCGGCCAGCAGCGCCACGATGGCCGAACCGAGACCGCCGCCGGCGCCGGTTACCAGCACAGTCTTGCCTGCGAATTCGGCCTTTGAAACCACCCTGCGCGTCTCCTGGGATCTACGATAGTCGGAAAACGCTATTTTAAGAAATGTAATAAAGCAACAGGATAATCCGCTTGCACAGCGTGAAATGATGGATAATGTAGGAAAGTCACATAAAGCCTTGGCCGCCTGAAAGCCGCAAGAGCGCAGGCGCCAATCAAATGGGAGAGATCGAATGACGCTTGCAAAATGGACTGTCGGCCTGATGGCCGGAATGAGCCTGCTGGCGCTCACGGCACAGGCAGATGCCGGCGAAGTGCGCGTCACCGTCGCCGAATACAGCGCCAAGACCGGGCCGTATTTCGAAGCGGTGAAAAAGGAATTCGAGGCAGCCAATCCCGGCATCACCGTCAAGTTCGAAGTCGTGCCGTGGGATGTGTTGTTGCAGAAGCTGACCACCGACATCACCGCCGGCACCAATGCCGATCTGTCGATCATCGGCACCCGCTGGCTGATCGATTTCGTCCAGCAGGATGTCGCCGAGCCGCTCGACGGCTACATCAAGCCTGACTTCAAGGACCGCTTCATCGACACCTTCCTGTCGCCCTCGATCATGGACGGCAAGACGTACGGCCTGCCGATCGCGGCTTCGGCGCGCGCTATGTATTACAACAAGGAATTGTTCGAGAAGGCCGGCATCGCCAACCCGCCGGCAACCTGGACCGAGCTTCAGGACGATGCGCGCAAGATCAAGGCGCTGGGCTCCGGCACGTTCGGCTTCGGCCTGCAGGGCAAGGAGATCGAGACCGACGTCTATTACTACTATGCGATGTGGTCGCAAGGCACCGAGATCCTCAACAAGGACGGCACGTCGGGCCTCGGCACTCCCGGGGCGCTCGAAGCCGCCAAGCTCTACAAGTCGATGATCGACGAAGGCCTGACGGAACCCGGCGTCACCTCCAACAACCGCGAGGACGTGCAGAACCTGTTCAAGCAGGGCAAGGTCGGCATGATGATCACCGCCCCTTTCCTGTCCAACCAGATCAAGGACGAGGCGCCGAACCTGAAATATGGCGTGGCCGCAATTCCGGCCGGCCCGAGCGGCGCGCGTGGTACCTACGGCGTCACCGATTCCATCATCATGTTCAAGAACTCCAAGAACAAGGACGAGGCCTGGAAGCTGCTCGACTTCCTGTTCACCACCGAACAGCGCGCCAAGTTCACACAAGGGGAAGGCTTCCTGCCGGTGAACAAGGAAGAGGCCAAGATGGACTATTACGTCAACAATGCCGATCTGGCGGCCTTCACCGCGCTGCTGCCCGACGCCCGCTTCGCGCCGGTCATCCCCGGCTGGGAAGAAGTCGCCCAGATTACCTCGGATGCGATGCAAAAGATCTATCTTGGCGGCGACCCCGAAGCAGGCTTGAAGGAAGCGGCTGCCAAGGCCAACGCCGTGATCAAGAAATAGGGCGTATCTCCCTGCGCCCGGCGCGCCCCTAGAGATCGGGGCGCGCCACCCTTTCCTCTCCCTCCGGAGGGGGGAGAGGTGGCTCGGCGAAGCCGAGACGGAGTGGGGGAACCACCTTCGCCGTAAACGCACATAAGGGCACCAGGCACAAGCATTGCCTCGCTTTGCGCCCAAGGGTCGACCCCCACTCCGTCGAGCTTCGCTCGAC
>NZ_JAMYMJ010000029.1:0-67674 GCF_040318435.1 Mesorhizobium sp. M1143 | reverse complement strand
CCCACACCCCCCCCGTCACCTTCGTGTTCTTCGTGCGCTCTGGAACAGCGACCGGCGGACGCCTTCTCCGCGCGCGTCCCTCGGGGTTCCCTACCCCCACGGGTCGCGGTCGTCAGGCGCGAGCTTGGACGAAGTGACAAGCAGCTTCTCCTGATCGGCCCGCGACTTCGGCTCGATCGCGATTTGCAGCAGAGGCCAGGGCGCGGCGGACTTTTCCATCATGCCATGGTTGCAGATCGATCGGATGACCGCAACGGTGTCTACGCCCGGCCGCCCGTCCCTTTCGCTTCCTGACTGTGGACGCGCGCCAGAAAATCGCGCACCAGCGGAAGCGCCTCATCGAAATGGGTTTCGAGCAACCAGTGGCCGGCGCCGCCGATGAGATGAAGTTCTGCTTCCGGCAAATCGCGCTGGTAGGCATGCGCCGATTGCGCCGGCATGTAACCATCCTCGGGACCCCAAACGATGAGCGTCGGAGGTTGGTGCTCGCGCAGATAGCTCTGATAGCGGGGGAACCAGCCGAGGTTCGCCTCCAACTTCTCCATCAGGTTGACCGCGAGCCGCCGGCGGATCGGCGTGTCCATCAAAGGCCAGTGGAGTTTCCAAAGATCGGGAGGCACGCGCTCGGCTACAGCGTCATCCACCTCTCCGACAAACTCGTGCCGGAAGCCCTCCTCGCTTACCGCCTCTTCCAACGGCCGATGCTTTTCGGGCGTCTTCTCATTCCAATAGGCTTTTATGGCGGCGTATTTCGGCCCGAGAACGTCCTCGTAGATGTCACCGTTCTGGATAATGAGTGCGGCGATGCGCTCGGGATGTGCGATGGCGTGGCGCAGTCCGATCTGAGAGCCATAATCGTGCAGCCAGAGCGCATAGCGCGACGTGCCGAGCGCATCGGCGAAAGCTGTCAGAAACCCGGCATAGGCATCGAAATCATAGCCAAAGTCCGACATTTCGGGCGTGCCGCTGTAGCCAAAGCCGGGAAAGTCCGGCGCGAATGTATGCCAGCGATCGGCAAGTGCCGGCATCAACCGTCGGAATTGATAGGACGAGCACGGATAGCCGTGCGGCAGGAGAAGGACGGGAGCATCAGGCGGGCCGTCTTCGCGATAGAAGATGCTGTTTCCGTCAATGTCGATCCGGCGATGTTGCAATTATACCTCCTTGCTCAAAGCTTGCCCGCCACTTTGTTTACGGCGCTCCGGCAAGAAGGTTCCCTTGAAGTCAGGGCGTGACGGCTTCCGGCTCTCCATTGCCCGACAGGATCTGCAGCGTTCCGTGCGTGGCGTTGCGGAACGCATCGTCGAAACTGACGCCACGTACCTGCCAGCGATACTCCTTATCCTTGAAGCTGAGCCGCCAGTCGCCGACCCAGCCCAGCGCTTCCTGGCGCCATACCAAAGTGCCGGCAAGCAGGGTGTCCCCATCCAGCGTGTTGGCCACGTCGGCGAGCGCGACGTCGGACGGCCGAGGCAACTCCAGCGGCAAACCGGTCCGGTGCGCCGCGTCCGCCAGCGCAACGCGCATATCCGCCGCAAGCTCGCCGCCGCCATCGCGCACCAGCGTGAAGCCGTCGCCTTTCATCGGCCTTACATCCAGCAGTGCGACGATTTTTGGCCGCGGCACCGCCCACGGTTTGCGCCCGAGCGACGCCAGCAAGGCATCGATCTTGTCCGGGTCGAAATCGGCGGTGATGTAATGCGGCCGGTCGTGGGTGCCCTGCTCGTCATGCGGCGGGCGGTTGTTGAGCAGGTCGCGGTAGCCGACACCAGTGACATAGTCGGCCGCGTGCCGGCTCATGTCCGCAACACGCGGGTCGCCGATCAGCCGCGGGTCGCCGGAAACCTTGACCAGCACCTCTTCAAGGCACGGCGCCAGGCCCCACGCCCGGTTCTCCTCGCCAGTGCCGCTGGTCACCGATTGCGCGCGGTAGAGGCTGGCGGCGCGGTCGATGTCGGCGGCAGCGACCGGAAAGACAATCAGCACAGCCAGCGCCGCTGCCACAAAGCCCAATTTCAAGCATCCAGGCACCCGCCGACCCTCCCGAAACGGTCCGGAACATCCGTTGGAGCCATACTCCTGATCATCAGGGAATTTCAAGGTGCCGCCCATCAAGGCGTATCGCCGACGATGCGCCGGTGTACGCCGTCCAGGCTCTCGGTGAGCGCCTCGAAGACGTTTCGCGCCGTGAGTTCGCGAAGAACCTGTTCGTTGATGCCGCCGCGCGTCGCATAGTCCTGCGCCAGATGCATGAAGTCGGCATCCGGCGACATATCAGGAGCGCTTCCCAAGGCTTTGAAAAGCGAGGCGATGTAGTCGCGCCCCTTTCCTTCCTCGACGCCATTCTTCTTGAGCCAGCTGTTGATCGTATCGAGATATCTGAAGTAGCTTGCATAGGTCGCGGTGACCACGCTCAGCGCATTGAATTCGGCTGGGTTCTCGACCTCGATCACTTTCCCCAGACTGCCGAACAAGGCAGCGACAGTGGCATCCGGCGGGCAGATGATCGTTGCCCCCAGCCGGTGGGCAATCATCGGCATGGGCAGCGCTTTCGTCACCTGGTGCGCGGGTGCGGTCAAGCCGGCAATCTCCTCGCGCGGCAGCGTGGCGATCAAGCTGATGAGGTGATGCTCGCGCCGAAACCGCAAACCCGGCAGGACGTCATGCGCAATTTGCGGCCGGACAGCCAGCATGACTAGGTCGCATTGATCGAGAACCGCCTGATTGTCATCAGCGATACACACATCCGGATAACGGGCTGCCAGCTCTGCGGCGATCTCTTCATTGCGCGGCGACAGCAGCACGGAGACGGAGTTATCCGCGACGGATTTGAGCCCGCTGACAATGGCCGCTGTAAGGGCGCCCGTGCCGATGAAGCCAAGTTTCATCGCGCCTGTCTCTGGTTCATCGGTCACAGCGGCGCATGCTCGAGCCGTACCTGATAGCTCAGCACGCGCTTTTCACCGGGCGCGATCAGCATCACGCCCGGCTTGTCCGCGAACTCGCCATCGAAATCCACGGGGCTGGCAAGCCCGTGCCAGGGTTCGATACACAGGAACGGAGCGCCGCCCGGCTTCGACCAGATGCCCAATTCCTTAAAACCCTGCCACGACATCTCGATCGCCGCACCGTTCGCGGCGGCATAGCGCACGCTGGTGCTGGCCGGCCGGTCGAGGATCACGGCGTCTGCCTCGAACAGCTGTTCGGAAAGCGCCAGCGTTTTGCCTTCGATGGGCGTCGGCTGTGGTGCAGCCACCACCAGGCCATCCTTCAGCCGGCGGATCGGCGCCGGCTCGTTCTGGGCAAAGGTCAGGTGGTAGTCTGTCTTGGCGAGCCCCGGCTGCAATGGCCAATTGAAAGCCGGATGTGCACCGATGGAGGCTGGCAGCGTCTCGTCGCCGGTGTTGGCAATCTCGAAGCTCACACCAAGTTCGCGACGCTCGAGCGCGTAGGTGATGGCAAGGCGAAAGGCGAACGGATAGCGCGTGCGTGTATCGGCATCGTCGGTCAACACCAGCGAGCAGGATCGGGGACTCGTCTCAGCAGCCCACACAAACGGCTTGTCGCGGGCAAATCCGTGCTGCGTCAGGGGATAGACCTGGCCCCCATGGCGGAGCTGGTCGCCCTTCAGCCGGCCGACGATCGGAAACAGCACTGGCGAATGCCGCCGCCATTCCGGCCCGGCCTGCCACAAAAACTCCAGACCCTCGGCATTGCGCAAGGAGACGAGCTCGGCCCCCTGCCCGACAATGGTCGCCGAAATGCCGTCGCCGTGAAGCGTCACTTGTTCCATGCGTTCTCGCGGAAAGCTGCGTGCGAGCGGCAGGTTAGCAAAAGCCCGCATGGACTCAAGGGCGCAGCGACATCGCGCTGATAGAGGAGCGATGTCTCGACGGCAAAAACGACAGTGGCCGGAGATTCTCCTCCGGCCACTGCGAGATCGAGATTGTTGCCCTGCTACGGTTCGACTATTCGCGTTCGCCGGTGAAGTTCAGCAGCAGCTGGAAGATGTTGACGAAGTTCAGGTAGAGCGACAGCGCGCCGAAGACGGCGAGCTTCTGCTGCGATTCCGCGTCGAAATTCTCAGCATACTGTTCCTTGATCGTCTGCGTGTCCCAGGCGGTCAGGCCAACGAACACCGCGATGCCGATCACCGAAATGGCGAACTGCAGCGCGGTCGAGCCGAGGAAGATGTTGACGACGCTGGCGATCACCACGCCGATCAGACCCATGATCAGGAACGACGAGAACTGGGTCAGGTCGCGCTTGGTCGTGTAGCCGTAGAGGCTGGTGGCGCCGAACATGGTGGCGGTGATGAAGAAGGTGCGCGCGATGCTGGTGCCGGTGAAGACCAGGAACACCGAAGCCAGCGACAGGCCCATCACCGCGCAGAAGGCCCAGAACATCAACTGGGCGCTCGCCGCCGACATCGTCTGCATCTTGAACGAAAACAACAGCACGAAGGCGAGCGGCGCCAGCATCACCACCCATTTCAGCGGGCTGGAAAAGATCGGCACGTAGAGGGCCGGCGTCGAGGACACCACCATGGCAACGATGCCGGTGACGACGAGGCCGATGCCCATGTAGTTATAGACGCGCAGCATGTGGCTGCGCAGGCCCTCGTCATAGACGGCGCCGGCGCGCGCGCCAGTGCCCATGCGGTATCCGAGGTCAGGGGTATTCATTGCGGGTTCTCCTTATGTGGTCTCAGTAAAGCGTCTTGATCAGTAAAGTGTCCTGATCAGTAAAGTGTCTTGGCAAGCGTCTCGGCGGTGCGGTCGAGGTCGTGGACATCGCTGCGCGCGACGACCGCGTACGCGACCTCGCCGATCTGGAAATAGGCAGAGGAGATGTCGCCGGAGGGCGCGATGGCAGGCTTGACCACGTCGAAGGTTCCGGGCCGGATCGCAAACAGCGAGACCAGCCCCATATCCTTCGTCTCCAGCGCCACCTCGACGCTCGGCCCGAAGCGCGACGGATAGATCTGGACGTCGCGGACCTTCCAGTCCTTGGGCAGCGATGGCATGACGATTGCGGTGGCGGCGCGGATTTCGTCGCCATTGTAGTTGGGCGCCTCCAGCTGCGAGGGCATCGCCTCGCGCATGAGCGTCGTCTTGTGCGCCCGGATCGCTTCTTCGACATAGGCGGGCGGCGGCGGCGAAGCCACGACCTTGGTCACCAGCAGCGGCCCGAAGAGGCCGTTCGCCAGCCAGCCGGCAGCGACAAAGATGGCGACCGCGGCCGCCCGCTGCAGCACGGCGAAGACGCGGCGACTGGCCAGCCCCCTGCCCAGCCGGCGCGCGACTTCAGTCGTCGCCGGCCGCGCCATGCCTGTGGAAGCAGCCAGCGCCAGGCGCAGTTCGTCGCGCGTCCTCAAGTCGGACATCACCCGCGCCGCAGCCTCCGGACGAGCCGACAGGAACGCCTCGACCTCGATGCGGCGCGCGACATCCAGCTGGTCGTCGACATAGGCGTCGAGATCGGTATCGGTCACCGGGTCCCGCAACAGGTCGGTCATGACGGGTCTCCCACGATCCTCAGATGGCTTTTGGCCGGCGAAGGTGCAGCGTTTTCCATCTCGCGCAGTGCTGCGCGCGCCCTGCCGATACGCGACATCAGCGTGCCCAGCGGCACCCCGCTGGCGTCGGCGGCCTGCTGGTAGGAAAGGCCCTCGATGGCGACCAGATGCAGCGCCGAACGCTGCTCCTCCGGCAGACTGAAAAAGGCCTCGCGCACCTGCGCCAGTCGCACGGAATGTTCCTGCGGCGCCGGCGTGCTGGCATCGGTGAGATAGCCGGCCTGCTCGACACGCGCTGATTCCGACCGGCGCGAGCGCATCTTGTCGATGAAAGCGTTGTGGACGATCGACAGCAACCATGCCCGCAGATTGCCGCCCGAGCGGAATGTGTCGCGCCGCTCGTAGGCGCGCACCAGCGCATCGTGCACCAGATCCTCGGCGTCAGTGCCGTCGCGCGTCAGCGAGCGTGCGTAGCGCCTGAGCGAACCCAGCTGTCCGACAATATCGAAGCGTGGCATCGACCGTTTCATGCCCCGTTTACGAAACAGGCGGGGATCTTAATCCATCGCCACCAAAACTTTTTTGCGTCGCCACAATAGGCATCATGCAATCAGAAGTCCGCTGCGCACTTACCCATCTCCCGTGCGGCAGATGTTTGCTTTATGGATGAAGTCTAGCCTTATCCGTCTGTCCCAGGAGCAAAAGATGGCCAATGGTAGTCGTGTAACGGGTTTTGCAGCGTTGCCGATCGTCGGCAGGGTGTTCATCATCTTTGGCATTGTCGGACTGATCGCTTCCGGCGTGCTGGCCATCGTCGAGATGTACGGCCCTCGTACCGCTTCGGCGACAGGCAGGATTGTCGCCGCCGAATACAATCCCCGCATCGAGTTCTCGACCGCCGACGGCACCGTCATCCGCTTCAACAATGCCGTCCACAGCTCGTTCTGGGGTGATGGCGACAGCGTCCCTGTCGCTTACGACCCAACCAATCCGCAAAATGCCTCCGTCGACAGCTTCGCCGGACGCTGGTTCCTTGCCGGGCTGGCCGGCATGCTCGGCGGTTTCTCCCTGCTGACCGGCATCGGTCTCGCCGTGATTGGACGGGTGCTTATCCGGCGGATTGGAATGAACCCGTCGCCATAGCCGCCGACCCCTGCCGTACAGACAAAGCTTGGCGTAACGGTCCAGTACGCTAGCGGACTGGCGCAGATGGAAGCACTGGCGAAACGCGGCCGCTTTGCGTATTACTCCGCCGCCATTGGAGCCGTATTGATGTTCGAGACCCTGCAACCTGCCCCGGCCGACAAGATCATCGCCTTGATCGGCCTCTATCGCGCCGATCCGCGCCCCGGCAAGATCGATCTCGGCGTCGGCGTCTACAAGGACCGCGACGGCAGGACGCCGGTCATGCGCGCCCTGCGCGAGGCCGAGAAGCGGTTGCTGCAGGACCAGGACACCAAGACCTATCTCGGCCTTGCCGGCGACACCGGCTTCAACACGGCGATGGTCAAGCTGGCCTTCGGCCCCGCTGCCGACATGACGCGCATCCGCGCCGCGCAAGCGCCTGGCGGTTCCGGCGCGCTGCGGCTGGTGGCGGAGCTGTTGAAGCGGACCCGCCCCGACGCAACCGTCTGGCTGTCGGACCCGACATGGCCGAACCACCCGCCGGTGATGCGCGGGGCCGGCCTCAAGGTGCGCGATTATCCCTATTTCGATGCCGTTTCCGGCGCGGTGCGCTTCCACGAGATGCTGGCAACGCTTGGCGCAGCCGAGCCCGGCGATATCGTGCTGCTGCATGGCTGCTGCCATAACCCGACCGGCGCCAATCTCGATATCGCGCAATGGGCCAGCGTCACCGATCTTGTCGTCGAGCGCGGGCTGTTGCCCTTTGTCGACATTGCCTATCAGGGCTTTGGCGAAGGCCTGGACGCCGATGCGGCCGGCTTGCGCCTTCTCGCGGGCAAGGTGCCTGAAATGGTCGTTGCCTCGAGCTGCTCGAAGAACTTTGCCGTCTACCGCGACCGCGTCGGCGCGGCGATGATCCTGGCGAAGGATAGCGCGCAAGCCGATGTCGCGATGAGCCAGATGCTGGCGGCGGCGCGCGCCATGTATTCGATGCCGCCGGACCACGGCGCCGCCGCCGTGCGCATGGTGCTGGAAGATGATGGCCTTCGCGCCGACTGGGAGGCGGAGCTGGAGGAGATGCGGCTGCGCATGCTGAGGCTGCGGGTCCAGTTCGCCGACGCGCTGCGCCGGCAGTCCAACTCCGACCGCTTCGACTTCATCGCCAGCCATCGCGGCATGTTTTCCAGGCTTGGCCTGACCGAGGCGCAAGTCGAGCGGCTGCGTGCCGAGTATGGCGTCTACATGGTCGGCGACAGCCGCATCAACGTCGCCGGCCTGCCCGAGGACGGCATGGATGACCTCGCCAAGGCGGTTGTGTCGGTACTCGGCTGAAGCTCGCTGTGGACAATCTCCCCTCTCCGGCTGACGCCGTTGGCCGCACGACAGGCAGCGGGATAGCATTCGCCGCATGAAACCTTCGCGCGACATTTCCCGGCTGATCGAGATCATGGCGGCGCTCAGGGCGCCGAAGACCGGTTGTCCCTGGGACATTGAGCAGGATTTCTCGACCATCGCGCCCTATACGATCGAGGAAGCCTATGAGGTGGCCGACGCCATTGCGCGCGGCGATCTCGACGATCTGCGCGACGAACTCGGCGATCTCCTGCTGCAGGTCGTCTACCACGCGCAGATGGCTGAGGAAGCCGGCGATTTTGCCTTCGGTGATGTGGTCGAGGCCATCACCACCAAGATGATCCGGCGCCATCCGCATGTCTTCGGCGACGAGAAGGCGCGCAGCGCCGGCATGGCAAAGGGCATGTGGGAAAAGATCAAGGCTGAGGAAAAAGCCGAAAAGCGAAGTGCGCGCCTCGCCCGCGGCCTCGACCCCGAAGACCATGGCAAGGGTTTCCTGGACAGCGTGCCCGTCGCCCTGCCCGCTTTGACTCGTGCGCTGAAGCTGCAGGAAAAGGCAGCGCGTGTCGGTTTCGACTGGAGCGAGGCAGCACCCATCCTCGACAAGATCGAGGAAGAGATCGGCGAGCTGCGCGAGGCGCTGGCTAAGGGCGAAACGGCTGAGATCAAGGACGAATTCGGCGACATGCTGTTTGCCGTCGTCAATCTGGGGCGTCACCTCAAGCTCGATTCGGAAGCGGCGCTTAGCGGCACCAACGAAAAGTTCCGCTCGCGCTTCCACTATGTCGAGCGCGCGATCGATGCATCGGGAAGCACGCTCGAAAAAGCCACGCTGGACGAGATGGAAGTGCTCTGGCAGGAGGCCAAGGGCGTGAAATAATCAGGCTTACTGCCTGTTTTTGCGGTGCAATCGGCTTTCGATCTCTTGCCGGGCGGTGTGCGTGGCCTTGAGTGCGATGGTCGCGCTGCCATCCTCATTGTCTACCCGCGAAACGACGTCGCCATTGCGGTATAGCCAGTCGACAAGGCCGAACTGCGGCGGTTCGATCGTCACCGTCAATTCCTCGAGTTCGCCCGACATCCTGGTCTCGATCAGCGCCTTCAGCGCATCGATGCCTTCGCCGGTGACCGCCGAGATGGCGATCGGCGGCGCCTTGTTGGCGTCAGTGCCGTCGGCGAGCAGGCGCTCCCGGTTGCCGTCGTCGAGAAGGTCGACCTTGTTCCACACTTCGACGACGCGCTTGGCATCGCCGGCATCGACGCCGAGATCGGCGAGAATGCGCTCGACGTCCTCGGCTTGCGCTGCGGTATCCGGATCCGAAATATCGCGCAGGTGGATGACCAGATCGGCCTCGACGACCTCTTCCAGCGTGGCGCGGAAGGCGGCGACCAGATGCGTCGGCAGGTCCGAAATGAAGCCGACTGTGTCCGACAGGATGATCGGCGTGCCGTGCGGCAAGCGCACGCGGCGCAGCGTCGGGTCGAGCGTTGCAAACAGCATGTCTTCGGCCAGCACGTGGGCCCCGGTCAGCCGGTTGAACAGCGTCGACTTTCCGGCATTGGTGTAGCCGACAATCGCCACCACCGGGAACGGCACCTTCTTGCGCTTGGCGCGGTGCAGGTCGCGGGTGCGGCGCACCGTTTCCAGCTCATGCTTGAGCTTGATGATTTTTTCCTGCAGCTGCCGCCGGTCCGACTCGATCTGGGTTTCGCCGGGGCCGCCGAGGAAGCCGGCTCCGCCGCGCTGGCGTTCAAGGTGGGTCCAGCTCCGCACCAGGCGGCCCTTCTGGTAGTTGAGATGGGCAAGTTCGACCTGCAGCGTGCCCTCCTTGGTCCGCGCGCGCTCGCCAAAAATCTCCAGGATCAATCCGGTGCGGTCGAGCACCTTGGCATTCATTTCTTTTTCGAGATTGCGCTGCTGCACCGGCGTCAGCGGATGGTCGACGATGACCACTTCCGCGTGACCCTCTTTGACGATCTCGGCGAATTCCGCGACCTTGCCGCTGCCGAGCAAGGTTGCCGGGCGTGGATCGTTGACGGTGACCACCGCCGTGTGGATCAGATCCAGGTTGATGGCGCGGGCAAGGCCGACCGCTTCGTCGTGGCGCGCATCCGCCGAACGCGTCAGCCGTGGACGGTTCGTTTCGTCATCGTTGCGCTGATGCCGGGTAAGCACCGGCACAATGACAACCGCCCGGGTCGGACCTGTGGCTTCCGTCCCGGAATTATGTGCTGGTTTCCCGCGGACGCCGCGGTCCGCGTCTTTTTCACGTGCCAATCAGGCGCCCTGGCTTTCCTCGCCATCGAACATCTGAACCGGCTGGCTCGGCATGATCGTGGAAATGGCATGCTTGTAGACGAGCTGGGAGTGGCCGTCACGGCGCAGCAGAACACAAAAATTGTCGAAGGAAGTGACCACGCCGGTCAGCTTGACGCCGTTGATGAGAAAGATGGTGAGTGGATTTTTGCTCTTGCGAACAGAATTCAGGAACAGGTCCTGAAGGTTTTGCGATCGTTCCGCCATTGTTCTTGTCTTTCGCCGATCCCCTTCGGTTTGCAGGCTAATGCGCCAAATTAGCGGGCACATGTCAAGCTTGCAAACACCCCCTTGCCGTCAGTAACGACAAGCAGAACGAGATATATTGATGTGCAGTCCGTCTGTGCGGTTATCAGGCTGGACTTTTTTCCGCAACGTCAAAAAAGGCTTGCCGCAATGAAAGTGTTATCGAACCGGGGTGCCCATTGGCGACCACGGCACCGTCGATTGCCACGACCGGCATGGCGATTGTCGTTGCCGAACTGATGAAAGCTTCTCGCGCAGCCTTGGCTTCAGTGACTGAAAAACCGCGCTCCTCGATCGTCAACCCGAGCTTTGCCGCCACTTCGAACATGGTCGTGCGGGTGATGCCGCGCAGGATGCCATGCTCCGCCGGCCGGGTGACCAGAACGCCGTCCCTTGTAACGATCCAGGCGTTGGACGAGCCGCCCTCCTTGACGTTGCCATCGGTGTCGACGAACCAGGCCTCCTGGGCGCCGGCCTCCTTGGCCTTCTGCTTGGCCAGTACGTTGGGCAGCAGGCCGGTGCTCTTGATGTCGACCCGGTCCCAACGGTTTTCCGGCACGGTGATGACCTTGATGCCCGCCTCGGCTCGCTTGGCGGCCGCCGCCGGGTCGGCCTTTCTGGCCGTAATCACCAGCGATGACGGTGTATCGGCGGGGAAAACGAAGTCGCGGCTGGCAACACCGCGCGTAACCTGGACATAGACCAGGCCGTTGACGACGTGGTTGCGCCGGACGATTTCGCGCAGAAGAAGCGGCAGCACACCCTTGGTGACCGGCCAGTCGATCGACAATTCGCTAAGGGAGCGGCTCAGCCGGGCAAGATGGCGCGGCATGTCGACGATAAAGCCCTGCGCCACCTCGCAGACCTCGTAGACGCCGTCGGCGAATTGATAGCCGCGATCCTCGATATGCACGGCAGCGTCGGCGTGGGCGACATAGCGCCCGTTCACATAGGCAATGCGCGGCATGGGTGATCCCTCAGAAAAGTCCCGGTTTTTCTATGCGATTCCGCCGCTGCCGTAACCGGCAATTGAATGGGCCACAGCCCGCTGGACCAACAACAACGGGGGTCAGACCCCCAGCGACTTCAGTTTCCGGTGCAGCGCCGAGCGCTCCATGCCAATGAATTCGGCCGTCTTCGAGATGTTGCCGCCGAAACGGTTGATCTGGGCGATCAGATAGTCCTTCTCGAACTGTTCGCGCGCCTCGCGCAGCGGCAGCGCCATGATGTGCTGGTCGGACTGGTTCGGCGTGCGCGGCATGACATCGCCGATCTCCGACGGCAACAGGTCGGCGGTGATCGGCGCATCGATATCGTCGCCACGCGCCAGGATCATCAGCCGTTCGACATTGTTGCGCAGCTGGCGGACATTGCCCGGCCAGTTGTGCGCCTGCAGCACGGCAAGCGCATCGTCGCCGATGCGGCGCGGCTTGATACCGGCCTGGCGCGCGATCTGCTTCATGAAATTGTCGACGAGGTAGGGAATGTCCTCGCGTCGCTCGGCCAGTCCCGGCACCATGACCGGAACCACCGCCAGGCGGTGATAGAGGTCTTCGCGAAAACGGCCGTCGGCGATCATCGCCTCCAGGTTCTGCGAGGTCGAGGAGATGATGCGGACGTCGACCTTGACCCGCTTGGTGCCGCCGACCCGCTCGAACTGCTGTTCGACCAGCACGCGCAAAATCTTGTTCTGCGTCTCGCGCGGCATGTCGGCCACTTCGTCGATGTAGAGAATGCCGCGGTGCGCCTCTTCAAGCGCGCCGACCTTGCGCTCGGTGCCGTTCGATTCGGTGCCGAACAGCTCGATCTCCATGCGCTCGGGCGTGATGTTGGCCGCGCTCAGCGTCACGAACGGCGCGCCCTTGCGCGTCGACAGCGTGTGGATGGCGCGCGCGGCGAGCTCCTTGCCCGAGCCGGACGGACCGATGATCATGACGCGGCTGTTGGTCGGCGCCACGCGCTCGATGGTCTGGCGCAGCTGGCTCATCGCCGACGACATGCCGATCAGGTCGAAGGTTTCGCCGCTGCGCTGCTTGAGGTCGGACACCTCGCGCCGCAATTTCGAGGTTTCGAGCGCCCGCTCGGCGATCAGGATCAGCCTGTCGGCCTTGAACGGCTTCTCGATGAAATCATAGGCGCCGCGGCGGATGGCCGACACCGCTGTCTCGATATTGCCGTGGCCGGAGATCATCACCACCGGCAGGCTCGGATGCATCGTCTTGATCTCGTCGAGCAGCGCCAGCCCGTCGAGGCGCGAGCCCTGCAACCAGATGTCGAGGAAAATCAGCCGCGGCGCCCGGTCGGCGATTGCCGCGAGCGCGCTGTCGGCATCGAATGCCGTGCGGGTTTCATGCCCTTCGTCGCTCAATATGCCCGCGACGAGTTCACGGATGTCTTCCTCGTCATCGACGATGAGAATATCAGACGCCATTACCGACCTTTTCAGTTTCTCGTTCGTGTTCCGTTTCGCCTTGACCGCGTGGCGGCGCGGTTGCGGCAGCTGGCGGCAGGATGATCGAGATCATCGCGCCGCGTCCACCGTGGAAATCCGCGGGCGCATCGTGCAATTCAAGCCGCCCGCCATGGTCCTCCACGATCTTCTTGACGATGGCGAGACCGAGCCCGGTGCCCTTCTCGCGCGTCGTCATGTACGGCTCGAGCAGCCTTTGGCGGTTCTCGCGCGGCAAGCCTTTGCCATTGTCGATGACGTCGATTCTGATCGCGCCATTCTGCCGGGCAGCTTGAATCCGGATTATGCCGTGCGAACCGTCCTTTTGTTCCAGCCCGTCAATCGCCTCGGCCGCGTTCTTGATGACGTTGCCGAAAGCCTGCGCCATCAATCGGCTATCGAACGTGCCCTTGAGCGGTTCGTTGCCGAACACGCGTTCGAAAGCAATGTCGGCGCGGCTGACTTCGACCAGGAACGACGCCTCGCGCAGCGATTCACGCAGATCGATGGCTTTCATCTCGGGCTTGGGCATGCGGGCGAAAGCCGAGAACTCGTCGACCATGCGGCCGATATCCTCGACCTGCCGGATGATCGTGTCGGTGCACTGGTCGAAAATCTCGCGGTCCTCGGTGATGACCTTGCCGAAGCGTCGCTTGATGCGCTCGGCCGAGAGCTGGATCGGCGTCAGCGGGTTCTTGATTTCATGTGCGATACGCCGCGCCACATCCGCCCAGGCAGACGAGCGCTGTGCCTGGACCAGATCGGTGATGTCGTCGACCGTCACGACGTAGGATTTCTCCTCCTCGCCATCGTCGCCGGCCTCGATGGTGATCTGCACGTTGAAGGTACGCTCGGCGCCGGTGCGATAGAAGGTGACCTGCTCGCGATAGACCGGCTTGCCGGATTTGCGGCCGATCTCGAAGACACGGCCGACATGCGGCAGCACGGCGGACAGGTTCTGCCCCAGCGCCGCCGTGGCCGATATGGCCAGCATCGTTTCGGCCGATTTGTTGACGATGGAGACGATGCCGTAGGGATCGACGCCGATGACGCCGGCGGTGACGCCGGCCAGCACCGCTTCCGAGAAACGACGCCGTTCGTCGATCAAATCCTTGGCCGACAGGATCTCGTTGCGCTGCGATTTAAGCTCCAGCAGCATCTTGTTGAACGTATCGCCAAGCGAGGCGACATCGCCGTCGGAAGGCCGTACCGGCACGGCGACATCGAGATTGCCGGTCGCAACCTCGTCAGCCGCGCCGATGAGCTGACGGATGGGCCGCACCAGACGGTCGGCCACCGCTATGCCGGTCCAGATGGCCGACAGGATGATGATCAGCGTCAGTGACAGATAGGGCAGCGCGAACGCCACCTGCGACGTCCGCCTGTTGTCTTCCAGGCCGCGATATTCGGCGGTGTTGGACTGGACGATCGCCCTCGCCTTGATCACTTCGGGGTCGACCAGGCGATTGGTGTAGAGGTAGAGGCCTTCGATCTCCCGCAGCTTGATGATGGCGCCCATGATGTTGCGCGTCTTCGGCTCGATCAGCACCGGCTTGCCGTCGGCCGCACTTGCCACCGCACCCTCAGGCGGTGCCGGCATGGCGAAGTCCGCATCCGTCTGGGCACTCACGACAAAGGAGCCGTCTTCCCTGACCAGCGCCGCATGCACCAGGCTTCTGCCGACGGCTTCCTTGTTCATCAGGTCGAGAAAGCCGGTTCGATCGAGGCCGTAAAGCGTGCGCGACGCATCGAGATCGTAGGCCATCGACAGCGTCGTGCCCTGAAGATTACGAGCGTTTTCCTGCACATAGGCGTCCGCGATCGACAGCGAAGAATTGACGATTGCCTTGGTGCGGATTTCGAACCAGCGGTCGAGGCCGATATCGAGCGTGATCGAGGCGATGATGGCCACCATGATGGCGGGGATGGCCGCGACCAGCGCAAACATCGTCACGATGCGCACATGCAGCCGCGACGCCGCCTTGCCGTGCCGGCGCGCCATGGTGATGCGATGCACCTCGCGGCCGACGAGGGCAATCAGCGCCAGCACAAATAAGGCATTGGCCGCAATCAGCGTCAGCGTTGTGTTTGCGTCTGGCGTGATCGGCGTGGCGCCGACAAGAATCGCAAACGAGATTGCCGCCGTAACCAGCGCGCCGGCAATTGCCACAACGCCGGGCAACGCAAGCAGCCGCCGTCCATCCCTCTGGCCGGGTCTGCTGAAAAGCGGTTCGTTTGATGTCAGAGCTTGCGAAGCCATGTCGCCGTCTAAGAGCCAGTGATTGCGTCGGATGTATGCAACGCATTGTGGCGATTATGCAACAAGTGTGGCCGTGACGGAAATCTTTCGGCCGCCGATCCCCTGAAAAGGGGACGACCTCGCGTCACTTCGGGCGCCAGGCGCTCATGATCTCGACGATTTGTAGACGTTGACGCCCAGCTCGCGAATCTTCTTGCGCAGCGTGTTGCGATTCAAGCCGAGCAATTCGGCCGCCTTGATCTGGTTGCCGCGCGTTGCCGTCATGGAAGCGAGCACCAGCGGATATTCGACCTCGGACAAGATGCGCTGATAGAGACCTGCCGGCGGCAACTCACCGGCGAAAGAGGCAAAATAGCGCTGCAGGAAGTGCTCCACCGCCTGGCCGATGGATAGATCGTCCGGGATCAAATTGCCGCCGCCGGGAACGACCGGTCTTTCGCCTGTCTTCAGCTCGGCTTCAATGATCTCGGCTGATATTTCGTCCTGCGAATAGAGCGCCGCAAGCCGGCGCACCAGGTTTTCCAACTCGCGCACGTTTCCCGGCCACGGATAGCGCTTCATCAATTCGATGCCGCCGGTCGAAATGCGCTTGGTCTGCAAGCCTTCGCTGGCGCCGATCTTGAAGAAATGCCGCACCAGATCGGGAATGTCTTCCGATCTCTCACGCAAACCCGGCAGCCGAAGCGGCACGACATTCAGGCGATAGAACAGATCCTCGCGGAAAAGCCCCTGGTTGATCAGCGTGCGCAGATCCTTGTTGGTGGCGGCGACGATGCGCACATCGGTCTTGATCGGGGTGCGCCCGCCGACCGTTGTGTATTCGCCCTGCTGCAGCACGCGCAGCAGCCGCGTCTGCGCCTCCATCGGCATGTCGCCGATCTCGTCGAGGAACAGCGTGCCGCCCTCGGCCTGCTCGAAGCGGCCGGTCGAGCGGTTCTGTGCGCCGGTGAAGGCGCCCTTCTCGTGGCCGAACAGCTCCGATTCGATCAAATCGCGCGGGATCGCCGCCATGTTGATGGCGACGAACGGACCGCCGCGGCGACGGCCATATTCGTGCAACGCGCGCGCCACCAATTCCTTGCCGGTGCCGGACTCGCCCGAGATCATCACCGTCAGGTCGGTCTGCATCATGCGCGCCAGCATGCGGTAGATGTCCTGCATGGCGGCCGACCGGCCGACCAGCGGCATCGCGTCAGGCTGTTCTTCCGGTCGCGTATCGATCTTCGGTCGGCGCGGCTCTGACAGCGCCCGGTTGACGATGTTGAGCAGTTCGGTCAGGTCGAACGGCTTCGGCAGATACTCGTAAGCACCTGTTTCGGAAGCACGAATCGCCGTCATGAAAGTGTTTTGCGCGCTCATCACGATGACCGGCAGCTCGGGCCGCGCCTTCTTGATGCGCGGCAGCATGTCGAAGGCGTTCTCGTCCGGCATGACAACGTCGGTGATCACCAGATCGCCCTCGCCCGCCGCCACCCAGCGCCACAGCGTCGAGGCGTTGGAGGTCACGCGCACCTCATGGCCGACGCGCGACAGCGCCTGATTGAGCACGGTGCGGATGGCCGCATCGTCGTCGGCGACGAGAATATTGCCGCGAACCGTCATTTGCGGTCTCCTTCGCCTTCATCATCGGCAGTGTCGATGGGTGTTTCTTTCCAGGCCGGCATCAGGATTCGGAAGGTGGTGCCGCGCGGCGTCGAATCGCATTCGATGATGCCGCCATGCTCGCCGACGATTTTCGCCACGAGCGCCAGGCCGAGCCCCGACCCGTTCGGCTTGGTGGTGATGAACGGATCGAACAGGATCGGCAGAATGTCTTCCGAAACGCCCGAACCATTGTCGCGCACGCAGAATTCAAGCGGCAGCGACACGCGGTCCTGGGTTCCGGGAACGGACACGCGGATGCCCGGCCTGAACGCGGTCGACAGCACGATCTCCCCCTGTGGGTCGCCGCCGATGGCCTCGGCGGCGTTCTTGACCAGGTTGAGGAACACCTGGATCAGTTGGTCGCGGTTGGCGAAAACCGGAGGCAATGATGGATCATAGTCCTCCATTATTCTGATTCTCTTGGCAAAACCGTTCTTCGCGATTGCCTTCACATGGTCCAGCACGACATGGATATTGACGGGATAGCGGTCAATCGGCCGCTCGTCGGAAAACACCTCCATGCGGTCGACCAGGGAGACTATGCGATCAGTCTCGTCAGTGATGAGGCGGGTCAGCGCGCGATCCTCGTCGGACGCCGAGAGTTCGAGCAGCTGTGCGGCGCCACGAATGCCGGACAGCGGGTTCTTGATCTCATGCGCCAGCATGGCGGCAAGGCCGGTGACCGAACGCGCGGCACCCCTGTGTGTCATCTGCCGGTCGATCTTGTCGGCCATCGAGCGTTCCTGGAACATCACCACGATCGAGCCTGGGAATTCCGGCACCGGCGCGACATAGAGATCGACGACCTTCTCGATGCCGAGACGCGGCGACGACACGTCGACACGGTATTCGTTGACCGGCGCACGGCGCTCGCGCACCTGATCGACCAGCTGCAGCAACGGGCTGCCGAACGGGATCAGCTTGGACAGTGTGTTGCGGGCAAGCATGTTGGCACTTGAACGGAAGAAGTCTTCCGCATCGGCATTGGCGTAGGTGATGAACCCGTCCGGATCGACCATGATGACCGGACGGCGGATGGTGTTCAGCACGATACTGGCGGCATCCGCCATGTCGGAGCTCGGTGTGACGGTGGCGTTCATGCGGCGCTCCGCAAGGGCGTGGCTTCGCCG
Organism: Mesorhizobium sp. M1143; assembly: GCF_040318435.1. NCBI lineage: Bacteria > Pseudomonadati > Pseudomonadota > Alphaproteobacteria > Hyphomicrobiales > Phyllobacteriaceae > Mesorhizobium > Mesorhizobium sp. M1143. Next base: position 49,632 of record NZ_JAMYMJ010000029.1, on the reverse strand, counting down.
GAAAACACCTCATGCAGCAAGGCAATGACGCGGGCGGGTTCGAAAGAGGTGAGGATGGCTTTCCGCCGCTCATCGGAAACGCCAGCAGAGTGGCGGTCGAGATACCAGCCGAGATGCTTGCGCGCCTGGCGCAAGCCGCTTTCGACGCCGTAAAGCGTCAGCATGTCTTCGTAGTGGGAAACGATGTAGTCCGCCATGGCTTGCGGGCTTTCGCCCGCAGCCGTTGCCGCGATGTGGCCCGCCGTCCATGGCGCGCCATAATGCGCGCGGCCGATCATCACCGCGTCGGCGCCCGACTGTTCAAGGATTTCGGCGGCCTCCGCGGGCGAGCCCACATCGCCATTGGCGACGACCGGGATCGAGACGACGTCCTTGATGCGGGCGATGGCGCCCCAATCGGCCTTGCCTTGATAAAACTGGCAGCGCGTGCGCCCATGCACGGTCACCATTTTAACACCGGCCTCTTCGGCGCGGCGCGCCAAGACGGGTGCATTGAGCGCATTGTCGTCCCAGCCGAGCCGCATCTTGACCGTGACCGGCACCTGGACCGCGCCGATCACCGCTTCGATCAGCGACAGCGCGTGGTCGAGATCGCGCATCAGCGCCGAGCCGGCATAGCCGCCGGTCACCTTCTTGGCCGGGCAGCCCATATTGATGTCGATGATGTCGGCGCCCTCGCCGGCAGCGATGCGCGCGCCCTCGGCCATGTGCTCGGCCTCGCGGCCGGCAAGCTGGACCATATGGACGGGCAGCCCGGAATGACGGATGCGCAGGTCGCAGCCGGCCCTGCCCTTGGCAAGCTCGCCGCTCGCCACCATTTCCGACACGACCAGGCCCGCGCCATGCGCGTAGGCGCGCTGCCGGAACGGCTCGTCCGTTATTCCCGACATGGGCGCGAGGAAGACGCGGTTGCGGATCGTCACGCCGCCAATTTCGAGCGGCGAAGCCAATTTTGTCACTTCAGGCATGCACAAAAACCAAGCATATCGGATTGCTGCACATTCTCTAGCCATAAGAAAGGCATTGTGCAACGCGCAATGACGTCACATTGCGGCGCATTTGGGAAAATGCTGGCCTTCGCCATAAGCCGCGACTAAGCCTCTCGGCATGACAGACGCAAGCGAAAAACCGGCCGAGGCGACGACCGACAAGGTCGGCGTGGTCATCGTTGCAGCCGGCCGCGGCGCGCGTGCCGGACAGGCCGACGGGCCGAAGCAATATCAACGCATCGGCGGCCGTGCCGTTATCGCGCGCACGCTGGAGACGTTCCTGGCGCATCCCAAAATTGGCCCCGTCGTCGTCGCCATCCATGCCGATGACCGCGCGCTTTTCGACAAGGCAGCCGGCGTGTATGCCGAGCGGGTTACCGCCGTGGTCGGTGGCGAGTCGCGCCAGGCCTCGGTCCGGCTCGGCCTGCTGGCGCTGAGGGACCGTACGCCCGGCCGTGTCCTTGTCCATGACGCGGTGCGGCCGTTTGTCGACGCGGCCCTGATCGACCGCACCATTGCGGCCATTGGCGAGCGCCAGGGCGCGCTGCCCGCTTTGCCCGTCGCCGATACGCTGAAGCGCGAGTCGGCCACCGGCATGATCGAGGAGACGGTGCCAAGGGCCGGCCTTCATGCCGCGCAGACGCCGCAAGGCTTTCCGTTCTGGCCGTTGCTCGCCGCGCACGAAAAAGCCCATCATCTCGGCAAGACGGATTTCACCGACGATGCCGCGATCGCCGAATGGGCGCATATTCCGGTGAAAATCGTTCAGGGGTCGCCGGACAACGTCAAACTGACCTGGGCAAGGGATATCGCGATGGCGGATCAGCGGCTTACTGGCGAGCGTTTTCCAGACATTCGCACCGGCAATGGCTATGACGTGCACGCCTTCGAGGCAGGCGACCATGTCACTCTGTGCGGCGTCGCCATTCCGCACGGCAAGAAGCTTTCGGGACATTCGGATGCCGATGTCGGCCTGCACGCGCTGACCGATGCGCTGCTCGCCACTTGCGGCGCCGGCGACATCGGCACGCATTTCCCGCCTTCCGATCCGCAATGGAAGGGCGCGGCGTCGAAGATCTTCGTCGAGCATGCGGCCAGGTTGGTGCGCGAACGCGGCGGCCGCATCGCCAATGCCGACATCACGCTGATCTGCGAGGCTCCGCGCGTCGGCCCGCATCGCGAGGCCATGACCAACGCGTTGTCGGCGATGCTGGGTATTTCCAGCGATCGCATCTCCATCAAGGCGACTACCAACGAAAAACTCGGCTTTGTCGGCCGCGAGGAAGGCATCGCCGCCATCGCCACAGCCAGTGTCGTCTTCCCCGGGGAGGTTCCCGCATGAACAACAGCGATCTTGCCAACGCCCTGCTCCAGGTCTGCCAGCAGCGCGGCATCATGCTGGCGACGGCCGAGAGCTGCACCGGCGGCATGATCATCTCGGCACTGACCGACATTGCCGGCTCGTCCGCTGTCGTCGATCGCGGCCTCATCACCTATTCCGATGAAGCAAAGATGGAGATGCTCGGCGTCTCGCCCGCCACACTCGAGGCGCATGGCGCCGTCTCGCGCGAAACGGTTCTGGAGATGGCGGAGGGCGCTCTGGCGCGCTCGCGCGCCGGGCTGGCGCTTGCCGTCACAGGCATTGCCGGCCCAGGCGGCGGTTCGCCGGAAAAACCGGTCGGCCTCGTCTGGTTCGGAGTTGCCCTAAGAGGTGGGCCGGTGGCTGCCGAGCTCAATATGTTTGCCGACAATGGCCGCGACTTCATCCGCCGCGAGACGGTCAAGCATGCGCTGGAGATCGCGCTGCGCGCGCTCGGCGACACTCATGAGATGGGCGTCGTTCCGTAGATGACGTCCGCACGTTTTTCGAAGGCTTCGGAAAACATGCGGAAGGCACGATCGAACATGGTGCCCATCACCACGCCGAGGATGCGGCTCTTGAACTCGTAGTCGATGAAGAAGCGGACGTTGCAGCCGCCGCCGTCGGCCGGCTCGAAGCGCCAGATATTGCTGAGATATTTGAACGGTCCATCGATGTATTTGACATCGATTGTGTTTTCGTCCGGCTTCAGCAGCACTTGCGTCGTAAAGGTCTCGCGGATCGCCTTGTAGCCGATGCTCATATCGGCAACGAGAATGGTGCGGCCGTCACGCTCCTTGCGCGAGCGCACCGTCAGCGCCTCGCACAGCGGCAGAAATTCAGGATAGGTCTCGATATCGGCGACCAGCGCAAACATCTGCTCCGGCGTGTGGGCAACGCGGCGTGTGGCTTCGAATTTCGGCATTGAAGCAGGATTTAACTGGCTTTTTTGAGCTGCGCCTCACGCGCCGCCCGCAGCCTGGCGAAATCGTCACCGGCATGATGCGAGGAGCGCGTCAGCGGGCTCGACGCCACCAGCAGGAAACCCTTGGTCTTGCCGATCGTCGCGAAGGAGTTGAACTCCTCCGGCGTGACGAAGCGGATCACCGGGTGGTGTTTCTTCGACGGCTGCAGATACTGGCCAATGGTCATGAAGTCGACATTGGCCGAGCGCAGGTCATCCATCAGTTGCAGGATCTCGTTCCGCTCTTCGCCGAGGCCGACCATGATGCCGGACTTCGTGAAGATCGACGGGTCGAGCTCCTTGACCCGCTGCAACAGCCGGATCGAGTGGAAATAGCGAGCACCCGGCCGCACCGTCAGGTAGTTCGACGGCACGGTTTCGAGATTGTGGTTGAAGACATCGGGCTTGGCCGCCACGACGATCTCCAGCGCGCCCTCCTTGCGCAGGAAATCGGGCGTCAGGATTTCGATCGTCGTCAAGGGCGTCGCTGCTCGGATCGCCCGGATAACCTCGGCGAAATGCTGCGCGCCGCCATCGGCGAGATCGTCGCGGTCGACCGAGGTGATGACGACATGGGTCAGCCCCATCTGCTTGACGGCATGCGCGACACGCGCCGGCTCATCGGCATCGAGCGCGGTGGGAATGCCGGTGGCGACATTGCAGAAGGCGCAGGCGCGCGTGCAGATCTCGCCCATGATCATGAAGGTGGCGTGCTTCTTTTCCCAGCACTCGCCGATATTGGGGCAGCCGGCCTCTTCGCACACCGTGACCAGCTTGTGCGACTTCACGATCTCGCGGGTTTCGGCATAGCCCTTCGACATCGGCGCCTTGACGCGGATCCAGTCGGGTTTGCGCAGCACGTCCTGATCAGGCTTGTGTGCCTTCTCGGGGTGCCGCAGGCGCGGCGCGTTGGCGATCGTGTCGAGAACAGTGACCATCTCAAACCTGACTTGTTGGCGTCTGCCCGTCGGCATTCGCCCTTCTGGCGTCATCTAGGACTTTTCGGTGCAAAGAAAAAGGCTGCGGCGGCGCATGCCGCCACAGCCTTTTTCGCATAGCGGGGATCCAGAGCAATTCCAGGAAAAGTGTGACACGGTTTTCCGTCCGGAATTGCGTCAGAAGAACGAGATAAAACGGCGAGCCGTTTTATCGGCGAATGAGCCGCCCGGCAAAGATCAGCAGGCAGGCGCCGATGAAGCCGGTGATCAGGTAGGCGAGCCAGCCGACACCGAAGGGTTCGATGTTGAGCGCCCTGAGAATTGCGTTCAGCACCACCGCGCCGACAATGCCCATAATGATGTTCATTAAGACGCCGGTATTGCTCTTCATGACCATCTCGGCCAGCCACCCGGCCAAACCGCCGATGATGATGGCCGCAATCCAGCCCACGCCATTCACGTCCATATGCCAACTCCTCCAGTGTCAGGTGAAAATGCATCCGGAAACGAACTGTCTTGCCGTAAGGTTCCTCCGGCGCATGCGTCTGAGTCTCGCGGCAGCAATTTATCACGCGTTGAGCGCACGGCCATAGGCATCGAGCACGGTTTCCTTCATCATCTCCGACAGCGTCGGATGCGGGAAGATGGTGTGCATCAGTTCTTCCTCGGTGGTCTCCAGGTTCATCGCCACGACAAAGCCCTGGATCAGCTCCGTCACCTCGGCGCCGACCATATGCGCGCCGAGCAGCTGGCCGGTCTTCTTGTCGAAGATGGTCTTGATGAAGCCCTGGTCCTCGCCAAGCGCGATCGCCTTGCCGTTGGCGCCGAACTGGAAGCGGCCGACACGAATGTCCTTGCCTTCGGCCTTGGCCTTGGCTTCGGTGAGCCCGACCGATGCGACCTGGGGGTTGCAATAGGTGCAGCCCGGGATCTTCAGCTTGTCTGTCGCATGCACGCCGGGGAAATTGGCGATCTTTTCGATACATACCACGCCTTCATGCTCGGCCTTGTGGGCAAGCATAGGCGGTCCGGCGACATCGCCGATAGCGTAGATGCCGGGAACGTTGGTCTTGCCATAGCCGTCAATGACGACGCAGCCGCGATCGGTCTTCACGCCGAGCGTCTCGAGGCCGAGATTCTCGATGTTGCCCTGCACGCCGACGGCCGAGATCATGCGGTCGGCGGTGATCTTCTCGACCTTGCCGTCTTTCATCTCGACGTGGGCAGTGATCGAGTTGGCACCCTTCTCGACCTTGGTCACCTTGGCCTCGAGGATGATTTTCATGCCCTGCTTCTCGAACTGCTTCTGCGCGAATTTCGAGACCTCGGCATCCTCGACCGGCATCACCGCCGGCAAAAGCTCGACCACCGTCACCTCGGGGCCCATGGTGCGATAGAAGGAGGCGAACTCGATGCCGATGGCGCCCGAACCCATGACCAGCAGCGATTTCGGCATCTCCTTCGGCACCATCGCCTCGAAATAGGTCCAGATCAGTTTGCCGTCCGGCTCGATGCCGGGCAGCGCGCGCGGCCGGGCGCCGGTGGCCAGAATGATGTGCTTGGCGGTATAGGTGCCCTCGCCCTTGACGCCCTTGGGCACCGGCGGCTGCGGCTCCATCGGTTTCTTGGCCGTCTTGGAGACGACGATTTCACCCGGCTTGGAGAGCTTGGCCTCGCCCCAGATAACGTCGACCTTGTTCTTCTTCATCAGGAAGGCGACGCCGCCATTGAGCCTCAACGACACTTTGCGCGAGCGGTCGACGACAGCGGCCGTGTCGGCGCTGACCTTGCCGCCTTCGAGCTTCAGGCCGTAGTCCTTCAGATGATCGGAATAGTGCATGATCTCGGCCGAGCGCAGCAGCGCCTTGGTCGGGATGCAGCCCCAGTTGAGGCAGATGCCGCCGAGATGCTCGCGCTCGACGATGGCAGTCTTGAAGCCGAGCTGGGCGGAGCGCACCGCCGTGACATAGCCGCCGGGGCCTGAGCCGATGATTATGACGTCGTAGGATTCAGCCACGGGGTTTCTCCCTGATTTTCTCTAGAGTTCCAGCATCACACGCACCAATGGCGCCAATGCGTCACCTATATTGCGCGTGTTTTCGGCATCGAGATGGACCCCGTCGATCGGTGTGGTCTCGGCCACCGTGCCGGCATCGAAAAAGCCGCAGCCGGCCTCGTCGGCGAGCGCGGAATATTGCGGCGCCAGCCGCTTCGAGGCCTCGTCGCCGCCGGCAAACATTTCCTTGAATTCGGCATTGTCCGTGCGGCTGACCGCTGGTGGCGCGACGATCAGGATTTGCGGCGCGGCCCAGTCGAACGGATAATCGTGGCCGCGCACGATGTCGATCAGCCGCTGCACGCCCTGCTTGGCCGCGACCGGATTGCCGTGGATCCAGGGCTTCATGTCGTTGGCGCCGAGCATGATGATGATCAGGTCGAGCGGCGCATGGCTGGTCAGGATCGTCGGCAGCACCTTGGCGCCATTGCGGTCGGCACCAGCCAGGTGATCGTCGAAAGCCGTGGTGCGGCCGTTCAGACCTTCGGCAATGACTTCGATATCGTCGTCGCCCAACGCCGCCTTGAGCACGCTCGGCCAGCGATCTTCCAGCGCATGACGCCCGAGGCTCGCCGCGTCATAGCCCCAGGTCAGGGAATCGCCGTAGCAGAGGATCGTCTTCATGCACCCGCACCCGCCTCCGCCCTAAGCCCGCGCCGCACGCGCCATCCCACGAACAGCCACTGCACGATAACCGTGGCGATGCTTGGCAAAAACAGACCGGCGACAACGGGGAGATCGCCCGACCACTGGGCTTTGCCAGGCGGCTGCGAGAAGGTCCAGGCAATCAGCCCGATTCCGGCCAGCACGAACAACGAAACCCCAACAAGCCCCGTCAGGTTTATCGCCCTTTGCGGGTTTGGCACGAACTGCGCGATGAAAAACGCCACGGTCGCAACGATGGTGACCAGCGCCGAAACCATGAAGACCAGGATGTATTCGGAATTCGCATTGGTGACGATTGCCAGCCACAGCGCCACCAGCCCGCCGGCCAGGCCGGAAAGGATCAGGGCGAAAAGGCTGGTGACGAATTTCCGCACAGCCTTTTTCCTTCCTAGACCAGCATGCCCATCGGATTTTCGATCATGCGCTTGAAGGCGACCAGAAGTTCGGCGCCGAGCGCACCGTCGACGGCGCGGTGATCGGTCGACAGCGTCACCGACATGATATTGGCGATTTTGATCTCGCCATTCTTGACCACCGGCCGCTGCTCGCCCGCACCCACCGCCAGGATCGTCGCATGCGGCGGGTTGATGACGGCGGCAAAGTCCTTGATGCCGAACATGCCGAGATTGGAGACAGCCGTCGTGCCGCCTTGATATTCCTCAGGCTTCAGCTTGCGGCTGCGGGCACGGCTCGCCAGATCCTTCATCTCGTTGGAGATAGTGGACAGCGTCTTTTCGTCGGCGTGGCGGATGATCGGCGTGATCAGGCCGCCGGGGATTGACACGGCAACGCCGACATCGGCGTGCTTGTGCTTGACCATGGCGCTTTCGGTCCACGATGCATTGGCATCCGGCACCGCCATCAGCGCCATCGCCATCGCCTTGATCACCATGTCGTTGACCGAGAGTTTGTAGACGGGAGCCTCGCCCTTGTCGGTCTTCTTCGTCGGAGCAGCCGCATTGATCTGTGTGCGCAGCGCCAGCAGCGCATCGAGCTCGCAGTCGAGCGTCAGGTAGAAATGCGGGATGGTTGTCTTGGCCTCGACCAGGCGGCGCGCAATGGTCTTGCGCATATTGTCGTGCGGGACGAGCTCATAGGACCCTTCGGCAAACAGCTTCAGCACCTGTTCGTCCGACATCGCTTTGGGTGCCGCAGCCGGAGCCGCAGGTGCCGGAGCGCCGGCAGGTGCGGCTTTCGCGGCCGGTGCAGCCTTGGCGCCACCGCCGGCAATCGCCGCCTCGACGTCGGCCTTGACGACACGGCCATGCGGGCCGGTGCCGGTCACGGCGGACACATCGACGCCTGCGTCTTTGGCGATGCGACGCGCCAGCGGCGAGGCGAAGGTGCGCTCGCCTGACGATTGGCTGATCTCCCCCCTTGTGGGGGAGATGGCCGGCAGGCCAGAGGGGGGCGCGACAGACTGAGAGGTCGGCGGGGCAGCGCCCCCCTCTGTCGACTTCGTCGACATCTCCCCCACGGGTGGGGAGATTGACGCCTTATCCTGCTTGGCATCGGCCTTCGCGGGCGCGGCATCGCCGCCGCCCTTTGCCGCTGCACCTGCATCCTCGCCTTCGCCGGCGAGAATGGCGATCAGCGCATTGACCTTCACGCCTTCGGTGCCGGCCGGAACGACCAGCTTGGCGACCGTGCCCTCATCGACGGCCTCGACTTCCATCGTCGCCTTGTCGGTCTCGATCTCGGCGATCACGTCGCCCGGCGAAACCTTGTCGCCTTCCTTGACCAGCCACTTGGAAAGATTGCCCTCTTCCATCGTGGGCGACAGCGCCGGCATGGTGATGTTGATTGGCATGATGTCCTCCCGACCGGCTCAGCGATACGTGACGGCTTTGACCGCCTCGATGACCTCGCCGACATTGGGCAAGGCCAGCTTTTCGAGGTTCGCCGCATAGGGCATCGGCACGTCCTTGCCGGCGATGGTGATGACCGGCGCGTCGAGGAAATCGAAGGCGCGCTGCGACACCTGATTGGCGATGTGGTCGCCGACCGAGCTTTGCGGGAAACCTTCTTCCACCACGATCAGGCGGTTGGTCTTCTTTACGGAGGCAATGACGGTGTCGAGGTCGAGCGGGCGGATGGTCCGGAGATCGATGATCTCGGCATCGATGCCCATGCCGCGCAGTTCGGCTTCCGCCTTGATGGCATAGGTCATGCCGATACCGAACGAGACGATGGTGACGTCCTTGCCCTGCTTGTGAATGCGCGCCTTGCCGATCGGCAGCACGAAATCGTCGAGCTTCGGCACGTCGAAGGACTGGCCGTAGAGGATTTCGTTCTCGAGGAAGATGACCGGGTTCGGATCGCGGATCGCCGCCTTGAGCAGGCCCTTGGCATCGGCAGCCGTGTACGGCATCACCACTTTCAGGCCGGGAATATGGCTGTACCAGGCGGCATAGCACTGCGAATGCTGGGCGCCGACGCGGGCGGCAGCCCCGTTCGGGCCACGGAACACGATCGGCGCGCCCATCTGGCCGCCCGACATATAGAGGGTCTTGGCGGCGGAGTTGATGATCTGGTCGATCGCTTGCATGGCGAAATTAAAGGTCATGAATTCGACGATCGGCTTCAGGCCGGCCATCGCCGCACCGACGCCGACGCCGGCAAAGCCATGCTCGGTGATCGGCGTGTCGACCACGCGGCGCGGCCCGAATTCCTGCAGCAGGCCTTGCGTGATCTTGTAGGCGCCCTGGTATTCCGCGACCTCCTCGCCCATGACGAAGACATCGCCGTCGCGGCGCATTTCCTCGGCCATGGCATCGCGCAAGGCCTCGCGCACCGTGGTCGAGACCATCTCGGTGCCGGCGGGAATATCGGGATCGGCCGCAGGTTTGGCCGCCGGAGCGGCGGGAACTGCCTTCGGAGCCTCGCCGGCATCCTGGGGAGCCGCCTTTGAGCCTTCCTCGGCTGCATCGGTCCGCTGACCGCCAGCGGAAACGGCATCCTGGGTTGAGGCAGGCTGGCCGCTCTTTTCGACATCGCCTGCACTTTCGCCGTCCTGCAGCAACACGGCGATCACCGCATTGACCTTGACGCCTTCGGTGCCGGCGGGAACCACGATCTTGCCGATCGTGCCTTCATCGACGGCCTCGACTTCCATCGTCGCCTTGTCGGTTTCGATCTCGGCGATGACATCACCGGCGACGACCTTGTCGCCCTCGTTCTTCAACCACTTGGAAAGATTGCCCTCTTCCATGGTCGGCGAGAGAGCGGGCATGAGAATTTCGATCGGCATGTCCTTGCCCTCCCGTTACAATACGATGTCGGTCCAGAGCTCGGACGGATCCGGCTCTGCGTCGTGCTGGGCAAATTCGGCGGCGTCGGCGACGATGTCGCGGACTTCCTTGTCGATGTTCTTGAGCTCGTCCTCGGTCGCCCACTTCTTGGCCGTCAGCCGCGCCTTGACCTGCTCGATCGGATCATGATCCGAGCGCATCTTCTGCACTTCTTCCTTGGAGCGGTATTTCGCGGGATCCGACATCGAGTGACCGCGATAGCGATAGGTCTGCATCTCGAGGATGATCGGACCGTTGCCGGCACGGCACCATTCGGTCGCCTGATCGCCGGCGGATTTGACCGCACGCACATCCATGCCGTCGACCTGAATGCCGGGAATCTTGAACGAGGCGCCGCGATGCGAAAAATTGGTTTCGGCCGACGAGCGCGACACCGAAGTGCCCATGGCGTAGCGGTTGTTCTCGATGATGTAGATCACCGGCAGCTTCCACAGCGAGGCCATGTTGAAGCTTTCATAGACCTGACCCTGATTGGCAGCGCCATCGCCGAAATAGGTCAGCGACACATTGTTGTTGTCGCGGTAGCGGTTGGCGAAGGCGAGACCGGTGCCGAGCGAGACCTGCGCGCCGACAATGCCGTGGCCGCCGTAAAAATGCTTCTCCTTGGAGAACATGTGCATGGAGCCGCCCTTGCCCCTCGACAGGCCGCCACGGCGTCCGGTCAGCTCTGCCATGACGCCCCGCGGTGACAGTTCCATCGCCAGCATGTGGCCATGGTCGCGATAGGCGGTGATCATCTGGTCGCCGTTGATCAGCGACATCTTCATGCCGGTGACGACCGCTTCCTGGCCGATATAGAGGTGGCAGAAGCCGCCGATAAAGCCCATGCCGTAGAGCTGGCCGGCCTTTTCCTCGAAGCGGCGGATAAGCAGCATGTGCCGGTAGGCGGCAAGCTCCTCGTCCTTGGTGAAGTCGGCCGGCTTGGGGGCGGAAAGCCCGGTTGGTTTGGCGGATGTCGATTTAACGGATTTGGCAGGCGCTTTTTTGGCGGCGGTGGCCATGCATCACTCCCTGTTGGCGTCTCTTTGCGGACACTAAAGCAGACCATGTCTGCTCCGGGGAGGATCAGCTCCTCCCCACCGATTGGAAGGAAGCTAACATGCGAGACCGCGTTTCGCCATGCAGAAAAACGCATGGCTGGCATGCATCTAAACGCCTAGAATCATTGGAAATAAAAGCGATTAACCGAAATTAGGTTATTTCGAATTGGCCGGCAGCATGATGGTGATTTCATCGGGCTGGGACAGATTGAGCGCCCGGCGTGCCTGCTCGTCGAGCATATCCTTTTCAAGCGTGCCCTCATGCATCAGCTGGACGCGCCGCTCCAGATCGATCCGGCGCGCCTTGATGGCATCGTACTTGGCCTGCAATTCGATGGTCTGCGCTTCGAGCTGATATTTGGAATTGATGCCGAACTCGCCATGATAGGCATGGAAGCCGAAATAGGCCAGGAACGCCACGCAAAGCGACGGGATGATCAGCCGGCCGGTGTTTCTCTGCTTGTGCTGGCGTGTCCACATGGTCGCAATCCTTTGACCGCCATTTGTCGCTCGATTGTGCTTAATGGACGGTTACGGACAGGTGCATTAGCCAGCGGCCGCAACGAAAAAGGGCGGGAAAATCCCGCCCTTCCATCGTTTTCGCCAGTTCGGCAGAATTTAGGCTTTGACCACCGACTTGCCAGCGTAGCGCGCCTGCTTGCCGAGCTCTTCCTCGATGCGGATCAGCTGGTTGTACTTGGCCATGCGATCCGAGCGCGACAGCGAACCGGTCTTGATCTGCCCGCAATTGGTGGCGACGGCGAGGTCGGCGATGGTCGAATCCTCGGTTTCGCCCGAACGGTGCGACATGACGGCTGTGTAGCCTGCCTTGTGCGCGGTCTCGACAGCGTCGAGCGTTTCGGTAAGCGAGCCGATCTGGTTGACCTTGACCAGGATCGAATTGGCGACACCCATGCGGATGCCGTCGCGCAGCCGCGCCGTGTTGGTGACGAAGAGGTCGTCGCCAACCAGCTGCGTCTTGTTGCCGATCAAATCGGTCAGGTACTTCCAGCCCTCCCAGTCGTCCTCGGCCAGGCCGTCCTCGATCGAGATGATCGGATAGTCGGCGGCGAGCTTGGCCAGGTACTTGGCCTGCGCCTTCGGATCGCGGGTCTTCTTCTCGCCCTCATAGACGTAATTGCCGTCCTTGAAGAATTCGGTCGCCGCACAGTCGAGACCGAGCGCGATCTCTTCGCCCGGCTTGAAGCCGGCCTTCTCGATTGATTCCATGATGAAATCGAGCGCCACCGGCGCACTCTTCAGATTGGGCGCGAAGCCGCCTTCGTCGCCGACATTGGTGTTGTGGCCGGCATCCTTGAGCTTCTTGCGCAGCGTGTGGAAGATTTCCGAGCCCCAGCGCACGCCTTCGCGCAAAGTCGGCGCGCCGACCGGCAGGATCATGAATTCCTGGAAATCGATCGGATTGTCGGCATGCGCGCCGCCATTGATGATGTTCATCATGGGCACCGGCAGCAAATGCGCCTTGGTGCCGCCGACATAGCGGTAAAGCGGCAGTCCGGCGGCTTCCGCCGCGGCCTTGGCGACCGCCAGCGAGACGCCGAGGATGGCGTTGGCGCCGAGCCGGCTCTTGTTGGGCGTGCCGTCGAGCTCGATCATGGTCTGATCGATGTGGATCTGGTTTTCGGCTTCCATGCCGCCGATCGCCTCGAACAGCTCGCCATTGACGGCCTCGACCGCCTTGAGCACGCCCTTGCCGAGATAGCGGGCGCCACCGTCGCGCAGTTCGACGGCCTCATGCGCGCCGGTCGACGCGCCCGACGGCACCGCGGCGCGGCCCATTGAGCCGTCTTCGAGAACGACGTCGACCTCGACGGTCGGATTTCCACGGCTGTCCAGGATTTCACGCCCGACAATGTCGATGATGGCGGTCATTGCGATGTCCCCGATTGATCGATTGAAAGCGTCGCGCCCCTCTTAGCCAAAGTGCCGCAAAAGGCAATCAGGAATGGCATGAAATAATAGTGACGATCGCCCCATGCGCTCAGGCCGTGGGGCATGGGCGACGCCATCTGAACGCAAACAGCCCGCCCTGACGTCATATGTCTGGCGCCGCATGGGGCGGGTGCCCCTCCCCTTTGATTGCGGCAATCCCTTATCACAAAATACCAGGCGGCACGCAAACTCCAGCAGATGCTTCAAAAGAGGCTACCGCCAACGTGACAAACTTCACAATGCAGAGAATTCGAAGATGTTAGCGTCACATCTACAACGCGAACTATTTGGCGACCACAGTGAAATCAACAAACTTGAACTCTTTGGGGAGGCGGCAATGGCAGCGATTTCAGGCACTGGCTGGGAACTTCTTATTAGCCGCAAAGTCGAGCATATGAGGGGCACCCGACGCAGGACAGTTGGTACCTATAAAGTCTTCCACAACGGCACGGCAGTAACGGGTCTATCGGGGTTCGTGTGTGAATCTCGCGGCCCTGGCGACAATTCCAAAGAAGACAATGGCAGGCGCATCGAGCCCGGCACCTATCCACTGGCGACACAGGCCGGAGGCAAATATGTGACCATAGGCTACACTGGCGCCAAGACGCCACCCAAACCTGGACTCGAACTGCTGAAGACCAACAAGCGCACCGAAATCCTGATCCATCCGGGCGTCAATTTCCTGTCCAGCGTCGGATGCATCAACCCGACGAAGAAGGTGAGCGGTCCTCTTTCCGACATGGATTTCACGGAGAGCCGGACACGCGTAATCGCCCTCATTGACGATCTGAAAACCTTTGCCGGCGGTGGCTTCCCGAAAAGCAACGGCAAGCGAATTCCCAATGCTTCGGTGGTCGTCGAAGGCGAACCGGTGCTGTCGACCGAGAGTGTCGAGATCGTGCTCGAAGCGGTTGCGGGCGATCCGAACAAGGGTTTGCCGGCAGCGGTCTTCCAGAAATTCGCGCCGAGACCGGCAAGCGGTTCCAAGCGAACAATCTATGACGGTTACATCGGCGCCTTTACCTCCGACAAGGGCCTCAAGACACTTGGCGATCATGGCGTGTGCAACAATTATGATCGGCTGATGCATTTCTTCGCTCAAGCGGCGATGGAAACCGGTGGCTTCACCCTCATTCGCGAATCCCTGACCTACACGACCGTGGCGGCAATCCGGAACGCATGGAGGTCGCGAGCCGCGGGCAAGACCGATCAGTGGATCGGGGACAACCTGCTGCGCAAGCCGCAAGCCCTGGGCGACTGGGCCTATGGCGGCCGCATGGGCAATGTGAAAGGAACGTTGGACGGCTTCAATTTCCGCGGCGGCGGCACGTTCCAGACCACCGGGCGCGACGCGTACACGGCCAAGGGCAAGCTCGCCAAGGTTGACCTCGCCAATCATCCTGAACTGATCGAGGATCCGCAGACTTCGCTGCTCGCAGCTTGCGCCGAATGGAAAGGGTCAGGCTGCAATGCCTTTGCCGATGCCGGCCTGATCAAAAAGATCTCGCGCGCGATCAACGTCGGCAACGCCAATTCCGCCACGCAGGCCAATGGCGAAGCGGATCGGATCGCCTGGCACGAAAAGGTTTTCAAGGCGGTGAAGAATGCCGGACTCCTCGGCTGAGCATGCCTCGGATCACGTTCGACAACACCACGTCATCATAATTCAGAGATAACAATCTCTGTGTCGACTAGGATGGTGATGCGCGGGGCGAAACAGGAGGAGTTTCGCCATGTCCGAGTTGAGCGGTATCGTGAGTTTGTTCCTGATCGCGGCGGCGTTCCTGACGTCCTGCGATACGCAGCAGCCGCCAAGGGCGGCGACGCAGCTGTCCACGTTTTATGCGGCAGAATAATTTAGAAACTGTCGGGTTGCACTGAAAAGGCCCCCGTTTCGGAATTCGGGGGCCTTTTCACGTCAGGCGTCAGCGCAGCTGATCAATGCCAATACGGCGTGACCTTGTAGTAATCATAGGAAGCATCACGCGCGGCCTCGCCATCGGCGCCGGCCAGTTCATTGATCGAATAGGCGGGTGCTGCCTTCAGCTGCTCCTTCGAGAACGGCACGACATAGCCGCCCTTGTCCTCGTCATAGTCGAGGCTCGCCCACGGAATGGCGTGATACTTCTCGCCAATGCCGAGAAATCCACCGAACCCGATCACCGCGAACATGATGCCGTTCGACGTCTTGTCGAGCATGATGTCCTCGATGCTGCCGATGCTCGTGCCTTCGGTGTTGTAGACCGACGTGCCGATGACGCGCGAAGCGGCGATGGCTTCGGTGTGGCCTGTCTGGGTGGTCATGGCTGCTGCTCCTCATGTCGTTGATCGATACTTTGACAATGAGGGGCGCGGGCGAAAGTTCCCGTTTTTTCGAGCGGCGGGCGGTTACTCCGCGAGGATGAACGTCACCTTCATGTTGACGCGATAGGCCGCGATCCTGCCGTCCTCGACGACGATCTTCTGGTCCTGGATCCAGGCGCCTTCGACGTTCTTCAGGGTCTTTGAGGCGCGCTCAATCCCCTTCTCGATGGCGTCCTGAAAGCTCTTTTTCGACGACGACGTGATTTCGGTGACGCGGGCGACGGACATGGCTTCCTCCTGCCAAGACGCTCATTTGCAGCAGCGAGCCTACAGCCGGCTTATGCCTTCCACAAGCAGGGCAGCGCGCGCGCCATAGCCGAAACCATCAGCCTCGGTTCAGGTCAGCAGCATTCTTGGCGATGCGGTCGAATGCCATCAGTCTTTCGAGCAGCGCCGGCATGTCCTTCAGCGGCAGCATGTTGGGCCCGTCGGAGGAGGTCGAATTGTCGGGATCCTGGTGGGTCTCTATGAACACGCCGGCGACGCCGACGGCAACGGCAGCCCGCGCCAGCGTCTCGACAAAGCGGCGCTCGCCACCGGAGGAACCGCCCTGCCCGCCCGGCTGCTGCACCGAATGGGTGGCGTCGAAAATCACCGGCGCGCCGATCTCGGCCATCACGGGCAAAGCCCGCATGTCCGACACCAGCGTGTTGTAGCCGAAGGAAGCGCCGCGCTCGGTGGTCAGCACATTGGGGTTGCCGGAGCCGGTGATCTTGGCCACCACGTTCTTCATGTCCCAGGGCGCCAGGAACTGCCCCTTCTTGACGTTGATCACCTTGCCGGTCTTGGCCGCGGCGACCAGCATGTCGGTCTGGCGCGACAGGAAGGCCGGGATCTGCAGCACATCGACATGGTGCGCTACGATCGCGCACTGCTCCTCGGTGTGGACATCGGTCAGAATGGGAAGCGAAAACGCCTTGCGCAACTCGTCGAACACCGGAAGCGCCGCGTCCATGCCGGCGCCGCGCGTTGCCGACAGCGAGGTGCGGTTGGCCTTGTCGTAGCTGGTCTTGTAGACGAGGCCGATGCCGAGCTTGCCGGTCAGTTCCTTCAGCGCGCCGGCCATGTCGAAAGCGTGCTGGCGCGATTCGAACTGGCACGGGCCGGCGATCAACGCCAAGGGCCCGCTGTTGTCGAAGACGACGTTGCCGACGGTTACCGACGAATTCGGCGCCATCGAATTAGGCCCTTGCGGCTTGCTCATGGGGTCTCCCGGAAGATGAAAGCCGCGCCCTGTCCGGATGCCGGCTGCACGACGATTTCGTTGCCCGCTATATCGTGCCCGACGGCGTTGTCTGCAAGCAGCCTCGCGACAGCGCCGACACTGCGGACTGAAAAGACAATCGCGGCGAAGCGAACTCTTGTCGGCGCACCGGCCGGAATGTCGAAGCGCGCGGTGAAAGCCGCAGGATCCAGAACGGTCAGACGCGCATTCGGCAGGGCGAAGACCGCGCTGCTCTGCTGCTCCGAGCCAACCACTGTCGAGATCAGGCTGATCTGTGTGGAAGGCACATCGCTGACCGCAACGATTTCGGCAATGCCGGTCACGCCATTGGCATGAGCCTGCAGCGCCGTACGGTCGATTTGAGGGGCGTTGATCCGCTCGCAAGCGAACAGAAAGGCGTCCATCGTCTCGGCGCCGGCGGCGAAAGCCAGTTTGAACGAGGCCATGTCGCTCTTTCCGGCCGTGTCGGTGAAGGCGCGGGAAAAGCTCAGTACGTCTCCCGCCGACAGGCCGGCTTTGATAAAGCGCGCATGGTCCGCATCGGCATCGTCGGTGGCCAGCACCACGGCGGAAAAGCCCTCATCGCCCAGCCTGGCGCGATAGAGCCGGTCGCGCGCGACAAAGACATTGCCGCCGGCGATCGCACTCGCTGCCAGCTGTTCGTTCCCAACCGCCAGCGGTTCGAGATAGGTGCCGTCGGCAAGGAAGACGCAGCAATTTTCGGTGCCGAAGGGATGAATGCCGGTTGGCGCGACGATGAAGCCAAGCGATGTCAGCCGCGCCCGCGCCACGGCGAGGCTCGCCGTCGGCAGCACCAGATGGTCAAGCGGATGGGTCGTGCTGGTCATGCCGGCGCGGTGTGCATCATTCCCGAAATTGGTTCAAGGCCTCTTGCCGGCCCGATCAGGCCGTCGCCACGATATCGGCCGAATAGCGCAATTCGCGCAAGGGTTTGACCCGGCTGGTCGTCTCGGCATAGAGCGGGTGCGCCTTGTATGCGGCAAGCGCGGCATCATCCTCGAACTCGGCATAGACGACCACGTCGATCGCATCCGACAGCGGATCGACCTTGCTGTTGAGCGTCACCTCAAAGAGGCTTGAATGCGGGATCTTGCCCAGTGTGAGCAAGCCTGTGCGCACGGCCTCGACATCGTCCTTGCGCCGCGCGCTGAAGAAAACGATATGCCGGATCACGCCTGCCTCCACGTTCGATTTGCGGCATGTTTTGTGTGAGCGGGACCGTCGCGTCAACCGCCACGATGTCGCGCCCGGCAATGCCGGCAGGCGACTTTGCAGAGGCGCAAAAAGCTAGGCTTTGCCGGTGACGTAGCGCACGACGCGCGACATCTCCCTGACCGTCGTGTCGAGATAGCGGCCCTGATTGTAGAGGCCGTCCCAGATCAGGAAAAAGGCGATGGCGACGATGACGATGACATAACGCATGGCTGAAACTAACGTATGTGGCTGTTCGTAACCATAGCGATTTCGCCGAGGGCCGCGCTCTCCCGCGGATTCTGGCCTCAGGCCGGCAAGCTGGGCCAGCGCCGCACGAAGCATGCCTCTTGAAGTTTCGGCCAATGCCATGGAAGATTGTGGCGAAAATTCACGCAGGCTACGGCGTTCGCGCCTGGCGAATGAAAGTGGAGGATGTGGAGGCCGGCAGATCTTGCGCCGCCCCCGCGGAAACCAGGGGGGGTGTGAGATGGCTGTCAGGGAATACAAAGGCATCGGCGACGCCATCAGGCTGGACGAACTCAATTTCGCCGAGATGGTCAAGGGCCTGCCGGCCAAGGCGCGCATGGTGCTGTCGGCGGCGATGAAATTGCCGCGCGGTTCGCTGAAGGTGAGGATGCCGGATGGCCGGGCGGTGCTTGTCGGCGGCAATGGACCCGGGCCGGATGCCGAACTGGTGTTGAAGAACTGGCGCCTGCCCGGCCGTGCCTTTTCCGGCGGCACCATCGGCGTTGCCGAATCCTACATGGACGGCGACTGGGAAAGCCCTGATGTAACCAGCTTCCTCGAATTGTTCGTTGTCAACTCGGCCGTTGGCGAACGCATTGCCGGCGGCGCCAGCTGGCTCATCAACACGGTCCAGCGCATCCGCCACTGGTTCAACGAAAACACCCGCACAGGCTCGAAGCGCAACATCTCGGCGCATTACGATCTCGGCAACGCCTTCTACAAGCAATGGCTCGATCCCAGCATGACCTATTCGTCGGCGCTCTATGCGACCGGCGCCAACGACCTGGAAAGCGCTCAGGCCGCCAAATACCGCGCGCTGGCCAAGGATACGGGTATCGGCAAGAAGGACCATGTGCTCGAGATCGGCTGCGGCTGGGGCGGTTTTGCCGAATTTGCCGCGCGCGAGATCGGCTGCCGCGTCACCGGCCTGACCATCAGCCGCGAACAGCACGATTTCGCCAAGGCGCGCATCCAGAAGGCGGGACTGTCTGACAAGGTCGACATCAAGCTGCAGGATTACCGAGACGAAACGGGCACTTACGACCGCATCGCCTCGATCGAGATGTTCGAGGCGGTCGGCGAAAAATATTGGCCGGTATTTTTCGGCAAGATGAAGGCATGCCTGAGGCCCGGCGGCACCGCCGGCCTGCAGATCATCACCATCAACGAGGCCGCCTACGACACCTATCGGGCGCGGCCGGATTTCATCCAGCGCTATGTCTTCCCGGGCGGCATGCTGCCGACGCCGTCGATCCTGAAGACGCTGGGCAGCGACCATGGCCTTTCCCATCTGCGCGAGCGCGTCTTTCCGGACGACTATGCCCGCACGCTTGCCGAATGGCGCAACCGCTTCTGGGCGTCGTGGGAAAAGATCGTCCCGCTCGGCTTCGACGACCGCTTCAAGAAGCTTTGGGAATTCTATCTCCACTATTGCGAAGCCGGCTTCCGCGCCAGCTACATCGACGTGCGCCAGGTGGTCTACAAGGCCTGATCCGAAGCGTGATTGAGCGGGCGTATGCCCGCTCGTTTTCCCTGTTACCTGCGCGTTTGCCTCAAAGCAGGATGCGATACTTCGCAAACCCGGATTCGCCCTCGCCGGCCGGCTCGATCTTGAGCGATTTCACTCCCGATATAAAATCCTTCGCTTTGGGGCCGGTCTCGAACACGACGCTGGTGCCGGGCAGCGGCGTGAACGACCAATTGTCGTCGGCCGAGGGATTGATCGTGCCTTCGCTAACGACGTAGCGCACGATCACGTCGCGGTTGGTGTCCGGCGCCTCGTAGATGATCTTCGAGGCATTGATGTCGGGGAAATTGCCGCCACCGCCGGCGCGGTAATTGTTGGTGGCGACGACGAATTTCGCTGCCGGATCAATAGGCTTGCCGTCGAAGCTGAGGCCGACGATGCGGTTCGAGCCGGCATTGGCGACGCCACCCTTGGCATCGTATTTCGGCAGCTGCGACAGGTCTATTCCGTAGCTGACGCCATCGATCACATCGAAATTGTAGGACGGGAATTCGGTGTCGATGAGCGCCTGGTCGGCCTTGCCCGGCTCGATCTTCCTGAAAATGCCGGCCGACATTTCCAGCCATTCCTTCACTTGCGCGCCGGTGATTTCGACGGCGCGCACCGTGTTCGGATAGAGATAGAGGTCGGCGACGTTCTTGATGGCGATGTCGCCCACCGGCACGTCGGTATAGTAGTCGGCGCCGTTGCGCCCGCCGGCCTTGAAGGGCGCCGCCGCCGACAGCAGCGGCACGTCCTTCCACTGCGTGCTTTTTAATATGTCCTTGAGGTACCAGCTCTGCGCCTGGTTGACGATCTGCACCGACGGATCGTCGGCGACCAGCGCGAAATAGGAATAGAGCGGCGCCGAGGTCTTGCCGACCGGTCGGCGGACATAGGCAAGTGTCGCCTCATGGTCCGCCTTCAGCGCATCGACGACGCGCTGGTCGTCCGCCACCGTCGGCTTGTTTGCCTTGTCGACGCGCTCGTAGATCGGCCTTGCCTCAGATGTGGCCGAGGCTACGCGCCATTTCGATCCGTCCCGTTCCAGAAGCAGATCGATCAGTCCCATATGCGAGCCCCAGAAACCGCCCATCACGGCGGGCTTGCCCTGCAGCGTGCCTTTCTCGGTGTCGACGCCATCGAGCGCCTGAAAATCCTTCTTGCCGGGGAAGACCAAATGCTGATGGCCGGTGAACACCGCATCGATGCCTTCGACGCCGGCGACGAAGAAGGAGGCGTTCTCCATGCCGTCGCCCTGCTTGATATCGATGCCGGAATGCGAGAGCGCGATGACGATGTCGGCGCCCTCCTCCTTGATCTGCGGCACCCATGCCCTGGCCGCCTCGACGATGTCGCGCGTCCTGACATTGCCTTCCAGGTTCTTCAGGTCCCAGACCATGATCTGCGGCGGCACGAAGCCGATGATGCCGATCTTGATCGGCTGCTCGACGCCCGACCCGTCCTTGATCTTCTTGTCGAGGATGACATAGGGCTTGAGGTAGAGCTTGTCGTCGCGCGGGTTGGCGGCAAGCTCGGTGCCGCGGATCAGATTGGCGCAGACGAAGGGGAAATTGGCTCCGGCCAGCACCTTGTCGAGGAACGACAGGCCGTAATTGAACTCGTGATTACCGAGCGTCGAGCATTCATAGCCCAGCAGGTTCATGCCCTTCATGATCGGATGCAGATCGCCGTCCTTGAGGCCCTTCTCATAGGCGATGTAATCGCCCATCGGATTGCCCTGCAAAAGATCGCCATTGTCGATCAGCATCGCATTGGTGGCTTCCTTGCGCACCGCCGCGATCAGTGAGGCCGTCCGCGACAGGCCCATCGTGTCGTTGGCTTTGTCTGCGTAGTAGTCGTAAGGCAGCACATTCACATGGATGTCGGTGGTCTCCATGATCCTCAGATGCGCCTGATTGGCCTGCGCGCGGGCGGAAAACGGATGCATCATGATCAGCGCCCCGCTGGCGGCCGCGCCGGCAAGCAAACTACGGCGGGAGACGGGGTAGTTGAGATGCGGCATTGGTTTTCCTTCCCAGCGACGTGACAAGATCCCAGCCCCGGGCGGAAGCTTCGCGCCGAAAACCGGCCATGTCCATCGGGAAGTCAGTCGATCAGCAAAAGGTGACGGCTGGATGAATATCCTTGGCCGCGGTTGAGAACCTCAGCCCTTGTTATCATCGCCCTGGGTGATCAGCCGCGCGCTGCGCTGGCCGGTGAAATAGATCCATAGCCAGCTAAGCGACACCGAGAGCCGGTTGCGAAAACCGATCAGGAAGTAGATATGCGCCACGCCCCACAGCCACCAGGCAAGCCATCCCGTGAGCTTGATCCGGCCGAAATCGATCGCGGCTGCCCACTTTCCGATCGTCGCCAGGTCGCCGGCATGTTTGTAGCGGAAAGGGCGCGGCGCGCTATCGCCGGCCAGCCGCGCCCTGATCGTCGCGGCAACATGCTTGCCCTCCTGCTTGGCCGAGGGCGCCACGCCTGGCACCCGCTTGCCGTCCGGCCGCAAGACATGCGCTGTGTCGCCGATGACGAAGATCTCCGGACTGTTCGGCACGGTCAGATCGGGCTCGACCATAACCCTGCCCGCCCGGTCTACCGGCGCGCCCAGCCACTCTCCCGCGGGCGAAGCCGCCACGCCGGCGGCCCACAGGATGGTTCGCGCCGGCAGATGCGTATCGCCAAAGACGACGCCTTCGGCATCGAGGCGCGTGACGGCGCGGCCAAGCTCGACCGTGACGCCCCGCCGCTCCAGCGCCTTGCGCGCATAGTCGGACAGCTTTGGCGCGAAATTGGCGAGGATCCTGTCTCCGGCCTCGACCAGCACCACACGCGCCTCACGCGTGTCGATGTTGCGGAATTCGCCACGCAGCGTTTCATGCGCGAGTTCGACAATGGTGCCGGCAAGCTCCACGCCGGTCGGGCCGCCGCCGACGATGACCAGTGTCAGCAGTGCCTGGCGCTTGGCCGGATCGGTCTCGCGCTCGGCCTGCTCGAAGGCGAGCAGGATGCGCCGGCGAATGGTGGTTGCATCTTCAAGCGTCTTCAGCCCGGGCGCGAAAGGCTCCCATTCGTCGTGGCCGAAATAAGCATGACGCGCGCCGGTGGCGAGCACCAGCGTGTCGTAGTGAACAGAACTGCCGTCCCCAAGCAGCACGCGTTTGCCTGGACGGTCGACGCCGGTGACGTTGCCGAGCAGGGTCGTCACGTCCTCGCGCTTGCGCAGCAGATGACGGATCGGCCAGGCAACTTCCGAGGTCGCCAGCGAGGTGGTCGCCACCTGGTAAAGCAGCGGCTGGAAAAGGTGATGGTTGCGCTTGTCGATCATGGTGATGCGCACGGGTGCGCCGGCCAGCGCCCGGGTGAGTTCGAGACCGCCGAACCCTGCGCCGACGACAACGACATGATGGCTGGTTTCACTCATCGCATTCACCCCTGTTTGTCTCTCTTTATCTAGTGATTTTTGTGCACCGCAACAATGTCGCGGCGCGCTAGACTGCCGCGCGTAAGGCTGCCCAGGACTCGTCGCCGGATGTCGCGAATGCCTATGTCGGCAAGCCTGGACGGGTATAGCCTTGCAGGGGCTGGAACCACGGGAGTGAAGCATGGCCAACGACGATGACAAAGATCGCAAAGGGCGGGCGCAATATTCTTCGCCGCCTTGCTTCATGCACGAACTCGATCCGGAATTTCGCGCGCCATTGACCGACTGGACCGATGTGCGCCGTTGGCGCAAGGCCGAGCGCGAGCGTCTGATCGCGGCACGGTTGGCGGTTTCGGCCGATGCGCGGCTGGCGATGTCGCGGGCTATCACCGAAGGTCTCGACGCGGCAATCGGCGACATTGCCGGCCGCATGGTCAGCCTCTACTGGCCGTTTCGCGGCGAGCCGGACCTGCGGCCGTGGATGGCGTCGATCAACCAGCGCGGCGGCCGCACGGCGCTGCCCATCGTGATCGAGAAAGGCCAGCCGCTGATCTTCCGCGCTTATGTGCCCGGCGACCGGCTGGAAAAAGGCATCTGGAACATCCCGATCCCGGCCGAAGGCGAGCCGGTGCTGCCCGACATCGTCATCTCGCCGATCGTCGGCATCGACCCGCGAAACTACCGCCTGGGCTATGGCGGTGGCTTCTTCGACCGCACGCTGGCTGCCATGCCGTTCAAGCCATTGGTCATCGGAGTCGGCTACGAACTGCAGCGCATAGCCACCATCTACCCGCAGCCGCACGACATCCCAATGGATAGGCTGGTGACCGAGACTGCTCAGGGCTAGGCCAGTTCCGGCTTCATGCCCATCGCCGTGCGGTCGACGATCTCGCGCAGGGCAAAGGATGAATTGATCTTGGTCACATGCGGCATCGCCGACAGCCACTCCTTGTGGATGCGCTCATAGTCGACCAGATCCTTGGCGGCGATGCGCAGGATATAGTCGTATTCCCCCGACATCAGGTGGCACGACAGCACATTGGGGCAGCGCTTGATCGCCGCCTCGAAATCCGACAGCGTCTTTTCGAACTGTCCCGACAGCGATATGTGCACGATCGCCGTCATCTGGTGGCCGAGCGCGGCATTCGAAAGCCGGGCGTGATAGCCGCGGATGGTGCCGGATTTCTCCAGATTGTCGAGCCGGCGCGAACAGGCCGACTGCGACAGGCCGACCCTTTCGGCGAGCGCCGCATTGGGTATGCGGCCATCCTTCTGCAGTGCCTCGAGAATGGCGATATCGATCCTGTCGAGCGGCATTTACAGTGATTCCTGCGAAAATTCTGCAATTTCGCGCAACGATTATCGAAACGCGTGACCCCGCGCAAGCGCATTCGCAAACACCTGCGCAACGATTCGTGGTTCACTCGGTTGATACAGGGAACGAGCCCGAAGGGCCGGATCAGGAGAAGACTATGCGCGTCGGTTGCCCCAAGGAAATCAAGAACCACGAATACCGCGTCGGCCTGACGCCGGGCTCTGTCCGCGAATATGTTGCGCATGGCCATGAAGTGCTGGTCGAACGCGGCGCCGGCGCGGGAATCGGCGCCGATGACAATGCCTATCGCGCCGCCGGCGCCACCATCGCCAAGACCGCCGCCGACGTGTTCGCCAAGTCGGACATGATCGTCAAGGTCAAGGAGCCGCAGCCCAACGAATGGGCGCAGTTGCGCGACGGCCAGATCCTCTACACCTATCTGCACCTGGCCCCGGATCCGGAGCAGACCAAGGGCCTGCTCGCGTCCGGCGTCACCGCAATCGCCTATGAGACCGTAACCGACGACCGCGGCGGCCTGCCGCTCCTGGCGCCGATGTCGGAAGTTGCCGGCCGCCTGTCGATCCAGGCCGGCGCGACCGCGCTGCAGAAGGCCAATGGTGGCCGCGGCGTGCTGCTCGGCGGCGTGCCCGGCGTACTGCCCGGCAAGGTCACCGTGCTCGGCGGCGGCGTCGTCGGCCTGCATGCCGCCCGCATGGCCGTCGGCCTCGGCGCCGACGTCACCATCATCGACCGCTCGATCCCGCGCCTGCGCCAGCTGGACGACCTCTTTACCGGCCGCGTCCACACCCGCTACTCCACAGTCGAGGCGCTTGAGGAAGAATGCTTCTCGGCCGACATCGTCGTCGGCGCCGTGCTCATCCCGGGTGCTGCTGCACCCAAGCTGGTGACTCGCGAAATGCTGTCGGGCATGAAGAAGGGCTCGGTGCTGGTGGACGTCGCCATCGACCAGGGCGGCTGTTTCGAGACCTCGCACGCCACTACCCATGCCGAGCCGACCTATGAGGTCGACGGCGTGATCCACTACTGCGTCGCCAACATGCCGGGAGCCGTGCCGGTGACCTCGGCGCACGCGCTCAACAACGCGACGCTGCATTATGGCCTGCAGCTGGCCGACAAGGGCCTGAAGGCGCTGGTCGACGACCACCATTTGCGCAACGGCCTCAATGTCCACAGGGGCAAGATCACCAATCGCGCCGTCGCCGAAGCACTCGGCTATGAGCTGGTCGAACCGAAAGTGGTTCTGGCTGCCTGACCAGACGCCTTAATCGACTCAAGCAGTTCTGCCTCCCTCACCCGCCGGTTGCGCCGGCGGGTTTTTTATTGGCCGCGTGCTCACAAATTGCGGGCTCTAAGGCAACATCACGGCGAAACGGCCCGGCTTGGCGGTGCTTTTGCCTATCGATGTGGCATTTTTGTCATTCCAATATTAGCGAGCATCCTGTTAGAACACGGACGGGTTTGTTCTATGCTAAGGGGCTAAAATGTTCATTTCTGCTAAATCCGTTCTTCTCGGCGCCGTTTCGGCAATGGCTTTGATATCGGTAGCGCATGCCGCCGATGTTGTGCAGCCGGTGGAAGAACCTGCCGGCTTCAACTGGAGCGGCGCCTATGTCGGCATCGGCGGCGGCTTCGGCGCCACCGTGCACCGCATCAGCGTCGACCCGTTTCTCGACTTCAATGGCATCGGCGGCAACGGCGTGTTTGGCGAAATCACCGCCGGCTACGACTACATGGTCTCTGAACGCTTCCTGCTCGGCGGCTTTATCGACGCCAACATCGGGAATATCGGTCCGTCGATCAGCCTTCCGGGCGCTGATATCGACCTGACGAACGCTTATGGCTTCGACGTCGGCTTGCGCGCCGGCTATCTCTTGAACCCCGATACGCTCGGCTATGTGCTCGGCGGCTACACCTGGAACCATTTCAAGCTCGAGGGTTCGGGCTTTGCCGACGGTCTCGATTTCACGGAGAACCGTGGCGGCTATGTCGTCGGCGTTGGCATGGAAACCGTGCTGCGCGGCAACTGGACGATTAAGACCGAGTACCGCTACGCCAACTATGGCGACGACTCGGTAGCTGACCTCGGCATTATCGGCGGCCCGGGAACCTCTCTGGATGTCGAGCCGTCCAGCCACACCTTCCACATCGCGGCCAACTACCGCTTCGGCGCCCAGAATGGCGGCGGTGCCTCGTTTGCTGCTCCGACCTACAACTGGACCGGCTTCTATGTCGGCGGCGCGCTTGGTGCCGGCACCGTGGTGCATGACCTGACGCTTGCCAGCGCCCTCGAATTGGATGGCATCGGCGGCGAAGGCGTGTTCGGCGAGGCGAGCATCGGTTACGACCATGATTTCGGCGGCTGGGTCGCCGGCGTTCTGGTCGACGCCCGCTATTCCGGCATACGCTCGAAGCTGGACATTCCGGGTGGGTCGATCAAAGGCGATGCCGACTATGGCTTCGATGCCCTGGCCCGCATCGGCGCCAAGGTCAACGAATCGACGCTGGCCTATGTCCTCGGTGGCTACAGCTGGCAGCATTTCGACCTGCATGCTTCGCCTGGCGGCGACATCACCGACTGGGGCTCGAGCGGCTTCTCGGTCGGTGGCGGCCTGGAAACGGCCGTTTCCAGCAACATGACGCTTGGTCTCGAATACCGCTATTCGCAGTATGAGAAAGAGGATTTCGGGTCGGGCGGCTTCCTCACCGACGAGCCTTCCTTCCAGACCGTTCGCCTCGGCGCGAAGTATAAATTCAACTAAAAAGCCGCTCCGGCAACGGTCGAAGCCCGTCGGTCAATTCCGGCGGGCTTTTTCTTTGCGCAAAACCTGACATCGGCATTGAACAGGCCGGCGGACAACAAAAAAGCGGAGCCAAAGCCCCGCTTCCTCGATATCGAGATCCCCGCCGGTTCATCCGCGGTCGGCAATCCATCGACACTCACCTTTTAACGTATGAATGCGACGGCAGTACGACAGTTCGCCGCCAGTCGGCGCCACCGTGTGCCGGCGATAGTCGCGGCGCTGTGTGAAGCGTTTCACATCCGCCATTCGAAAAGCATGCGCAGACAGGGCTGCCAACTTGACGGCTCGTGCCGTCACACGGTTCCCAACTGCCCGCCAGACCACCGGCGGGCATCTTTTTGTCAGAAACGCTCGATGCGGCACTGATAACAATTGTTGCGCGCCGAGCGGACGTGGACATAGGCGATGTCAGCGCGCTCAAACAGCGTCTCTGCCCGCGCCGCAATGCCGCCAGCCGGAATGACGCCGCCGCTGCCATAGACGATGCGGTCATCCGCACCATAGCCGCGCACGATATAGTCGCTGCTGTCAAGCATCTCTGGAAGCGCTTCCGTCTCGGCTGCGCGTTCGCATTCCTGCGCATGCAGGAAGATCGGTCCTGTCTCGGCGTAAGGCTGCAACGCCGGAAACGGCCGGTAGGCCAGGATCAGATAGTAATCGCCTTCGGTGACGTTTCTCAGGCAATGCCGGCACGGCACGCCGTCGCCATCGGAAACCTTCCGCTCCGGCGTTTGGCCATAGGCGTCCGCCCCGCCGCGCTGCAGCGCTCTCACATCTTCTGTCGGCAAGGCTTTGAACTGGACGGTCATGGCTAAATCTCCGGTGTGGTTGACCGGAAATTATGCCCCCGCCGAGGTACTTCCCACTCGATTCCTGTCAACTGTCAGCAGCCCGGCCAGTCTCAGGCCGGACTGCTTCGGCATTGGGCAGGTCCCGCGCCGGCTCAGCGGATGAAATCGTCGAAGCGGCGCAGCGTCACCCGGCGCCTGCGCCAGTTCTCGTCCTGGGTCCGCACGAGCAGGAATTCCTCGCCATGAACGGTCGGTTCGGCCTTCAGTCGGAGAAAGTCACGGCCGCATGACGCTGGCCGAGCGCTCGGCGAACGACAGCGGGTGCACGGTCTCCTTCTTTTGCGCCACCGGCGCAAAACCGAGCTTCTGGTAGAGCGGCAAGGCAGCCGGATGGTCGAGCGTGCAGGTCTGCACCGTTACCCGTTTCGGCCCATACGACCATGCTGCGGCAATCGCCGCACCGAGGAACCAACGGCCGATGCCTTGCCCGGTCGCATGTTCCATCATGCCGAAATAAGCGAGTTCGACTTCCTCTGGCAAATGCGGCTTGAGGTCGAAGAACCCGGCCGGCGCGCCGTCGAGATAAAGCACCCTGATGTCGCGGTCCTCGCGGTGGATGCCGGCGGCAAGCTCGTCATCGTCCAGCCTCAGCACATTGACCCAGTGCCATTTGCGTCCGACCCGATCCATGAGATAGCGGTAGAAATGCAGCGGAATGTCCTTGGTCCTGAGCAGCGCGATCTGCCTGTTGTAGGGCAACGGCGGCGAATAGGCCGGCGGCACATGCATTTCCAGAAACGTGACCGTAACCTCGATGTCGTCCAGCGCGCCATTTTCCATCGCCATCATTCCTTGCCCGTCACCACGGGCGTGTCTGCCAGCCCGCCCCATTCCGTCCATGAGCCGTCGTAGAGCCGGTTGTCGGTGTGGCCGAGCGTCTCCAGCGCCAGAGTGACGACAGCCGCCGTGATGCCGGAACCGCAAGAGGTGACGACCGGTTTCGACAGATCGATACCGGCATCCTCAACGGCCTTGCGCAACTGGTCCTTCGACAACAGCGCGCCATCCTGTGACAGCGCCGAATAAGGCAAATTGTGCGCGCCGGGCATGTGGCCGGAGCGAACACCCGCGCGGGGCTCTGGCTCGGCGCCGGTGAAGCGGCCCGCGCCTCGGGCGTCCGCAATCTGGCTCTCGCCAGTCTCGACGATGCGGCGCATGTCGGCAAGGCTGGCGACGCGAGCGGCATCGAAATCGGCATGAAATACATTCGGCGCGATCTTGGTCGGCTCCGCTGTCACCGGCCGGCCCGCCGCCTTCCAGCGGTCGAAGCCGCCGTCGAGCACATAGACCTGGAACACGCCCATGACGCGGAACATCCACCAGGCGCGCGGCGCCGAGAAGAAACCCGGACCGTCATAGACGACAATGGTGTCATCGGCCGAAATTCCCATGGCGCCTACATATTGCGCGAAATGCTGTGGCGAGGGCAGCGTGTGCGGCAGCTTGGCATCAGGATCGGAGGCCGCATCATGATCGAAGAATCGCGCACCCGGAATATGCGCAGCCTCATACTCGGCGCGCGCATCGCGGTTCTGCGCCGGCAGATACCAGGATGCATCGACGATCGTCAGGCCGGGCTCGCCAAGACGGCTCTGCAACCAGTCCGCATCGACGGTGAAAGGGCTGTCATCGGCCATCGTTGTTCTCCTGCTCCGCCTTGGCGAGGCATTGCTTCCTGTTGACCATGATCGTCCCCGAAAACCGGCTTCCACTTTTCGGGATCATGGTTCGTTCAAGCTACCGGCGGCGGTCCGAAGCGAATGCGAAAACGCCGGTTTTCGCGGCCCTTCTTCTCGATCTTGCCGATATGGATTTCACCGACTTCGCCGGTGCTTTTGACATGGGTGCCGCCGCAGGGCTGGCTGTCGATCGAAGCGTTGTCGCCGATGCAGACCAGGCGGATCTTGCCGGTGCCGGCGGGCGGCCGGACATTCTTGGATTTCACCAGGCCAGGATTGGCTGCCAGTTCCTCGTCGGTGATCAGCCTGATGAAGATCGGATGATCGGCTCGCACCAGCTCCATCAGCCCGGCGGTGACGTCTTCCCTGGTGAAGCCGGCATCGGGAGCGTCGAAGTCGACGCGGCTGTCATCTTCGGAAACCGCAGCACCGGTAATCGGAAACGGACAGACTACGGTGAGCAAATGGCAACCTGCGTGCATGCGCATCAGGAGATGCCGCCGCTCCCAGTCGATGGCGAGTTTCACCCGCTCGCCGACCTCGGGTGCCGGCTGCTCCGGCGCCGGTACATGGATGATCTCGTCCTTGGTCTCGCCGGTGATGGTGGCGGCAATGGCGATGCGGCTGCCGTCGGCGCGCTCTAATGTGCCGGTATCGCCAGGCTGGCCGCCCGATGTGGCATAGAAGATGGTCCGGTCGAGAATGATGCCGCCGCGCTCGTTGATGGCGACAACAGTGGCGTCAGCCGCTCTGAGATAGGCGTCGTCGCGAAACAGCGCTTCTGTTCTGTGCTCCATCAGGCGACCTTCTCATACGGCACCGAAATTGTGCTGCGCTCATCCATCCAGCCCGGCACCGGCAGGTTCTTCTCGCGCAGGAATTCCGGGTTGAACAGCTTCGACTGGTAGCGCGTGCCATAGTCGGCAAGGATGGTCACGATGGTGTGGCCGGGCCCAAGCTCGCGCGCCAGCCGTATCGCGCCGGCAATGTTGATGCCGGTCGAACCGCCGACGCACAGGCCTTCTTCCTGGATCAGCTCGAAGACGATCGGCAGCGCTTCCTCGTCCGGCACCTGGAACGAGAAGTCCGGCGTGAACCCATCGAGATTTGCCGTGATGCGCCCCTGCCCTATCCCTTCGGTGATCGAGCTGCCGTCGGACTTCAATTCGCCACTGGTGTAGAAGGAATAGAGCGCCGCACCCAGCGGATCGGCGAGCGCGATCTTGACGTTGCTGCTCCTGGCCTTCAGCCCGAAGGCGACGCCGGCCAGCGTTCCGCCCGAACCCACCGCCGAGACGAAACCGTCGACCTTGCCGCCGGTCTGCGTCCAGATTTCTTCCGCCGTGGTGCGGATATGGCCGTCGCGATTGGCAACGTTGTCGAACTGGTTGGCCCAGATCGCGCCGTTCGGCTCCGACCTCGCCATCTGCTCGGCCAGCCGCCCCGACAGTTTCACGTAGTTGTTGGGGTTCTTGTAAGGCACCGCCGGCACTTCGATCAGCTCGGCGCCAAGCAGCTTGATCGTGTCCTTCTTTTCCTGGCTCTGGGTGTCGGGAATGACGATCACCGTGCGATAGCCCAGCGCCTTGGCAACCAGCGTCAGGCCAATGCCGGTATTGCCTGCCGTGCCTTCGACGATGACCCCGCCCGGCTTCAACAGCCCGCGCTGTTCGGCGTCGCGGATGATGAACAGGCCTGCGCGATCCTTGACCGACTGGCCGGGGTTCATGAACTCGGCCTTGCCCAGGATCTCGCAGCCGGTCTGCTCCGAGGCCTTGTTGAGGCGGATCAGGGGCGTGTTGCCGATCGCTTCGATCACAGAACGGGGCATCCGGGATTCCTTATGTAGCTGCGGCGAGACCCTAGAAACCCGAAGCGTGCGTTTCAAGGTAAGAATTCGCCTGGTCCAGTCGCATTTCGGGCACTGCAATCTCCCGCGGCCGGACAACGCGTGATGACGATCATTTCAACCAGTACGGAAAAGCGCTCTTTTCATTCGATTTTTTCACCGCTAGAGCACTAATGACAGATCGGCAGGGCGCAGAATGACACTTTACCGGGCCAACCCGAAGCACGGCGTCGCCTGGATAACCGGCGGCAGCAGCGGCATCGGCCGTGCGCTGGCAAAGGACCTCGCGGCAAAGGGCTTTGTCGTCGCGGTCACCGCACTCGACGGCGACCCACTCGACGCGCTCATCGTCGAGACGGCGCAGATGCCGGGACGTGTCGTCGCCTACCCTTGCGACGTCACCGACGAGCCGCGCATGGCACGCACGGTGGCGGCGATTGAAAAGGAGCTTGGGCCGATCGTGCTCGCCGTCTTCAACGCCGGCAACTACATCGCCACGCCCGGCGAAGACCTCAGGGTCCGCGACTTTCGCCAGACCTTCGAGGTCAACTATTTCGGTATCATCAATGGCCTCGTCCCGCTCATGGAGCGCATGCGCGTCCGTGCGCGCGGCCATATCGTGCTTGTCGGATCGGTCACAGCCTATTTCGGCTGGCCGACCACGGCGGCCTATGGCGGCTCGAAGGCGGCGATCAACATCTTGGCCGAGTCGCTGAAATACGATTTCGACAAGATGAATGTCCGGATCCAGGTGATGAATCCGGGCTTCATCGACACCCCGCTGACCGAAAAAAACATGCTGCCAATGCCGGGACTGATGCCGGTCAACCGCGCCTCGCGCCGCATGCTGCGCGGCATCGAGCATGGCGGCTTCGAGGTTACCTTCCCTCACCGGCTGAGCTGGGGGCTGAAGCTGCTGGCACTGCTGCCAAGGCCAGTCTGCCGGTGGTTCATCAGCACGGCGACCCGCTGGACAGGGCGGCCGCTGAATTTCGACCGCAAGCCGCCGAACGAATAGCTGTCCACAGCCCGGCTGTTGCCTGACTGCACCGGCCGCCATAGGCTTTAGAATTGTTGTGGTGTCTGAGATGGGGCGACGGATCGTGCTTGCGGTGCTGGGCGTCGTCATCATCCTTGTCCTGGCCCTCCTGCTTGGTCCGCGCGTTCCCGTCGACACAACAATCAGCTTCGACCCCAAGGTGATCGGCGACGATCCGCAAGCGTATATCGCGCGTGAAGAGGCTACCGTGCCCAACGTCCGCGACGCCCTCGAGAAAGAAATCATCTGGGCCGATCCGATGGTTCACGCCAGGACGCCATTGGCGATCGTCTATATCCATGGCTTTTCGGCATCGAAGGGCGAGGTTCGCCCGCTGGCCGACGAGGTCGCCGACCAACTCGACGCCAACCTTTTCTACACCCGCCTCACCGGTCATGGTCAGGACGGCGCTGCTATGGCGCAAGGCAGCGTCAATGCCTGGATCAACGACTATGAGGAGGCGCTCGCCATCGGCCGGGCCATCGGTGACAAAGTCATCGTCGTCGGCACCTCGACCGGTGGCTCGCTGGCGGCATGGGCGGCGACCGAGCCTGGCGCATCGGACGGCGTCGCTGCAATCGCATTCATCTCGCCGAATTTCGGCATCAGGGCTTCAGGCGCCGAGCTGCTGACCATGCCCTGGGGCAGGCAGATCGCCGAGTTCGTCGGCGGCAAGGAGCGCAGCTTTCCGACCCGCAACGCGCTGCACGAGAAACTCTGGACGCACACATATCCAATGGCAGCCGTGCTACCGATGGCGGCGCTGACCAACCTTGCCTACGCAGCGCCTGTGGAGAAGGCAACCATACCGGCGCTGTTCATCTTCTCGGATTCCGACAAGGTGGTGCGCCAGGATCGCACCCGCGAAATCGCCGGCCGCTGGGGCGCACCGCATGAACTGGTGCCCGTCGACGACAATGGCGATCCCGACGACCACGTCATTGCCGGCGACGCGCTGTCGCCCTCGACCACGGCTTTCCTGGCGCAGCGGATCGTCGTGTGGGTGAAGGCAATTACCGCGCAGCCCTAAACGAAAAGGACGGCCGAAGCATTGCCCCGGCCGTCCTCATATACAATCGTCAGCAATCAAGCCAGGCTCGACGAGCCTGACCGGTTCGTCTGATCACGCAGCCCGCGCCGCGGGCCGCTTGCCGCCGAAGCGGCGCTTGTTGTTGCCCTTGAAGGCCTTGGCGCCTTCCGGCTTGCGCTCGCTTGCACCCGCAAAAGCCGGCTTGTCACCAAAACGCTTCTTGGCGAAGCCGTTGTTCTGGCCACCGGGCCGCCTGCCGTCGCGACGGCCATTGCGGTCGTTGCGATCATTGGCGGGCTCGAAGCGCTCGTTCTTTTCGGCCGGATTGCGCACCGGATCGGGGCTGCCGAGATGGTCGGCAACGATCGGCAGCTTGCTGCGGATGATGCGCTCGACCTGACGCAGCTTGCTGTTTTCGGAAGGATCGCAAAGCGTGATGGCGATGCCGTCCATGCCGTTACGGCCGGTACGGCCGATGCGGTGGACATAGCTTTCGGCCTCATCCGGCAGATCGAAATTCACCACATGGCTGATGCCGGGGACGTCGATGCCGCGCGCCGCGATGTCGGTAGCCACGAGAATGCGCACCGAGCCCTCGCGGAAATCGTTGAGCGCCTTCTGGCGGGCGTTCTGCGACTTGTTGCCGTGGATGACGGCGGCCTTGAAGCCGTCGCGTTCGAGGTCCTTGGTCACCCGGTCGGCGCCATGTTTGGTGCGCGAAAAGATGATGACGGACTTCATCGCTTCGTCGGCGAGCATCGTCGACAGCACCTGGCGCTTCTGCTTTGTGCGGGCAAAGACAACGCCCTGCACGATTTCGGCAGCAGCGGTGCTCTGCGGCGCGACTTCGACGCGGATCGGGTTCTTCAACAGGCCCTTCGCCAGCTCGGCGATTTCGTTGGGCATGGTGGCCGAGAACAGCACCGTCTGACGGTCGGGCGCGGTCGCCTTGGCGATCCGCTTGACGTCGTTGATGAAGCCCATATCGAGCATGCGGTCGCCCTCGTCCAGCACCAGCCATTTGGTGTCGGAGAGAATCAAGTCGCCCTCGCGCACCAGGTCGGTCAGGCGGCCGGGCGTGGCGATCAGGATGTCGACGCCGGGAGCGACCTTCTTCACCTGGCTGAAGCGCGAGACGCCGCCAAGCACGAGAGCGGTCGAGACATGCGCGCCCTTGGCGAGGATCTTGATGGTGTCCTCGATCTGGACGGCGAGTTCGCGCGTCGGCGCCAGGATCAGCGCACGAGTGGTCTTGGCTCGGCGCTTGGTGCCGAGCGCGATGATCTTCGACAGGATCGGCAGCGCGAAGGCAGCGGTCTTGCCGGAGCCGGTCTGGGCGATGCCGAAGATATCACGGCCTTCCATCTGCGGCGGGATCGCCTGCGTCTGGATCGGCTTCGGCTCGGTGAAGCCGGCGCCATGCGTCGCCTTGAGCAGCGCGCCCGTAATTCCAAGGGCTGCGAAACCGGTGAGCTCCGCAGTGTTGCCGGTCGAGATAGCGTTACCGGCTGAGGTGTTTTCGTTGGTCAAAATAGTCTTCTTTCACGCGGTCTTGGCCGCAAATATCGATGGCGGCAGGGCGCAACCTGCCGTCGAAAATTTGATATGAAACGACAAGGCGGGCGGACGGAAACGTCCACTCGGCTGCGCTGTCGTGCCCGCAGGCGTCATGCCACGGGACTCTTTCGCCACTTCGTGATGTATCGGAAAGAGGGGCCGATATACCGGAAAGAGGGAAAACAGACGCAACCAGTCTCATTTGTCGAGAAGGCCGGAATCTCCGGCCCAAGCG
Source organism: Mesorhizobium sp. M1143 (assembly GCF_040318435.1). Classification (NCBI taxonomy): domain Bacteria; kingdom Pseudomonadati; phylum Pseudomonadota; class Alphaproteobacteria; order Hyphomicrobiales; family Phyllobacteriaceae; genus Mesorhizobium; species Mesorhizobium sp. M1143. The sequence goes on along the minus strand of NZ_JAMYMJ010000029.1, from coordinate 13,988 downwards.
CCTATGGGCTGCATATGGCTGAGTTCGCTCCGGAATACAAGGGGCCACATGTTGCAGCGCAATAATCGAGGCCGAAAGCGGCGCTTGCACACGCCTGCAGGCATCATTACCACAAATGCAGCTTCCATTTCTGGAGACCGAGCGATGAAGGATGTGCTGAAGGAACTCGAGCGCCGCCGCGAGATCGCCCGCATGGGCGGCGGCCAGACCCGCATCGACGCCCAGCACAAGAAGGGCAAGCTGACGGCGCGCGAACGTATCGAGGTCTTTCTCGACGAAGGCTCGTTCGAGGAGTTCGACATGTATGTCGAGCATCGCTCGACCGATTTCGGCATGGAGAAGACCAAGATCGCAGGCGATGGCGTCGTCACCGGCTGGGGCACGGTCAATGGCCGTCCGGTCTATCTCTTCGCCAAGGACTTTACCGTCTTCGGCGGCTCGCTGTCGGAGGCGCATGCCGAAAAGGTCATCAAGGTGCAAGAGATGGCGTTGCGCAACCGCGCGCCGATCATCGGTCTCTACGATGCCGGAGGCGCCCGCATCCAGGAAGGCGTGGCGGCGCTTGGCGGCTATGCCGAGATCTTTCAGCGCAACGTGCTGGCCTCCGGCGTCATACCGCAGATTTCCGTGATCATGGGGCCGTGCGCCGGCGGCGACGTCTATTCGCCTGCGATGACCGACTTCATCTTCATGGTGCGCGACACCTCTTATATGTTCGTCACCGGGCCGGATGTGGTGAAGACCGTAACCAACGAGACGGTGACGGCCGAGAGCCTTGGCGGCGCGTCCGTCCACACGACCAAATCCTCGATCGCCGATGGCGCCTACGACAATGACGTCGAGGCGCTGTTGCAGATGCGCCGGCTGGTCGATCTGCTGCCGGCGTCCAACACGTCGGAGCTTCCGGAGGTCGAATGCTATCAGTCGGTCACCGACCATGATCTGTCGCTCGACCGGCTGATCCCGGACAACGCCAACAAGCCCTATGATATCAAGGAGTTGATCCTCAAAGTTGCCGACGAAGGCGACTTCTTCGAGATCCAGCAGAACTTCGCCAAGAACATCGTCACCGGGTTTGGCCGCGTCGAGGGCCGTACCGTCGGCTTCGTCGCCAACCAGCCGATGGTGCTGGCCGGCGTGCTCGATTCCGACGCAAGCCGCAAGGCGGCGCGCTTCGTGCGCTTCTGCGACTGTTTTTCCATTCCCATCGTCACCTTCGTCGACGTGCCGGGCTTCCTGCCCGGCACCGCGCAGGAATATGGCGGCCTGATCAAGCATGGCGCGAAACTCCTGTTTGCCTACGCCGAGGCGACCGTGCCGAAAATCACGGTCATCACCCGCAAAGCCTATGGCGGCGCCTATGACGTGATGGCCTCAAAGCACCTGCGTGGCGACATGAACTATGCCTGGCCGACGGCGCAGATCGCGGTGATGGGGGCGAGAGGCGCGGTCGAGATCATCTACCGTAAGGATATCGGCGACGCCGAAAAGATCGCAGCCCACACAAAGTCTTACGAAGACCGCTTCCTGTCGCCCTTCGTCGCCGCCGAACGCGGCTATGTCGACGAGGTGATCATGCCGCATTCGACCCGCCGCCGCATCGCGCGGGCGCTGCGCATGCTGCGCAACAAGGACATGCAGAATCCCTGGAAGAAGCACGACAACATCCCGTTGTAACATCCAATGTCGCGACTGATCATCAGCGCCGGTCGGCGGTTTGGCAGGTTCACGGTCCTGTTTTTCGTTGTTCCCGCTCTCATCATCTTCTGCGTCTGGATGTCCCTGCTCGACAACCATCCAATCTGGTTTATCGCCAGCGGCTTCGTCGTCATGCCGATCGCCACCACGGCCTTGGCATTTCTGTTCGGCACATTGTTTGCGGGCTTCCGACGCAGCAAGATCAAAGGCGTCAGTGAAGCAGAAGCGCCCGGCCTGTGGGCGCTGTGGCGGAGCGTCGCCGGACCGCGCCGTGCTGCGCGCACGGTTGTCATACTAGAGGGCAACCTGAACGCCAGCGTGCGCGAGGAGCGCACGCTTCTCGGCCTTCTCGGCAATCGGCTGTTTCTAACCATTGGCATCCCTCTCCTCGCAGTGACCGATGAAAGAGCGCTTGCCGCGATCCTTGCCCATGAGGACGCGCATGTGCGCAACAAGGATACCAATGGCAGCCTCAATCTCGCTGAGTTCGAAAACGGTTTCGGATTTGTCTTCGAGTATGCCCCGCCCGGAACCACGATCACAGGCAGCCTGCTCCACGCCGCTATCGGCTGGCTGTCGCAATCGTTCGAGCGGGAAGAAATCCGGCTTTCGCGCGAAGCGGAGATCAAGGCAGATCGACACGCGGCATCCTCCGGCGACGCCGAGCACGCCGCACGCGCGCTGTTGCTTCTTGCCACGGCAGACGTGCATTTCGCGGAGACGGTCTATGACCCTTTGCAGCATGAATTGCGAGGTGCTTTGCGTCCGCCGCGACCGCCGCTCGAGCGCATGCTGGAAGCTGCCGGCCAGCTGCGAGAACCCATTTGCCTCAATGTTTGCGCCCGCAAGGCGTGGGCAAGCCCGGATGACGCAAAGTCCACCCATCCATCATGGGCTCAACGGCTGGCGGCGCTTGGCTACACGGAGCCGCCCGACCTGGACCCGATCGCCGTGACCGCGCTCTCGACGCTGCTGAACTCGAGCGTAGCACAGCGCCACATTTCGGAATTCGACACCAAATGGACTGCGCGGATGGAAGACTATCTCCAGCGCTGAACTGGTGGTCGCCCAACTCGCAGGCTCACTCCTCTTCCGCCGCCCCGAACCCCGCATCCCTGGGGGCGCTGGTCGCGCTCGCCCAAGGCGTTGCGTGGTTGTCGATGCGCATCTGGAAGATGAAATAGGTCGGCGAGCAGTAGCCGATGCCTTTCACCTTGGCGGCGCCCGGCGTGTCCGGCGGCAGCGACTGGCACATATAATCCTCGCGGCAGAAATGATCGGCCGAACATGCGGGACGGTTGCCGCGGTTGACCGCGCCGCCGAGGCACTGGTCGAAATTGTTGGTGGCGACGCAGGTGTCGAATTTCTTGCCGCCGACTATGCCGCAAATTTCCGATGGCATCGGCTTGCCCGTCTTGAATGCGGCGAAGCTGCGGTCCTTGTCGTCGCAGGCGCGATAAGCGATGCCTGCCGGTACGCCGATTTTCGGTGGCCGGCAGGTGTAGGCGGTCCGCGAAAAGGTCGGCGCAAAAGCAGCGAACTGGCCGGTGATCTTGTAGCGGTCGTTGAACGGCTGAGACGGGTTGCTGGCGATCGACCCGGTCAGGCAGGGATGGCCCGAAAACATCTTTGGACTGTCCGTGGGCAACAGACATTGCGCCAACGCGGTATGCACGCCTGAAGCCGTCGCGAGCGGCGTGCAGACGGTGCCGCCACCGCATTGCCAGGTCGCGCCGAAGCGTTTTGCATCATCCGGCATCAGGCACGGCATCGCGATCTCGGCCGGGGCGTAGTCGACATCGCCGGCATCGGTCCATGTCGCCGGCGGCGCGAAGGACAGCGGCCGGTAGCGGTTCGGCTCCTTGCCTTCTTCCGTCGCGCGCAGCCAGGCCTCACGTCGCGCAATCTCGGCATGGAGATGCGGCGAGATGCCGACCTCGATCCGGTTGAGAGGCGACGTCGTTTTGTCGTCGAGGCCGATGAAGTGAAAGCCGGCCGTCGAGCCTGCCTGGTGGCAGCCCTGGCAGGCGCCATTGTCCAGCCGCTCGACCAGCGCCTCCGGTGTCCGCACCAGCTTCAGCGCCGCATCGTCCAGGCCGGCGAAATCCGCTGGCTGGAACAGCGGCGTGAACGGATGGTTGGCCTGTCTCGCGCTGCCGAAGGTCGACCACGAAATGATTTTCTTCGCCAGGAATTCGTCGGGGATTTCGTAGACGCCGAGATCGACCGCCGCGACATTGGCGATGACGTAGTCGGCGAGCCTTTTCTTCAGTGCGGCATCATCCGAGAGCCGCGCAACGTCAGGCGTATTCTCCAGCGGCTTCTCGCTGATGGCAGCGCCATCGATACCGAAGATCCGCATGAGATAGGCCGCCTGCCCGCCGAATTCGGTCTCCTGTCCCGAGGGAAAGCGCACCACTTGCGCGTTGAGTTCGAGCTGTTTGAAAGTCAGTTCCTCCGGTGCCAGCGGCCCGCCGGCCAGCCAGCCGGCATCGACGTTTTCGTCGATCTGCGGTGTCCAGCGCCCGGCAACGCCGACGCAGCCGCCATCGGCATCCGGCGCCACGCTGTAGACGGCGTTGAAATTGAATGGCAGCCGCGATGCCAGAACCTTGCCGTTCTTGCGGAAACTGTAGGCCAGGCGATAGACAAAGCGCACCTCGCCACAGCTCTTGTCACCTTGCAGCGCGGTGAAGTCACGCCGGTCCAGCCGGTTGACGACGCCGACCAGGCGGAAGCGCGCGGCCTCGGTCTTCAGCCAGCGCATATCCATGACGCGGCCGACATTGCCGTCGGTCACCTCGTAGAGCGTGCGCCCGCCGGCCTTTATCTCGGCCCGCAGCGTGGCAATATCGGCCGCCACCATGTCGACAACAGCACGATAGGCCGGCGCCTCACTGTAGAGCGTCTTCAGATCGTCCGGGCCGTCGACGGCGAAAATGCGGGCGAAGCCAAAACCCTTGGCATCGAGGGCGGCGAGCACCGCCGGATCGTCGACGATGGTCACCGGCTGCTCAGCGCGCACGCCATGCGAGGCGAACAGCGCGATGATGGCTGCAATGGCGAGCGCGAAATGCTTCATCTGATCGCCACCTTCTGCCGTGCATCGACCAGTTCACGCAGCACCGGCACCAGGGCCAGCGGCAGATCCTCCGCGATCAGCCCCGGACCGAAGCGGCTGCCGGCCTCGGCATGGATCCAGACCGCTGCGCAGGCGGCCTCGAATGCCTGCATGCCCTGCGCCAGCAGCGCGGCGACAATGCCCGCCAGCACGTCGCCGGAACCGGCGGTGGCGAGCCATGGTGCACCATTGGCGTTGATCACCGCGCGGCCGTCCGGCGCCGCGATGACGGTGTCGGCGCCCTTGTAGACCATGATGGCGTTGGCTCGTTCAGCGGCTGCGCGCGCCTTGGCGAGTTTCGACTGCTTCTTGTCCTTCGCGATGTCGGGAAAAAGTCTGGCGAATTCGCCTTCATGCGGCGTCAGCACCAATACCGGCCCCAACGGGAGCAGCGCGGCGTCGAACAGGGCCTGAGGCTGATGCGCCAATGACGTGATGGCGTCAGCATCCAAGACAATGGCAGGGCGCTGAATTCCGAATGAACTCGTCGACGTGCGGTTTAGGTCAGCGACCGTCGCGATCAATTGCAACGCGAAATCCCCCACTTTGGGTTTCGGCCCGAGCCCTGGTCCGAACACAAGTACTTCGGGGTGCCTCGCCGACAAAAATTCCTGCACTTCCTCCATCGAACCGGCCTCGCGCAGCATGATCGATGTCAGATGCGCGGCGTTTACCTGCATGGCATTTTCAGGCGAGAGCACGGTCACCGCCCCTGCCCCGGCTCTGGCTGCAGCCATCGCCGACAGCCGCGCCGCACCTGTCGCGCTCGGCCCGCCGGAAAAGACGCTGACGTGGCCGCGCTTATACTTATGTGTATCGACCGCCGTTTTCGGAAAACTGTATAGCCAGAAGTCAGGCGTGTTCTCGAACGTCTTGATCTTGAACTCATCGACGATCGCATCCGGAATGCCGATATCGGCGATGATGATCTCGCCGCAGAGGCTGCGCCCCGGCATCAGCAGATGGCCGGGCTTTTTCCGCACGAACGTCACCGTCACGTCGGCCTTGAAATAAGCGTTGCTCAAGCCGGTCTCGCCCGACACACCAGAAGGCAGATCGATTGACACCACAGGCACGCGCTCCGCCGCGGCCAATCCTGAGACGGCAGAGGCATGCAGGGATATCTTCTTCGACAATCCCGCACCATAGAGCGCGTCCACGACGACTTCACCCGGTTCCGGGTAGCAGTGTCCGATGTGCTCGACCGGCAGATTGCAGGCCTCGGAAGCTCGCGCCGCATCACTCCCGGGCTTCTGCTTGCCTTCGGCCCAGAGCGCCACATTCACACCAGCCTCGGCCAGCAACCGCGCTACAACATAGCCGTCGCCACCATTATTGCCGGGGCCGCACAGCACGTGCACGCGGCTTGCTGCGGGATAGCGTGCCAGGACCACAGCAGCGACCGCTTCGCCGGCGCGCTGCATCAGGCCATAGCCGTCGAGCGGACCGGCCGCGATCGCCAGCCGGTCGGTCTCGCCCATCTCGGCCGGCGACAGGACTTCATTGCTCATGGATTGCCGATCCGCATTTCGTTCAAGGCCGACCCCTTTGTCCCTATCGAGCATTGTCCAGTTTCGGATTCGAAGCAAACGGCCAGGTGCTGCGTTGGCGTGCGGCCAATCCTTTCGCAGACTGGTGCCACGGATCCGCGCAGGCCTGCAAAATGCGCAATCTGCCTAATTATCGTGCAGACGCCCGAAGCGGCAATGTGTAGGCTTCGGGCAGCTTTGCCGCAGCCGAAGCAGAGGATGACGCGAATGTGCATCCCGGCGCGGCGCGGCATTGGAATTGCGCGAAACCGCTTCGCGTGGGCTGAAATTGGCACAGTTCGTGCTTGATGGAGGCGCAAGCGGGGCGCACAACCCGTTTTTTTGGCAGTGGAGGCCACTTTCTACATGAAAAAGATCGAAGCGATCATCAAGCCGTTCAAGCTAGACGAAGTGAAGGAAGCGCTTCAGGAGGCCGGTCTGCAAGGCATTACCGTGACCGAGGCTAAGGGCTTTGGCCGCCAGAAAGGCCATACCGAACTCTATCGCGGCGCCGAATATGTCGTCGACTTCCTGCCCAAGGTGAAGATCGAAGTCGTGCTGGGCGACGACGCCGTCGAAGGCGCCATCGAAGCCATCCGCAAGGCGGCGCAGACCGGCCGCATCGGCGACGGCAAGATCTTCGTCTCCAACATCGAGGAGGTCGTTCGCATCCGTACCGGCGAAACGGGGATGGACGCCGTCTGAGCTTTCTGATTTCAGATTAACGTCTCCTCGAAACGTCATCACACAGGGAAGAAACGACATGACGACAGCCAAAGACATCATGAAGCAGATCAAGGACAACGACGTGAAATTCGTCGACCTGCGCTTCACCGATCCGAAGGGCAAGCTGCAGCACGTGACGATGGATGTCATCGAGGTCGAGGAAGACATGTTCGCCGACGGCGTCATGTTCGACGGCTCCTCGATCGCCGGCTGGAAGGCGATCAACGAGTCCGACATGGTGCTGATGCCCGATGCGGACACCGTCCACATGGATCCGTTCTTCGCCCAGTCGACCATGGTCATCCTGTGCGACATTCTCGATCCGGTCTCCGGCGAATCCTACAACCGCGATCCGCGCGGCACTGCAAAGAAGGCCGAGGCCTACATGAAGGCCGAAGGCATCGGCGACACCATCTATGTCGGCCCCGAAGCCGAGTTCTTCGTCTTCGACGACGTCAAGTACAAGGCCGATCCCTACAACACCGGCTTCAAGCTGGACTCGACCGAACTGCCGTCCAACGACGACACCGATTACGAGACCGGCAATCTCGGCCACCGCCCGCGCGTCAAGGGCGGCTACTTCCCTGTGCCGCCGATCGACAGCGCGCAGGACATGCGCTCCGAAATGCTGACCGTGCTCGCCGAAATGGGCGTGCGCGTCGAAAAGCACCATCACGAGGTTGCCGCTGCCCAGCACGAGCTCGGCATCAAGTTCGACACGCTGGTCCGCAACGCCGACAAGATGCTGATCTACAAATATGTCGTGCACCAGGTCGCCAATGCCTATGGCAAGACGGCCACCTTCATGCCGAAGCCGATCTTCGGCGACAACGGCTCGGGCATGCACGTCCACCAGTCGATCTGGAAGAACGGCAAGCCGACCTTCGCCGGCAATGAATATGCCGGCCTTTCGGAGTCGTGCCTGTTCTACATCGGCGGCATCATCAAGCACGCCAAGGCCATCAACGCGTTCACCAACCCGCTGACCAACTCCTACAAGCGCCTTGTACCTGGCTATGAAGCCCCGGTGCTGCTCGCCTACTCCGCGCGCAACCGTTCGGCCTCGTGCCGCATTCCGTTCGGCTCGTCGCCGAAAGCCAAGCGCGTCGAGGTCCGCTTCCCCGATCCGGGCGCGAACCCCTACCTCGCTTTCGCCGCCATGCTGATGGCCGGCCTCGACGGCATCAAGAACAAGATCCACCCGGGACAGCCGATGGACAAGGATCTTTACGATCTGCCGCCGAAGGAACTGAAGAAGATTCCGACCGTCTGTGGTTCGCTGCGCGAAGCGCTGCAAAGCTTGGACAAGGACCGCGGCTTCCTGAAGGCCGGCGGCGTCTTCGACGACGACCAGATCGACAGCTACATCGAGCTCAAGATGGCCGAAGTGATGCGCTTCGAAATGACCCCGCATCCGGTCGAATACGACATGTACTATTCGGTCTGAACGATAAGCCTCAGCGACAAGGAAAAACCCCGGCGTCAGTTCAGACGCCGGGGTTTTTGTTTGACCAATAGCAGACCGTAGACGTGGTAGCAGCAGGCTACGGCGCAGGCTTACGAAGCCTGCGCCGCTATAGATGCTTACGCCGCCGCCGAAACCTGCACGCTGGTCGAAACCTCCGCGATCGTCTTCAGGATCTGCGATGCGATCTGGTAGGGGTCGCCTTGCGAGTTCGGACGGCGGTCTTCCAGGTAACCCTTGTAGTCATTGTTGACGAAGGAATGCGGCACGCGGATCGAGGCGCCGCGGTCGGCGATGCCGTAGCTGAAGCGGTTCCACGGCGCGGTCTCATGCTTGCCGGTCAGGCGCTTGTCATTGTCCGGGCCGTAGACGGCGATGTGGTCCATCAGGTTCTTGTCGAATTGAGCCATCAGCGCTTCGAAATAGGCCTTGCCGCCGACTTCGCGCATATAGGCGGTCGAGAAGTTGGCGTGCATGCCCGAGCCGTTCCAGTCGGTGTCGCCAAGCGGCTTGCAGTGATACTCGATGTCGATCTCGTATTTTTCGGTCAGGCGCTGCAAGAGATAACGGGCCATCCACATCTGGTCGGCGGCCTTCTTGGAGCCCTTGCCGAAAATCTGGAATTCCCACTGGCCCTTGGCCACTTCGGCGTTGATGCCTTCATGGTTGATGCCTGCTGCGAGGCAAAGGTCGAGATGCTCCTCGACGATCTGGCGCGCGATCGGGCCGACATTCGAATAGCCGACGCCGGTGTAGTACGGGCCCTGCGGCGCCGGATAGCCGCTCTCGGGGAAGCCGAGCGGACGGCCGTCCTTGTAGAAGAAATACTCCTGCTCGAAGCCGAACCAGGCGCCCTCGTCGTCGAGGATGGTGGCGCGCTTGTTGGACACATGCGGCGTTACGCCATCTGGCATCATCACTTCGCACATCACCAGCACGCCATTGGTGCGGGCCGGATCCGGGAACACGGCGACCGGCTTCAGCACGCAGTCGGAGCTGTGGCCTTCGGCCTGCTGCGTGGAAGAACCGTCGAAGCCCCACAGCGGCAGCTGCTCGAGCGTCGGGAACTCGGCGAACTCCTTGACCTGGGTCTTGCCGCGAAGATTGGGGACCGGGGTGTAACCATCGAGCCAGATATACTCGAGCTTGTATTTCGTCATTCTAGAGCCTCTCGTTGCTTGATCACCGAACCTGGATGACGCCGGCGCGCCGAGCCATCCAGCAGCCCAGCTGCCGGTCGATAAAATGCAAATCGTGTGCCACTTCAGTTGGTCAGGGTGCGGCAAAAATGCCCTTTCATCCCGCCGGTGATGGCAAGCCGCCTAAGCAATGCGCCCGGATCAATCAAAGGCAGAATTTGCTTAAATAACAGGCAAATGCAGATCTTTCTTTAGGCATCTTGCCTAAAAGGATTGCAGGACCTACCTTGATGGAAAGATGAATCGAAGAGCCTCTCCAGAAGAAAGGAGACCGACCATGGAAATCACCTCAGCCCGTCCGTCGGCCAAAATCCTGATATTCCCGGCGGCATCGCGTGTAACTGCCTCAAATTTAGGCGTAAAGGCCAAGTTTGCGGCAGAGCTTGCTTCGCTGCGCGATCACCCGCTTGCCCATGGCGAGGCCTGGTATCATGAGGCCGCCATTGCGGAGGCCGAACAGCCTCGCAAGAGCTAGGCGTCTTCCGCGCTGATAGATCGAACAGGCCCACAAATCAAAAACCCGGCGCGATCGCTCGCGCCGGGTTTGTGTTTGATACAGAGCCGTCGGCTACTGCTTGGTATGCAGGTCGGTGCCGAGCGTATCCCTGACGAAGATCATGCCGATGATCAGCGTCACCGCCGCGATCACCACCGGATACCAAAGGCCGTAATAGATATCGCCCTTGTAGGCGCTGAACGCGAACACGATCGCGGGCAGCAGGCCGCCGAACCAGCCATTGCCGATGTGATAGGGCAGTGACATGCCGCTGTAGCGGATGCGGGTCGGGAACATCTCGACCAGGATTGCCGCGATCGGCCCGTAGACCATGGTCACGTAGAGGACCAGGATGAACAGGATGCCAATGACCTTGGCCCAGTTGACCTGTGCGGGGTCGGCAAACATCGCGAACGCGCCCGCTGCCGGAACGCTGTAGACGGTCACCTCGGTGGCGCCCGCGGCTTCGTCCTTGGTCAGCACCTTGTCCTTGATCGCCTGTTCGGTCGGGACCGCGGTCTTTTCGCCGGCGCGGATGGCTGCCGCGTCGAGCTTCAGTTCAGGATTGGCCGCGACAAAGGCGTCGAGCTTCTGGTCGGCAACCTTGGCGGCAGCACGCTTCAGCGGATAACCGCCCCCCTGAAGCGCGAGATTGATACCCTTCTTGAAGGCAGCGTCGCTGGCAGCCTTCTTGTCGCCCGCGGCCTTGGCATCATAAGACGCCACGGTTTCGCTGCCGATCATGACACTCGCCGGGGTCCCCGCCGCCGCCGTCGAGACGATGTCGTAAGGCACCGAGTTCTTGGCAAGGAAATCGGTCGCGATATCGCACGAACTGACCGGTACGCGCGTGCCGGTCGGATTGAACTGGAAGTTGCAGTCTCCCGGAGCCGCCGTCACCGTGGCGCGCGTGTTCTGCTGTGCGGTGGCGAGCGCCGGATTGGCGGCCCAGGTCAACGCCTTGAACAGCGGGAAGGTGGTGACGACCGCCAGCGCAAGGCCGGCCATGATGATCGGCTTGCGGCCGATCTTGTCGGACAGCCAGCCGAAGAAGACGAAGAAGCCCGTACCGAGTGCCAGCGCAATGGCAATCATGATGTTCACCGACTGCGCATCGACCTTGAGCACATTGGCCAGGAAGAACAGTGCGTAGAACTGACCATTGTACCAGACCACGGCCTGACCGGCGGTGAGGCCGAACAGCGCCAGGATGGCGATCTTGGCGTTTTTCCACTGGCCGAAGGCTTCCGACAGCGGCGCCTTGGAACTCTTGCCCTCTTCCTTCATGCGCAGGAAGGTCGGCGATTCCGAAAGCGACAGCCGGATCCAGACCGAAATGCCGAGCAGGATGGCCGAGACCAGGAAAGGAATGCGCCATCCCCAGGCGTTGAAGGCGTCCTTGCTTACAGAATTCTGCACCAGCAGGATGACAATCAGCGACAGGAACAGGCCGAGCGTCGCCGTCGTCTGGATCCATGACGTGTAGAAGCCGCGACGGTCATCCGGCGCATGTTCCGCGACATAGGTCGCGGCGCCGCCGTACTCACCGCCAAGCGCCAGGCCCTGCAGCATGCGCAGCGCGATCAACAGGATCGGCGCCAGAATGCCCAGTGTCTCTGAGCCCGGAAGCAGGCCGACAAGGAAAGTCGACAGACCCATGATCATGATGGTGACAAGGAATGTGTATTTGCGGCCGACGAGATCGCCGATGCGGCCGAACACCAGCGCGCCGAACGGGCGCACGATGAAGCCGGCGGCGAAGACCAGCAGCGTGAAGATGTAGCGGGTGCTTTCGGGAAACGAGTTGAAGAAGGTCAAGCCGATCGCGCCGGCCAACGCTCCGTAGAGATAGAAATCATACCATTCGAAAACCGCGCCCAGCGAGGAGGCGAAGATGACCTTCTTCTCCTCTCGTGTCATGCCGCGGCTGGCTCCGCCGGCGGTCGATGCCAATGCCATTGAACTGTCCTCCCGTGAAATCCCGTCTGTCCTCGAGGCTGGGCGTCATCGTCGGCGTTCCCTCTGAACGCGACTCGAACCAGCCATCGGCGTAAAAAATGACAGAAAGCGACCGCCGGAGGCAGACAGACCTTGGATTTATGACTTTGGTATTAGGTGCAGTGCGGCAAAAGGCCGAGGATCAGGTCTTCAGCGCGTCGAGCAGGCCGACGGCCGCCATCATGTCGCGTTTGCGGGCCGAGCGGCGTGCGACAGCCTCGGCGTCCTGGCCCCAGTGCTCGACCTGCCAGTCCTCGTCGACATGGCCGGCGGCCCAGGCCGCGTCGCCGTCGAGCGCGCCGTAATCGACCGCCAGCGCCAGCAGCGCCGACCCGGTCAGCGAAGTCATGACATGGATTGCAGACAGCCGCAGCGGCTCGGCACGCTGGGCAAGATGGGCGCCGAGGACGGCGAGGCTTTCGCGCGGCTGCTCGACATGGATGATGCCCTCGGCGAGGTTGAACCGAGCCCCTAATGTCGCCCTCGCCCAGTCGATCACCGGATCCCAATGCTGGTTCTGCCGCTCGACCAGCCCCTGCGGCGCGTCGGCGCGGTAGCAGGTCAGATCGGACGAGGCGAAGCGCAAGACGTCCTCCAGCACCGCCTGCGGGTCGCTGGCGACGCCGTCGATGGCGGTGTTGACCAGACGCAGCACCGGCATCGTGACCGGGTCGATGGTCTCGCCCTGTGCAGCGAACTCATTGGCGACCAGGGCGGCGGCCTTTTCGGTCGGCAGCGCCAGCAGCGCCTTGCCCGGCGTGCGCACCGGCTTGCCATCGAGGTGGACGACAAAACCGTCCTCCACAGCTACGACCGACACGTCCTTGTAGAAGCGCTTCGGCAGGTGCGTCTTCATCTGGATCTGGGCGCGGCGGACCGGATCCGGATCGGACAGATGCTTTCCCGCTTCGAGGTCGTTGAGGATGTCACGCATGGTCGAACTTTCTATCCAGGTACCTGCTTGCGCGCCGGCCGGTTGACGATGATCAGGCCGACTGCGATCAGCCCAAGCGCCACAAAGATCCTGGTCGTTGGCGCCTCGCCAAGAATGATAGCGCCGCAGAGGACGCCGAACACCGGCGACAGGAAGGCGAAGCTCGACAGGCCCGATGCCGGATAGCGCCTGAGCAGCCAGAACCACAGCACATAGGTGAAGGCAACTATATAGAGCGACTGGAACAGCAGCGCCAATGTCGGCAAGGCACTGACCGCGCGGATCGGCGGGCCGGCGAAAGGCAGAACCAGGACACCGACAATGGCCGCACCGGCCAGCTGATAAAGCAGCAATTTCTCGGCACTGGTCTCGACCAGTTTCGAACGCTTGATGACGATGCTGGTCGCCGCCCACAGGATGCCCGAGCCGAGGCTGAGCAGATCGCCCATCAAGGTCACGTCGGTGCCGCCGGCAATCCCGTCGGAAAACACCGCCACAAGGCCACAGAAGGCAAGCACGAGCCCGCCAAGCTTGCGCGCGTTGATACGCTCACCGAGCAGGAAATGGCCGCCGATCAGGACCCAGAACGGCATGGTGTTGACCAGCAGTGTGTTGCGGGCAACGGTCGTGTATTCCAGCCCGATATAGAGGCACAGGAACTCGACGCCGAACAGCACGCCGACGATGATGCCGGCGACAAGCGACCCGTCGGCCTTAAACAGCCTGATGCCGCGCAGCCAGCACCAGCCGAGCACACAGAGCCCGCCGATGATCGAACGTGCGATCGAGACGAAAACCGGATCGAAGCCGGCATAGGAGATC